>QOPF01000002.1 GCA_003331625.1 Gammaproteobacteria bacterium | reverse complement strand
CGCAACTTATCAACTTGCTAAAAGACAGATGACTTGGTTAAAAAAGTTCAACATTGATCAAACTTTCTTCTCTGACGAAGATGATAAGGTTATGAAGATTCTGTCTAAAATACAAAATTGAATTCCATTATTTGACTTAACAACCTAGAATACAAATATGTCATGGAATGATCAAGGAAATAACAATGGTTCTAGAGATCCATGGGGGAAAAATAATAACAATCCTCCAGATATCGATGAACTAATAAAAAAATTTAGAAGCCAAATAAATTCATTATTTGGAGGAGGTCCTGATGGAGGAAGCGGTGGATTTAAAAAAATCTTGCCTGCTGCTTTGATTGGGATAATTCTCTTATATTCAGCTTTTGGTATTTATACTGTTGACGCCCAAGAAGAGGCAGTAGTTTTAAGATTCGGAAAATACTCAACAACAAAAGGACCTGGAATCCACTGGAATCCTCCTTTTGTCGATAATAGGTTTATTGTCAATACCGAAAAACTCTTTACGCATACAACTAATTCCTCAATGCTAACTAAAGATGAAAACATTGTGAACGTAGAAGTCGCAGTTCAATACAAACGCTCAAATCCAGTATTTTTCTTGCTCGAAGCTTCTGCTCCAGAGGACAGTTTAGCTCAGGCATCAGAAGCAGAACTAAGACATGTTGTTGGAAGTACATCTATGGACAGTGTTTTGACTGTTGGAAGAGAACAAATAGCGATGGACGTCAAATCAAGATTACAGACTAGGCTTGATATTTATAAAACCGGAATTGAAGTAGTTGCTGTGTCAATTAGAGAATCAAGACCACCGGATGCAGTAAAAGAAGCTTTTGATGATGTAGTTAAAGCAAGAGAAGACGAAGTAAGACTTCGTAATGAAGCTGAAACTTATGCCAATCAAGTTGTTCCTATTGCCAGAGGTAATGCTAAAAGAGCAATTGAGGATGCTGAAGGTTATAAACAAAAAGTTATTTCAGAAGCAGAAGGTGAGGCCTCTAGATTTGATCAATTATTGTTTGAATATTCTAAATCTCCAGAAGTTACGAGGCAACGACTCTATTTGGATGCTGTTCAATCTGTTATGAACAACAGTACAAAGGTCATGATTGATGTCAAAGAAGGTAATAACATCTTATATTTGCCGCTAGACCAGATAGCTGCTGCTTCTTTAAATCCCCAACGCAACCTTAATGAAAACAACACATCTTCATCTTCATCAAACTCTTTAAGCTCTGATATTCAAGAAATCACAGATAGAGTTATTGAAGAGTTAAGAAGAAGACAGGATAGAAGGTAATATGAAATCTTTAAACCTTAATTTAGGAATTATTTTTTTAATTCTTTTGGTAGTTTTATCAAATGCCATTTATATCGTTAATGACAAACAAACTGCAATTCTTTTAAGATTTGGTGAAATAGTAGAGCCAGTAATAAACCCAGGACTGCATTTTAAAATCCCTGTATATCATACTGTCAAAAAGTTCGATTCTAGGGTTCTCACTTTAGATGCTCTTCCCCAGCCTTATTTTACTGCAGAGAAAAAGAGACTTATTGTCGATGCCTTTGTTAAATGGCGTATAACAAACAATGAGCAGTTTTATATCACCTCTTCAGGTGGACAACTAAGTGCTATGAGAACTCTTCTTACTCAAAGAGTTGATGAAGGTCTTAGGAACCAATTCGGCACAAGGACTGTCCAAGAAGTAGTTTCTGGAGAAAGAGACGAATTAATGAAAATTCTTACTACCGATCTTAATAAAGTTGCGGCATCGGAATTAGGTATCGAGGTCTTAGATGTAAGAGTCAAAAAAATTGAGCTTCCAAGCGAGGTTAATGAATCCGTCTACAACAGAATGAGAACCGAAAGAGAGAGATTAGCTCAAGAGCTCAGAGCAGAAGGGACAGAAATTGCGGAAGGTATAAGAGCAAATGCAGATCGAGAAAGAACTATTATTTTAGCCCAAGCTTATAAAGAAGCTGAGGAACTTCGAGGTAATGGTGACGCAAAAGCCACATCAGTTTATGCAGATGCTTTCAATAAAGATCCTGAATTTTACGAGTTCACTAGAAGTCTAAAAGCCTATCAATCTACTTTTGAAAATAAATCAGATGTATTGTTAATTGATCCGGATAGCGACTTTTTTAAGTACTTGGATAGCTCCAAAGGAAGAAAATCAGATTAACTAACCCATGTCCACGATAAATACTGGCCTTCCAGATGGAACGGAAGACTACGTCGGTAATAAGGCCAAGGAATTAGAAGCATTACGAAATTCATTATTAGCTAAGTTTTACCAAAACGATTATCAGCTTGTTATCCCGTCATTAATTGAGTTTTCCGATAGCATTGGTGGAAACGCAAATGATTCTATAAAAGACTTTTCCTATAGCTTTTCAGATGATGCTTCATCTAAAGAAATATCTATTAGGCCAGATATATCTCAACAAATAGCCCGCATAGACATTCAACAAGGCGCAAAGGGCAAAAAAAAATATTGTTACTTTGGAGAGACTTTGAGAAAGACAGAAGATTCTCTGACAAAATCTAGAACTGCTTTCAAAGCCGGCGTTGAGCTATTTGGAAAAATATCAATTGCTGATGAGATGTCCATCTTAAATTTATTAATCTCTTGTATCAAAAGTACAGGTAAGAAAAAAATTACTCTTTCTCTTGGCAGAACAGAACCGTTGATAGAATTGATTAATAATCTAAAACTTAATTTAAATAATACAGAAAAAATAAAAAAGATAATGTCTAGTAAATCCCAAACGGATTTAGAAGAATTTTGTAAGCCTCTTAATATTAAAAGAAGTTACATCCATGAACTAAAAAACTTGATGGTTGTAAATGGGTCAATAGATTCATTGAAATATCTTAAAAAACATAAAAATAAAAAATTTCAAGAATCTGCAAAAAAACTTGAGAGGGTAGTTAGAAGCCTCCCCAAATCAATCGATTACCATTTTGAATTTTCAGATTTTCCTGGTTTTGACTACCACGAAGGATTAGTTTTTTCTATTCATGTTGATGGCTTTGGCTCCTCTTTGGCTAAAGGAGGTCATTACAAAACAAGATTTAAGGATAACAAAGTCAGGGAAGCATTAGGTTTTGATATCAATATTTCTTCTTTAATTAATAACATCAAACAATAATGAATGTTTCAAATACAGCTATCTTAGGTTTGCAATGGGGAGATGAAGGAAAAGGAAAAATTGTAAATTTTTTAGCTGGAGATTTTGCTGCAGCTTGCAGATATCAAGGCGGCCATAATGCTGGTCACACATTAATTGTTAATGGGAAAAAGATAATTTTACATCTTTTGCCTTCTTCAATTTGCCATAAAGACGCTCTTTCTTTAATTGGCAGAGGAGTTGTAATTTCTTATGAAGCTTTATTTAAAGAGATAGATGAAATTAGCGAATATTCTCAAGGAATACCTGAAAGACTGAAAATTAGTCCGGCTTGCAGTTTGATACAGCCTTATCATAATCTCGTTGATCAGCTCAAAGAAAAATCAAATAGCCAAAAAACAATAGGAACGACTTTAAGAGGTATAGGACCAGCTTACGAAGATAAAGTGGCAAGAAGAGCTATAAGAATTTCAGACACAATGTCTGAAAATTTATTAAGACCATTATTGGAAGAAACTTTAGATTTTTATAATTTTACTATAGAAAAATTTTTTGGCGATAGCCCTTTAGCCCTAGAGGAACTAGTTGAAGAAAACCTATCTTATGGTGAAAAAATAAAACCTATGCTGGCCGATGTTTCAATGACAATAAAAAAGCTAAATCTAGAAAACAAAAAGGTTTTATTTGAGGGAGCACAAGGAGCGTTATTAGACGTTGACCAAGGAACTTATCCCTATGTTACCTCGAGTAATTGCTCACCAACAGGTATAGCAGCCGGAGCAGGATGCGGACCTCTTGACGTTCAAGATATTTTAGGCGTAATCAAAGCCTACGTAACAAGAGTTGGTGAGGGCCCAATGCCAACCGAAATATTCGATGATACAGGAGAATATATTGCAAAAGCAGGCGGCGAAGTTGGTGCAACAACTGGGCGACCTAGAAGATGCGGTTGGTTCGATGCAGTTTTGATGAGAAGAGTTATTCAAACCAATAGTATAAAAGGACTTTGTTTAACTAAAATTGATGTTTTAGATGGTTTGGACGAGATAAAAGTATGTAAGGATTACGAAAATCAGGATAAGGACAATGTTTTTGGTGAATGTATGGATTTAGATAGCGTTACCCCAGTTTACGAAACTCTCTCGGGTTGGGAGAAGCCTACTAAAAATATCGATGCCTATGTAGATTTACCGGATGAAGCAAAAGCCTTCATCGTTTACCTTGAAAAAGAATGCGGTGTTCCTATAAGAGTTGTTTCAACTGGCCCAGACGATCAAAGCACAATAATTAGAACAAAAGCTTAGCTCTTTATTACACTATCTAGAATTGCATTAATAAATTTATGACTTGAATTCTGACCAAATTTTTTGGCAAGCTTTATAGCTTCGTTAATTATTATAGGCCTGTCTAAATTAGTCTGAGACAACTCATATAAGGCTAAAAACAAAATAGAAAGTTCAACTTCGCCAATCCTATCGTAAGGGACCCTAGAAAATTTTTGAATAGTTTTAGCAAAATCTTCTTCAAAGTTTTTTATATCTTTAATAATTTGACTAATTTTTTCTATATTAAATTTTTTTTGGGTTTGTTTAAGTTCTTTTAAAACTTTAGTATTTGAATCTCCTGAAACTTTTTTTTGATAAAGGGTTTGTACCACCATCTCTCTCGTCTTAGTTGGGGATGGAATAATTTTCACTTAATCTTTTTTATAGTGTCTAAAAAATTTAAAGCAGACGCAGCAAATTCAGAACCTTTGTAAGCTGCTCTTTCAATGGCTTGAGCTTCATCATCTGTAGTTAATACACCAAATATAATAGGGGTATCTTTATCCAGAGAAACCTCTAAGACTTTGTCGCTGATACTTTTAGAGATAATCTCAAAATGTGGTGTTTCTCCTTTTATTATGCAACCTAACAAAATTATTATGTCAAAAGTATTTGCTAATTTTTTAGCAATAAAAGGTAATTCGTACGCTCCAGGAACGGTAAAAACTTCTGGTTCAAGATTATGATTTTTCAGCTTCATTTGACAGTCATGCAGCATGGGCTTGATAATTTCTTGATTCCAATAAGTCGTTACAATTACAATTTTTAAGGAACCTAAGTTATCTTTAGGTGTATCTATTTTTAACTTTGAATCTTTCATTTCTTTACGTAGTTCGTTACTTCAAGTCCAAATCCTGACAGTGAGGGATATCTAACTTCGGAACCCATTAGCTTAATCTTCTTTACACCTAAATCCCTCAAGATTTGAGAACCAATCCCGATTCGTCTTGAATCGTTGTTGGGAATATTTTGACGTTTCTTCTTAGAGGCTTTAATTTCATTAAACTCATCTTCTTTTTCTCTGCCACCATCAAGCAACAAAATTATTCCCTTTCCAGCTCTATTAATTTTTTTCATAGCATCTGATACAGACCAGCGGGCTCCGAACTCGTTAACTTTTAAAAGGTCATGAAAGAAATTACTTTGTTGAACCCTCACTAAGGTAGAGCTATTTTTAGTAATTTTTCCTTTTTTGAGGACAACATGAGTTTCATTAAAAATTAAGTCTTTGTACAAAATGAGACTGAAAGTACCAAACTCAGTTTTTACTGATTTTTGCTCAACTTTTTCAATAGTTTTTTCATTTAGAATTCGATAATTTATTAAATCAGCAATGGTGCCAATTTTTAAATTATGTTCTTTACTGAACTTAATTAAATCTGCTTTTCTGGCCATGGTCCCATCTTCATTCATAATTTCAACTATTACAGAATTAGAGCTCAATCCAGCTAAACGACACAAATCTGTGCTGCCTTCAGTGTGTCCTGCTCTGGTTAAAACTCCTCCTCGTGCTGCTTTTACTGGAAAGACATGACCGGGTTGAACGATATCAGAAGGTTTAGCATTTTGTTTTGCTGCAACTGAAATCGTTCTCGCTCTATCTGCAGCTGATATTCCGGTAGATATTCCAGTTGCGGCCTCAATAGAAACAGTAAAGGCAGTTCCATGACCGCTTTTGTTATCTCTTACCATTTGATCTAAATTTAAAGCTTGGCTTTTTTGTTCGCTGATAGCCATACAAATGAGACCCCTCGCGTGTTTAGCCATAAAATTTATTTTTTCAGCATCTACTTTGTCGGCTGCAAGAATTAAATCACCTTCGTTTTCTCGATCTTCGTCATCCATCAAAACAATCATTCGACCTTTTTTTATTTCAGAGATTAGTTCAGCAGTCTTATTTAATTCCATGATTATTTTTTCCTTAAAATTATCTTTTTATCTTTTCCAACATTACTTTCTTCAACTATAACGAATTGCTTGCTACCAAAAAAGTTTAAATTTTTCTTACCCTCATAAAAGTGCAAGGCTTTTTCCTTTAGCTTTTCTTTTGATACGTAAAATATGTATTCATCAATTAGACTTTCATCGCTAAAAGTTCCAAGAAGTTTAGGACCTGATTCTAATAAAATATTCTTTATATTGAGTTTGGCAATTTTTTTGATGAATTTTTTTGGGTCAATATTTTTTCCTTTCTTATCGCAACTCATAAAAGTTAATTCTTTAATTTTTTTAGGAACAGTCGGAAAGTTTTTTTTTGAAGTAACGACAACTTTTTTTCCCGGCAAAGTAAAAAAGGGCGCTTCCCAATCAAGATTGAGGCTAGAAGAAAATACAAACCTTTCTGGCTGACAAAATGATTGATTAGAAATAATTTTTTTTAGCCTTACGTTCAAAGAAGGCTTATCAATATTCAACGTTCCTGCTCCTGTAAGGATAACATCTGATTCAGCTCTAATCTTTTGGACGTCATTTCTTGCAGGTATACCAGTAATCCATTTTCTTTTTTGATTTTTAAAAACTGATTTATGATCGGCAGACATAGCAATTTTGGCTCTAATAAAAGGCTTGTTAAATTTGTTTTTGTGAAAAAATTCTTTATTGAGAGACAGGCAATTCTTGTCTTCTAAGCTTGTTACTTTAAAGCCATGTTTTGAGAGGCTTTCTAATCCATTTTGTGTTGGATCTAGAGAACCGACAATAATCCTTTTGAAATCGTATTTCTTTAACGTATCAACGCAGGCTCCGGTTTTGCCGATTTTACTGCAAGGCTCTAGAGTAATAAATATCTCACTGTCAGAAAGAAGCGATAAATAATTATTTTTATGTTTTCGTTTAACATCATCGATTGCATTTATCTCAGCGTGACTTCCTCCAAATCGCTCATAAAAGCCTTCGCCGATAACTTTATTATCTTTAACTATTATCGCTCCAACGTTGACACCAGGCTTTGAGAAGTATTTTCCTTTTTTTGCTAGAGAGACAGCTTTAGCAATGAAATAAGAATCACTCATCACTCAATTTTTTTACTTCTTCACTAAATTCATTTGGATCTTGAAAACTTCTATAAACAGATGCAAATCTTACAAAAGCAACTTCATCTAATTTTTTTAAATGGTGCATTACTGTTTCGCCAATTTTTTTTGAAGCAATTTCTCTTTCTCCAAAATCTCTTATCTCTTTTTTTATATTTTCCATTAGAGCTTGAAATTGAGCATCGCTTACGGGTCTTTTTTCTAGCGATCTTGCTATTCCTTCTCTAATTTTTGTTTCGTCAAAAGGTACTCGAGATTTATCTTGTTTAATTATTTTTGGCATAACTAGTTCACCAACTTCAAAAGTAGTCCATCTTTCACCACATCTAAGGCATTCTCTTCTTCTTCTAATTTCACTGCCTTCGGTAACAAGGCGAGAGTCTATAACCTTACTTTCTTCAAAGGAGCAATAGGGACAATGCATATTTTATCGAGAATAAACTGGAAAATTACCACAAAGGCTTTTTACTTGTTCCTTAATTTCAGAAATTAGATTCTTGTCTTCTACATTTTTGATAATTTTTGAAATCCAATCAGCAATTTCAGAAACTTCTTGTTCTTGAAAACCTCTACGAGTGACAGCAGGCGTTCCAATTCTTATGCCCGAAGTGACAAATGGAGATTTTGGATCATTTGGAACAGAATTTTTATTAACCGTTATAAATGATTCGCCAAGAGCAGCTTCGAGTACTTTTCCGGTAACATCATATTTAATTAAGTTAACTAAAAACATATGATTAGAGGTTCCATTGGAAACGATATCAATATCGTTAGACATGAATCTTTTACTCATTGCTTTTGCATTAAGAAGGATTTGTTTCTGATAGGTAATAAAGTCTTCTTCCATGGCTTCTTTGAAACAAACAGCCTTGGCAGCAATGACATGCATTAAAGGCCCACCTTGTGAACCTGGAAAAAGGGCTGAGTTTAATTTCTTTTGAAGCTCTTCATTTGGACCAGCAAGGATAAGACCTCCTCTAGGCCCAACAAGAGTCTTATGAGTCGTTGTCGTCACCACATCGGCATGAGGAAATGGATTTGGGTAAAGGCCTGCAGCGACTAATCCTGAAACGTGAGAAATATCAGCTAATAAATAAGCATCAACTGATTCGGCAATTTTCTTAAAGCGTTCCCAATCAAGAATTCCAGAAAAAGCAGAAAAGCCACAAATTAGCATCTTAGGTTTGTGTTCTTTAGCAAGGGCTTCTACTTGCTCATAATCAATGTCTCCAGTTTCAGGGTCGATACCATAACTATAGGATTCGTAAATTTTTCCAGAGAAATTGACTTTAGAGCCGTGGGTCAAGTGACCTCCATGATCAAGGCTCATTCCAAGAATTTTGTCTCCGGCATTTAGCAACGCTAGGTAAACAGCCGCATTGGCGCTTGCTCCAGAATGGGGTTGGACGTTTGCATAATCCGCATTGAATAGTTTCTTAGCTCTATCGATTGCTAGTTGCTCAGCAATATCAACAAACTCACAGCCACCATAATACCTTTTGCCGGGATATCCTTCAGCATACTTATTAGTAAGAACGGAACCTTGCGCTTCAAGTATTCTTGGTGACGCATAATTTTCCGATGCAATGAGTTCGATGTGTTGCTCTTGCCTAATTCTTTCTTTCTCTAGAGCTTGCCAAAGATCATCGTCAAAAGATTTTATAGATAAATTATTTCCGTACATATTTGAATCCCTAATTTTTCTAAAATTATACTCTTCAAAATAGTTTTTTTAAGCTTTTAAAGTTTTAATTTTTCTTTTTCTATTAGGATATAAACTTTTACACATAAAACATATCGTCCCGTCACATCCTCTTGCAGTGCAATAAGTTCTACCATAGAAAATAAATTGCAAGTGAAGGTCGCGCCAATTATTTTCAGCAAAAAGGCTTTTCAAATCTTTCTCTGTTTGTTTAACTGATTTACCATTAGACAAACCCCATCTTTGAGCTAGTCTGTGAATATGAGTATCAACAGCAAAAGCGGGCATATCAAAGTATTCGCTTACTACTACGGATGCTGTTTTGTGACCAACACCTGGTAATTTTTCAAGTTCCAACAAATCAGCGGGAATTTTTCCTTGATGAGTTTTTACGATGATCTCAGAAGTCTTCACGATCGCTTTGGCTTTTTTAGGCGCGAGGCCGCAAGTTTTGATCATCTCATAAACTTTCTTTTCACCGAGGTTCAACATTTTTTTCGGCGAGTTAGCATTTTTAAATAATTCTTTAGTAACGATATTCACGCGCTTGTCTGTGGTTTGGGCACTAAGTAAGACAGCAATTAAGAAAGTGAAAGCATTAGTGTGGTCTAGAGGAGCTTTGGGATTAGGATATAATTTACCCAACTTACTTTCGATAAAAATTGCGCGTTCTTTTTTGTTCATCTTTGGTTAATCAATATAAATGATTACTTCTATTTAAAGCAATAAAGCAAGTTTTTTTTTACCTTTAAAAGGTTGCAGTACTTGCAAAATTAGGTATTATCAAAAGCTATAGGGGGAGAATCCTTAAGCATATAAGTGAAAGTTATTAGACTTTCTTATAGCGAAAGCTTTCTTCACAACAGAAATTTACATCTCATTAGGGGAGGATTCTAAATGAGTAAATTCTTTAAAATTAGTTTAGCAACTGTGGCTGCAGCATTTTTGTCTGTTACCGCTTTTGCTCAATCAACAATTGAGGAAGTAATTGTCACAGCGCAAAGAACTGAGCAAAGTTTGCAAGATGTTCCAATCGCGGTTTCGGCTTTTACTGAAGATATGCTTGAAGAACGCCAAATGGAGTTTGCAAGTGATATTCAATTACAAGTTCCAGGCCTTGGATACACGGCCGATACTTTTAACGGCGGTGGATTTTCAATTCGTGGTGTAGCTAACTTTGCAACTGCTGCAAGTGCTGATGCGGGTGTGGAAGTTCACATTAATGGTCTTCCAATTGGTGCTACGTCAACAAACGAAGCGGGCTTTTTAGATATGGCTCGAATTGAGGTTTTACGTGGACCACAAGGAACATTATTTGGACGTAATTCTACAGGTGGTGTAATTAACATGATTACAGCCAGACCTGATTTAGACTCCTTTGAAGGCAGATTTAGAGTCCAAGCTGGTTCAGACGAATATAAAAACATTGAGATAATGTTAAACATGCCAATCAGTGATGAACTTGGTGTTCGTCTTGCCTACACAAATTTTGAAAAAGATGGCGTAACTAAAAATTTATATTCTCAAGCATCAAATAATTTTGATGACAGAGGATCTTATCAGTGGCGTGCTTCTTTACAGTGGGAGCCAAGAGATAGCTCTACTTTAACTTTAATACACAACGCTTTTGACGAAGAATCAAATCGTCAACAAATCAGTGGTGTATTTTGTGAAACTGGAAGTAACTTAGTTCAAGGTTGTGTCATGGGTGGACAACGTGTTTTCCAACCTGTACATCCTATGTCTAACGGTTCAACACTGCCAGGTTTACTTGGTGGGACTTTAGGTTTTTACGTACCTAACACCGTAACTAATGGTACTGCTGGAGGAGCGGCAACTTATGCTCCAACTGGCTTACCAAAAGATAACGGTACTGTTCCTACGCAATTCTTCGAACAAAATGTTTGGGCTGCCCCTAGACACGATGCACAAGAATCTAATACTCAAATATTATTTGAAGAAGCATTTGACCAAGGAACTTTATCCGTTGCTTATAACAACAAAAGAAGACAGTTTTATCGTGATACCTCTTCGCTTTCTAGTGAAGGTAGTGGTGTCAGATGGAGTGCTGCAGTGCAAGCGCTTCCTTTCTATTCAACTGCTTCAGGCAACGAAGGGTTACCTTTAGGATATAGCAACAACAGGATTGCTTCTCAGTGTGCTATTTCAGAATTTAAAGCTGGAATATTTTGTCCGAACGGCGAAGGTGTGAGAGGAAATCACGTCATGCCTGCTTCAGGTGATGCTTCAACGCAAGATCAGAAAGGCACAACATATGAAATTAGATATTCTTCAGATTTAGATGGCATGTTCAACTTCTTAGTTGGTGCAATCGATATTTCTAACGATACTTATTCTTTTTATGATGTTTATGCCTCAGGTATTACGCTTAACGCTTTAAGCTTGCCTTCTGCTATTAGTAATTCTACAAGAACTGCTTATCGTGGATTATTAACCTGTGGACAATTAGGAGCAGTACAATGTGCTTCCGTTTTGTCTCTTGATGCGACTACTGCAGCTATTACTGCAAGAACAGGTCAAGCTGTAGCTGCCGGTTTAGCGCCTGCGGTAGAAGCTTATAGTGCTCTTGGTATAACTACTAACACTTACGCATTAGCACATGACATGGTTTCAAGAATTGATGGTTTGTATACAGAGTTTTTTCACAATACAACCGAATCGTACAAATTGGATTCAACAGCTCTTTTTGCTGAGTTCTATTTTGACGTTGCTGAAAATCACAAGTTAACAGCCGGTCTTCGATACAACGAAGACACGAAATCAGTATCAGTAAATTCCACTTTCTATAAAGTGCCTTTACTTTCTGCTTGGTCAGCTAATATGGTTGATGCAAATGGTTTAAATGGAACTTGTGGTATTAATGCTGCAACTGGTTTGCCAAATTCTTACAACATGGCTACAGGTGCAGAAACTGCAGCTTGTTTCACTTCTAATGGCATTACAGCTCCTGATGGTTCGCAAGCCAATACCAAAGGTCAGACTGTAGGACAAGTGCCTACTGCTACTGGCGCAGGAAACACAAACGGCTCACAAATTTTTGGTGTGTTGCCAGCTAATAATGCTGACTACGTAGCAAACGGTATCAGCCCAATCAAAGACTTCTCTGAAACTACAGGTCGTTTAGTTTGGGATTATCAAATCAATGACGATACTTTATTCTATGCGAGTTATTCCATAGGATTTAAAGGTGGTGGTTTTAACCCGCCATTTAACGCCGCTGCGTTCCCTAACACTCCTTTTGCTTTTGAAAGTACCGAAGTTGACGCGATTGAATTCGGTGTGAAAGCTTCAGTTCCTGAAGAGGGAATTACAGCTAACGCTTCGGTTTATTACTATGACTTCAAGAACTATCACATTGGTGTTATCAGAAACGAAACTGCAATTAACACAGGTATGCCTTTAGAAACATACGGTGCTGAATTAGAGTTTTATTTAGCACCACCAAGTGTGCCTGGTTTAGCCTTCAACATGATGTTCACTTATCAAGATTCAGAGATTGGTCAATTTAGTTTGATCAACCCACATGACTTGGGTGGACATTACAACCAAGTAGCTTCTACTGGAGCTATGGATGGTTATACTGATTGGCACGTAGCTAAAAACCAAACTGCTAACTCATTCTTAGTGAATAAAAACGCTCTTGGTTACATGTACGGTAAGATTCTAGATGTACAGTTATCACAGGCTGGTGCTGCAGCTGCAGCTGCTGCTGGTGGCGGAGACGCTGCTGCTCAAGCAACTGCAGGTAATAATGCTATTGCTGCCTTAAGAGGCAGTAACGAAATAGCCTTTGGTTTAACTTGTACTGCTGCTTCAGATTGTGGTACTACAAATTCAGTGGCTAATACAGCTCTTACAGCTGGCGACTTAGTGAACATCGTTCCTTTTGAGATGAGTTCACATGCAGAAGGCTATGGAAACTTGGGTGGCGTATGTCACTTCATGACTGCAGTTGGTGGACCAAATACTTGTTTACCTGCCGCTGGTGGAGGAACTGCAAGTTCAATTCAAGTATATTCTCCACAAGCAAACGCTACTGGATCTGCTGGACCTACTGGAACTTTACTTCCTTCGATTATCGTAAGGGGAACAGGTGCTGGTTTACAAACAGCCGGTATTTGTAAGTTGTTCGATGCAATGACTGATCACGCTCCGGTTGGCGGAGCTAACGAACTAAGTATTGCTTCTGACGAATTATGTTTAGGAACTGCTACTGCTAAAGGTAAATTCTTAAGCTCTGGTATAGCGCAGAATGTAAGTGGCAATCAAATGCCTTTTTCTGACATGTCCTTATCAATGGGTGTCGCATATACTTTCCAAACTGATAATTTAGAAGTTACTCCTAGAGTTGACTACTATTACCAATCAGACAGATATTCAAGCATCTTCAATATTGAAGCTGCAAAATTACCTGCTTGGGATGAGATTAACTTCTCTCTATCAATGGTCCCTACTAATGGAGACTGGAACATAAGAATCTGGGCGCAAAACCTTACCGATGACAGAAATATTACTGCCACCGGTGTTGGTAACTCATCTGTTGGACACACTCAATCTGTGTTTGTCAGAGAGCCAAGATCTTTTGGAATGAGCTTTGGACTTGATTTTTAATAGTTGAGTTTAAACTTAAAAAAACCCCTGTTTAGCAGGGGTTTTTTTATTAGTAATAGTAAGAATTAATCTTTATAATTTGATGTTTACGAAATAGGAGATTTTATGAGAAACGTAGTAATCGTTGATAGCGTCCGTACTGGATTAGCTAAATCGTTTAGAGGGGGTTTTAACCAAACACGTGCTGATAATATGACAGCTCACTTGATTAACGCTCTATTAGAAAGAAACCCAGGATTAGATCCTTCAATGGTTGAAGATATGATTTTAGGTTGTGGCGCGCCAGAAGGAGCGCAAGGACATAATATTGCTAGAAATGCTGCAGTGTTATCAAATTTACCAATTGAGGTTGGAGGCACTACTGTGAATAGATATTGCTCTTCAGGCCTGCAAACTGTAGCAATGGCCGCAACTCAAGTCCAAAGTGGTTTTAGTGATTGCATCATGGCTGGAGGAGTTGAATCTATTTCAACGACGCAAGGAAATACCAACATGCATATGTATGTTAATGACAAATTAGCAGCCGATGTGCCTGGTATCTATCACGCTATGGGACAGACTGCAGAATGTGTTGCAAAACGTTATGACGTAACTAGAGAAGCTCAAGATGAGTATGCTCTATCTAGTCAAGAAAGAACTGCTGCTGCTCAAGAAGCAGGGCTTTATGATGACGAAATTGTACCAATGGACACGGTAATGAAATTGGTTAACAAAGAGTCTGGCGAGGAGAAAGATGTTGAAGTTACAGTCGATCGCGATGATTGTAATCGTCCGCAAACAACTCTTGAAGGTTTAGCATCTTTAAAACCTGTTTTTGATCCTGAAAACGGTTCAGTAACAGCCGGAAACTCCTCACAATTATCTGATGGAGCTTCAGTTACTTTAGTAATGAGTGAAGAAAAAGCTAAAGAATTGGGCTTAACACCAAAACTTTATTTTAGAGGCTTTACTGTAGTTGGCTGTCAGCCCGATGAGATGGGAATCGGTCCAGTTTATTCAATTCCTAAATTACTTAATTCAGCAAACCTTAAAATTGAAGATATTGACTTGTGGGAACTTAACGAAGCTTTTGCGTCTCAAGTTGTGCATATTAGAGATAAATTAGGCTTGCCTACAGAAAAGCTTAATGTGAATGGTGGTTCTATTTCTATAGGCCATCCTTTTGGCATGACCGGATCGCGTCAAGTAGGACATGTTGCTAGAGAACTAAATAGAAGAGGTGGGAAATACGGAATCGTCACAATGTGTGTTGGTGGTGGTATGGGAGCCACTGGTCTTTTTGAAGCTTACGAAGCTTAATTATTTATCCGGTTCTAGATGAAAGAATCGGATGAATTTTCAATTTTACAAAAATATTTTAAAAATCTGGGGAGTCAATTTCTTGACTCCTCAGGTATTTTAATAGGACCCGGCGATGACGCTGGACTCTTTAAAACTTCAAATGAAGATTTAATTTTCTCTACAGATGTCTCACATTCTGACATTCACTTTCCAAAAAAACTTGATCCCGAACTAATAGCTTATCGAGCGTGTAGCGTAGCTGCGAGTGACATTGCGGCTTGTGGCGGAGCACTCAAGTGGCTATCAATCTCTTTAGTAACACCTTCTAAAGAATTATCTTGGTTAGCAAAATTTGCTAAAGGTATAAAACTCTTCACTAAAGATTATAGAGTTCCTGTTTTGGGAGGAGATTTAAGCAGAGGAAAAGAATGTTCAGTTTCTGTTGGCGTTTGCGGTGAAGTTAAAAAAAAATACTTCTTATCCAGATCGGGGGCAAAATTAGGAGATTCAATTTATGTTAGCGGATTTTTAGGCTTTTCAAGAATTGGACTAGAGATTGTTAAGTCAAAAAAAAATAACCTTTCAGCAAAAGAAAAAAGGTACAAAAAAAAATATTTAAAACCCAAAGTAAATTTATCTTTAGGACAAGAGTTAAGAAAAATTGCAAATAGCTGTATAGATATTTCAGATGGTCTAATTGGAGATTTAGGTCATATTTGTGAACAAAGCAAAGTAGGAGCAGAAATTGATATAGAACTTATTCCTTATGAAGGAACTTACAAAAATGCTCTCACTTGGGGAGATGATTATGAGCTTTGTTTCACAGTGCCAAAATCAAAAGAAAAGAAAATAAAAATCATCGAAGATAAATTGAAGATGAAGTTATATAAAATTGGTGAAATTATAAAAATTAATAACATAAGAATAAAAAAAGGGGATTCACATCTTAAAATGTCTCAAAAAAGCTACAATCATTTTAAATAATGGAAAACTTTCCTTCCTTAAAAAAACCATCTCATTTGATATCTACTTTTTTTGGAGTAGGCCTACTTCCATTTGCTCCAGGAACTTGGGGTTCACTAGCTGCCTTATTGCTATTCTATTTATTTGCTTTTTTTCAACTAAGTTTTGAAGTATTTACTTTAATTCTTCTTATATTTACTTTGATTTCGATTATTACTTGTGAAATTGCTACTAAAGATTTAATTGATAGAGATCAAAAATCAATTGTCATTGATGAAATTTCAGGCTTATGGACTGCTTTCTTATTTATTCCACTTTTGGATTTATATGATTTTTCAAATTCAGAATGGCAAGAAGGAACTTTTTTAGCAACATTTATTCTATTTCTAAGTTTTAGGTTTTTTGATATTTTAAAACCTCATCCCATTTCCTTTATAGATAGAAACTTTAAGACAGGTTTTGGAATTGTTTTGGACGATTTAGTAGCAGGTGTTTTTGCAGGACTTAGTTTGTTAGGCGGAAACTTCTTTATTAATATTTTTTAGATTCAAATCAGCATTTAGCTGAATTATTATTTTTTCTTTAGTTAATCCTGCTGCTTCTCTTTGATCTTCTTGGTCGCCGACAATAGGAAATTCATCAGGAATTCCAATAATTTTAAGTTTTTCAGAGTACCCAAGTTTTGATAAAAATTCGTTCACTGCTGAACCTCCTCCTCCAGAAATTACATTCTCTTCAATTGAGATCAAGTGCTTATATTTTTTGGCACATTTTTCAATAAGGGCTTCATCAAGAGGCTTGATGAATCTCATGTCTATTAAGGAACATTGTAATTCGTTGGCAATTTCTTCAGATAGATTCAACATATTGCCAAAGGAGAAAATTACTATATCCGAGTTTTCCTCTCTAAGCGTTCTTGCCTTACCAATATCAATAGAATCAAAATTAGTATCTATTTCTGCACCAGGTCCTTCTCCTCTGGGATATCTTACTGCAGCAGGACCTGAATATTCGTAAGCTGTGGTAAGCATTTTCCAGCATTCATTTTCATCTGAAGGGCTCATAATTACTATATCTGGAATGCATCTAAGAAATGAAACATCGAAGATCCCTGCGTGTGTAGCACCGTCTCCTCCCACAAAGCCAGCTCTGTCAATAGCTAAAGTAACGTCTAATTTTTGTAAAACAACATCATGAATTAACTGATCATATGCTCTTTGCAAAAAGGTTGAATAAATAGCTAAAATTGGTTTTTTTCCTGCCTTTGCTAGTCCAGCGGCAAAAGTCATACTATGTTGTTCTGCGATAGCTACATCAAAAAATTTATTTGGATAATTTTCTGCAAACTCATTCATACCTGATCCTTCAGACATAGCAGGCGTTATTGCCATTAATTGGTCATCGCCAGTATTGGCTTTTTCACATAACCAATCTCCAAAAACATTAGAATATTTTTTCCCATTACTTTTTTTAGGAGCTTTTTCAATTTTATTCAAAGCATGAAATTCAATTGGATCCTTTTCAGCAGGCTCAAAACCCTTTCCTTTTTTAGTTATTAAATGTAAAAATTTAGGACCTTTTAAATCTTTGAGATTTTTTAAAGTTCTAAGCATTTCATTTAAATTATGCCCATCCATGGGGCCGATATAATTAAAGCCAAGTTCCTCAAAAAGAGTTCCAGGAGCTAACATCCCCTTTAAATGTGTTTCTGCTTTCTTAGCAAAACTTTTTGCAGAAGGAATAAATCTTAGAGCTGTTTTTCCTCCTTCTCTAACTGATGTATAAAACTTACTAGCCCAGATTCTAGCTAGGTAATTTGAAAACCCTCCAGTATTTTTTGAAATAGACATACTATTATCATTCAAAATAACTAAAAGATTTGAGTCAATAGAGCCTGCATGAGCTAAAGCTTCATAAGCCATTCCTGCTGTCATGGCGCCATCCCCTATGATGGCAACGTGATTTTTCAAAGGCTCTGCAACAGACATTCCTAAAACAGCACTGATAGAAGTACTTGAATGGCCAGCCCCAAAAGCATCGTAAGAACTTTCACTAATATTTGTAAAAGGATGAAGACCATTTTTTGATCTAATTGATGCAATTTCTTTTTTTCTCCCAGTAAGAATTTTATGCGGGTAGCTTTGATGACCAACGTCCCAAACTAAATTATCTTCAGGGGTGTTAAAAATGTAGTGTAATGCAACAGTAAGTTCTATTACTCCTAAACCAGCACCAAAATGACCTCCACTTTGCGAAACAGAATAGATTAAGAATTCTCTCAATTCATCTGATAACTGGAGCAACTCCTGCTTTGAAAAATTTTTTAAATCTTCGGGAAAATTTACCTTATCCAATAGAGGAGTTTTTGGAAGTAATTTAGGTATTTCAGAAAAAGTTTTCATTATTTATTTCTTAAAACAATATAATTTGAAAGCAATATCAGATTTGATGTGTCGTAGGGAAGTTTCGTTAGTATCGAAAGTGCTTCATTACATAATTTTTCTGCTCTTTTTTGCGATGCCTTTAGCCCAATGATGGAAGGGTAAGATGCTTTTTTTAACTTTGAATCAGAATTTATAGGTTTACCTATAATTTTTTCATCTCCTGTTACATCCAAAATATCATCTTTGATTTGGAAAGCTAAGCCAAACTTCTTTGCAAAATCCAGAAAACTTTTTTTATGACTTTTAGGCAAGTCGTCTTTGAGCGAACAAATAGATTCAACACAAGCTTCGATAAGTTTTCCTGTTTTTAGATAATGAATTTCATCTAGTTCTCTAAGGGTAATTTTTTTTCCTTCAGCATCTAAGTCTCTACTTTGCCCCTCAACCATACCTTTTGGACCACAAGCTCTAGCAAATAAATTGATGATTTTAAGCTTTTGTTCATCTGTAAGATTTTTATCTTCAATGGTCGTTAAGATTTCTAAAGCCAAAGGTTGTATTGCATCACCTGCCAAAATAGCTGTTGCTTCATCAAATTTTTTATGACAAGAAAGTTTTCCTCTACGGAAATCATCATCATCCATGGAGGGAAGATCATCGTGAATTAATGAATAACAATGTATCAACTCTCCAGAGGCTGCCATGAGATCTATTGTTTTAGAGCTAACGTTCACTTTAAGAGAATCAGCCATTAATAAAACAAGTTGAGGTCTGATTCTTTTTCCAGCATTCAATACTGAATAATGAATAGCTTTAGAAATTTTTGAGAGTGATTTTGGCGGCAGAGATCTCGAGATTGCTTTTTCTATTCTCCCTAAGTTTGTTTTTAAAAAAGGAAGCTCTTTGAAGGGATAATCTTTGGTATTACTTATCATCAAAGTCTTCTAGATCAAGAGAGCCATCATCTTTTTCTAAAAGCTTTTGAATTTTTAATTCAGCTTTGGAAAGAAGGTCCTGACAGTGTTTGGTTAGCTTAACCCCTTCTTCAAAGGTTTTGATTGATTCGTTAAGAGGTAATTCACCATCTTCAAGGGCTTCAATAATCTTTTCAAGCTTTTCTAAAGACTTTTCAAAATCTAAACTTTTTTCTTTTGTTTTATCGTTCACTTGCTGACTTTACGAATAAGGTTTTTAATTTATTAATACTTTCTCTTATTTTGACTGGTAGCATAAGCCAACAAGGAGTTAAGAACAAGGTAATCACTGAAGCAAAAGACAGCCCGCAAACAACAGCAAAAGACATGGGTTGCCACCACTCAGAAACTCTTCCGCCAATTTCAATATCTCTTTGGTAAAAATCTACACCAATTCCTGATGCCAAAGGCAATAAGCCAATCACCGTTGTTGCCGTAGTTAAAATAATTGGCCTCAATCTTTGTGCAGCAGTACGAATTACTATTTGCTCTCTGGATAGATTAGGATTTTCTTTAGTAATTACATTGTAGGTATCTACCAGTACAATATTGTTGTTCACCACAATTCCTGCCAAAGCAATAACTCCTAAACTGGTAAATAGCGCACTTGAAATTTGTTGAGTAACTAACAATCCGAGTTGAACCCCGGCAGTAGATAAAATTACAGCAGAAACTATTATAAATACTTGATAAAAGCTATTAAGTTGAACCATTAATAAGATGGACATTAAAAATATTCCAACTATAAAAGCGAACAAGAAAAATGCTGAATTTGCATCAGACTCTGCTTGTTGTCCACCAAATCTAAATTGCAACCTTTCGTACTCATTATTATCTGATATCCATTGTTCAATTTTTGGAATCACATCTTCCACTAATGCGCCTTTCGCATATTCAGCTGCAACCGTAAAAGCTCTTTCTCCTGAGACTCTTCTAATTGAAGGAGGAATGTATGCGGGAACAATTTGCACAAAGCTACTTAAAGGCGCTTGTCCAAATCTGGTATTAACCGTTAAATCATCAAACTGATCTAATCTCCTTTGGTCAGCGGGAAATCTAACTCTGATGTCAACTTCTTCATCTAAATCAGCTGGCCTGTATTCACCTACTTTAACACCGGCAGTCATGAATTGTATGGCAGCGCCAATATCTTGTGTTGTTACTCCGAATTGTTTTGCTTTCTCTTTGTCTATTTTAATTGTCCATTTCAATAGATTTGTTGGAATGGTGTTGTAAACATTTTTTGCTCCTGGAACAGAATCTTTCATGTATCTTGTAAGAGCTATTGAGGCTTCTTTTACTAATTCAAAATCTTTACCAAATACATCAATCTCTATTGGCGAGTCTGTAGGCGGCCCATTTTCTCTTATCTTTGCATTTACTACTAAACCAGGAATATCTTTCGTTTTTTCCAGAAGCTCATCATATACATCCCAGCCTGAACGTCGAAGATCTTTTTCAAAAGGCATTTCAATAAAAATAGTTCCTATTTCATCCGAATTGCCTCTTTCTCTTGGATCACCTACACCATTCATATTCAGAGAAATGGAACTAGGGCCGGGAATACTTAAAACAATATTTTCAATTTCTTTTAAAAAACCTAGTTTTTCTAATTCAGCGAAACTTCCTCTGCCCTCAATTTTAACCTCCATCTCCATTGGCTCCTCTTCAATGAAAAATCTGCTTCCCGGAGCATGCTGTCCGTACAACATAAAAATTGTTACAACTGTAAATATAACAAAGACAATGAATTTCGCTGGAGATCGAATAATTTTTGTTAAGGCTTTTGCATACAACCCTGTTATGCCATCTATTTCGGTTGGATCACCATTTTCTAGAACTGCAGCATTTTCTAAAGTTTTTGACTTTCTAATTCCCAAACTACCAAACCTAGATCCAATTGCTGGAGTAAAAACTAGGGCATACAATATTGATCCCACTAAAACAATAAACAATGTAACTATCATTGGTCTTAAAAATTGCCCTGATATGCCTGGCATAAAAAACATTGGAACAAATATTGATAGAGTCGTTCCAACAGAAATTGTCACTGGCCAAAACATTCTTTTTGCTGAAAATTTATAAGCTTCAATCCTATCAAAGCCTTCAGCCATTTTTCTATCAGCATATTCAACCACTACAACGCAACCATCGATTAACATCCCCAAAGATATTAATAGCCCAAAACAAACCATAAAATTAAAGCTGTAATCTATTGCAGCTAAAAAAATTGAAGCAAAAAGAAAACAAGTTGGAATGGCCATCGCAACCATAGTTGAAGATCTTAAACCCATGGTGCCTACCACAATTGCCATCACTAAAATAAGTGCGGTCAGTATATTTCCTCCCAATTCCCCAACCATCATAGAAGACCAGCCAGTTCTATCCTGTGTGATAATTACTTCTACTCCAGCTGGTAAAAGAGGGCGAAACTCATCTAAGACGTAGTTTACTTTTTGTGCTGCTACAACTTCTTTAGCATCTTGTCTTTTCATTACAGAAACGGTCACTGCTTCTTTTCCATTTACTCTAGAAAAAGAGTCCCGGTCTTTAAAAGTCCTTTTGAGAGTCACTAAGTCTTTCAATGTTATGACTTTTCCGTCATTTTCTATAATTGGTATATTCTCTACATCAGTAACATTTTCAAATACAGAAGGAACTAAAACGGAAAACTTTCCAGTAGCAGACCTTAAGTCGCCCGCAGGAATAGCTCTATTGGAGTCGCCTATAGCATTATATAAATCTCTAGGAGAGACGTTATAGCTTTCTAATTTTGTTTTATCTATAGAAGCCTCTAACAAATCGTCCGGAACACCTCTAAGATCTGCTTCCAAAACCTCTGGTATTGTTTCTACTGCTGTTTGTAATTGCCTTGCAAATGCTAAAAGCTCTCTTTGGTTTGAAGAATTAGACATTAGATTAATATCTAAGATTGGAAATTCATCTAAAGTAAACTCTTTTACTACGGGATCATCGGACTCTGAAGGTAACTCTTGTTTAACTTCATCGATAAGATCTTTAATATCTTGAACAGCTTTGTCCTTAGAATATTCAACGGGAAATTCTAAAATTACGTAGGACATATTTTGTCTACTGTAAGATTGTATATCTACGAGTTCGTCAGCAGTTTTTAGCTTCTGCTCTATTGGCCTGGTAACAAGTCTTTCTGCATCTTGAGCTGAGACACCATCATAAAATGTAGAAACAAAGACATATGGAATATTTATATCCGAATAGGCTGAAGCTGGTATTTGAATAACTGATGTTAAGCCCCAAACCAGGATAAAAGTTAAAAATGTAAACGTTGCTTTATAACGATCAACAAAAAAATCAATTAACGTTTTCATCTTTATTTGTTCTATAGTCAACAGCTATATCAACTTTTTCATTATTGTTTACGTAATCTTGTCCAACAGTAATGATTCTGGAATTAAAGGGAAGGCCAGAAATCCAAACACCTTTCTCAGTGTCTTGGATGATTTCAACCTTATAAAACTCAACCAAGTTTTCTTTGTTTACTACTCTAACTCCTAAGTTTCCAGCTTCATCTAATCTCAGAATCGATAGAGGCACAATATGAGCAGGCTGAGGAATTGCAGATGCGACAACTTTCGCTGTTTGACCGTCTTTGATATTCCTTAAGGAATTAGGAATTGAAATTTCAATATCGAAGGTGTGCATCATTTCATCTGCCGAAGAGGAGATAAAAGTAACTTCTCCTTTATATTCTTGACCATCGTTTGTAACAATATAAACATCACTATTTTTTGAGATTGTTTGTAACTCATCTTCTGATATATCTCCAGCTACGATCATAGGATCTAAATCTAAAACAGTTGCACAAGTGGATCCACGATTTAAAAAGTCCCCAACGTCTAAGTCTATTTTGTCTACTACGCCATCAAAAGGGGCTTTGATACTTGCATAATCTAGTTCAAGCTTGGCTCTTTCATAATTTGATTTTGCATTTTGAAGTTGTTTTGAAGAGTAAAGCTCTTCTTCGTATAATTTTTTTGCTGAATTATAGTCGAGTTCAGCTTTGTCAAAATTTGATTGCCTCTCGGCAACAAAAAGCGAGCAGATAACTTCTCCTTTCTTAACGGATGTTCCTTGCGGAATTGGTAAGCCAATAATTTTTCCAGAGGTTTCTGATTTCACGAGAACCTTCTTATCGGCTTTTGTAAATCCTTTAATGACGATTTGTTTGGAATAATCTTCTGCTTTTTGGTCAATAACTCTTACAATTGCTTCTTTCTTTTCTATCAACGCTGGAGCAGCTGGCTCTTCTACAAATAAGCCGGATACCATCCAGATGACAGCGAAACCGATAAAAATTGAAGCCCATTCTAAATTGGATCTTTGTAGGAACTTATTTATTAGATTCATTTGATTTACCTCTTCTATTAGATGAGGCGAAAATGGATTATATCAAGTAAAAATATATTATAAATACTTCTTTTTTAAGGATTCTAGCCTTAGTATTTGTTTTTCTTTAGATAAGGGTTTTTCCTTTAATTTAGGAGTTTCAAAAGACGGAAGTTTAGAAAAATTCTCTTCAGATTCATTAGAATTTAATATCTCGTCATAAATCTTTATAAATTCTTTTTTTATATAAAATTCTGCTTCAGTCTTAAGTCTATACCAGCCGAGTTTTGTTCCAGCATGATAGACAAAAGGATGAGACCAAGCAAACTCAAGAGGACTTAACTCTCCTAAAGAACTTGCTTCTAAATATGCTTTCTCAGAAGAAGGAATATTTTTTTTCTTTATAACAAGTCCTTTAATCTCGCTTAAAACGGCGCTTAGAGAAGGCAGGTACTTTGAACTTTCAATTATTTTATCAATAGCTTCGAAAATAAGTTCATTATCAAATCTTTCAAGTTTTGCCAGCCACAATTGCTTTGCCAAATTCAAGGTTTCTTCATCTGGAAAAGCCTTGTGAAATTGATTATGAAAAGTAATTTCCAACTCAGCAAAGACTAAATTTATTAGCTCAACCGGATTTTTTGGAATATTAATTTTTGAAGTTAACTGCCCATTCATAATCTTTTAACCTTGATAATACATTCTTTGAGCTTCCATTTTTAGTGTTCCATTTAAATTTTACATGTTGGATAAATTTAGAATTCCAACAGTTTCTCATTTCTTTTGTTTCCAGCCAATATATCTTAAATTCCGGAATTTGGGATTTTGCAAAGTTTTTATTTATTTTTGCCAAGTTTAAAACATCATAACAATCATCTGAAGGATCCCAATTTGCAGTCATTCGCGTTGGTTTTCTTACATGTGATATTAAATTTTGATATCTTATCCATTGATTTTTTACATGATTCAAAAACTTACTATTCCATGAATCTGAGGATATGTTTCTCTCACTCCAGTAAAGTACAAATTCAGGCAAGGCATCTTTAACAAATTTTTTATCTATTTCAGCTAATTCAAGAATTTTTAAAGCTTCCTGTGAGGGCTTCCAGGATTGACTAATAGGACTCATTTTAGATTCTTTATGAAGTTTTTGCTCTTCTGCTCTCCATTCTTTGACAATATATTTTAAAAATTTATAGTCCCAAGAAAAACTTCTATCTTGTCTATCTAGCCAATATGTTTTGAATTCAGGAATTTTACTTTTAATAAAACTTTCTGATAAGCCGAGACTTTTAGCTTCTTTTATTACGCTTTTTGAAGGAATAAATTTCTGGGGGATATTTTTTTTTCTATCTTCTTGTGAAGTTATCGTTTTTAAAACCGAATATGTATTTTTTTCTAGATCTTCTTTGATTAATTTAATTTTTAATAATTTTTCTAAGATTACGATTAACTCTTTTTCGTCAAAAAATATAATTTGTTTTATTAAATTTGAAAGGGATACAGATTGGTGATTCTTTATTTCTTGAAAAACTATTGCTTCTTTAAGGCCTATGCTTTTGGCTATATCTTTATCAAAATGAATTAAGCTTGATTCTTTACTCATCAACTTAGGCTGTCTGCTTAAGTTTTTTTCTCCTTGTTTCAACTGCTTTTGCTAAAAGTTTAAGCATTACTTCAGTATCTTTCCAGCCAACACAGGCATCAGTAACACTTTGGCCGTATTTAAGATTTTTTAAAGAGTCAATTTTTTGATTTCCTTCCTCGAGATTACTTTCAATCATAACCCCAAAAATTCTTTGATCTCCGGAAGAGATTTGATCTGCAATATCTTTGTTTACCATAAGTTGTTTTTTAAACTTTTTTTGGCTATTTCCATGAGACATATCGACCATGATCTTTTGAGCTAAGTTAGCTTTTGTTAAATCTTTGTGCACCGTTTCAATGTGGGTTTTTGAATAGTTTGGATTTTCACCTCCTCTTAAAATTACATGACAGTCTTTATTTCCAGAGGAATTAAAAATAGCAGACCTTCCTTCTTTAGTTATAGAAAGAAAAATATGACTATTTGAAGAAGAACCAATAGCATCGATTGCTACCTGAATAGAGCCATTTGTAGAATTTTTAAAACCTACAGGACAAGAAAGACCTGACGCAAGTTCTCTATGAATTTGACTTTCTGTTGTCCTAGCACCTATAGCTCCCCAACTAATTAAATCAGAAATATATTGAGGAGTTATCATATCTAAGAATTCTGTACCTGCTGGAAGGCCTATTTCGTTGATCTTTAATAAAACTTTTCTTGCAAGATTTAACCCTTTGTTAACGTCATAGCTATTGTCAAGGTTAGGATCATTGATCAAACCTTTCCAGCCTACAGTAGTTCGGGGTTTTTCGAAGTAAACTCGCATTACTATCTTTAATTGATCACTTAGCGAGTCATTGAGTACTTTTAATCTTTTTGCATATTCTAAAGCTGCCTTAGTATCATGAATTGAGCAAGGACCAACTACAACAACCAATTTATCGTCTTTTCCGTGCAAAATATCCGAAATTTCTCTTCTAGAATTAAATACCAATTCTGATACTTTTGAAGAAATTGGAAGTCTATTAATAACTTCTACAGGAGGTGATACCTCCATAAGACCTGTTATTCTGGTATTATCCGTTAAATATTTCATTTGACCGTTGATTTTATCTCTTCTAAATTTAAATAAAAGCTTTAATTAAGCGATGTACAAAATAAAATTAATTCAAGAAAATCCAAAAGTTGGAGATGTAGAAGGTAATTTTAAATTAGCTAAGTCATATATCGAAAAAGCAAAATCTGAGAAAGTTAGTCTTATCATATTTTCTGAGATGTTTTTGACAGGATATCCTCCAGAAGATTTGCTTTTAAGAGAGGACTTTCTGAATGAAACTGAAAAGCAAGTTGCGTTGCTTGCGGAGTTAGCAATAAATATTTCTATAGTTATTGGAAGTCCCCTAAGAGAAAATAATAATCTTTTTAACGCAGCCTTTTTCCTAAGCGAAGGTAAAATTTCAAATACTTATAAAAAACAAATTCTTCCTAATTACAAAGAATTTGATGAGAAAAGATATTTTAAAAGTGGCTCATCTAATGAAATATTTATAGATAAGGGAATTCGGTTTGGAATTTCCATTTGTGAAGATATTTGGAATGGAAGCCTTACCAAAGAGATTTGTCAGGGCGAAATAGATTTTTTAATTAATATCAGCGCCTCTCCATATACTGTAGATAAGAAAATGCTTCGCGAAGAGATGCTTTGCGATTATTTCAAAAAATATAAAAAACCAATTATTTATACCAATCAGGTTGGAGGACAAGACGATTTAGTTTTTGATGGTAGTTCACTTATTGTAAATTCTAAAGATTCGGTTCACCGTCTTGATAGTTTTAAAGTAGATTCTTTTAATTTAGAACTTGAAGATAATAATCTCTCAAACATAAGTTCAAATCCTATTAGCAGCTCAGAAAGTATAAAGGATATTTACGATGCTCTTGTTCTAGGAACAAAAGATTATGTAAGCAAAAATAATTTTAAAGGTATTTTAATTGGTTCTTCTGGAGGTATAGATTCAGCATTGACTGCTGCTATTGCTACAGATGCTTTGGGGTCAGAAAAGGTTCATACGGTCATGATGCCTTTTAAATATACCGCTGATATCAGTATCGAAGATGCAAAGGAATTATCTGAGAACCTTGGCGTCACTCATGAAGTAGTTCCTATTTCAGAGATGTTTAATGCTTTTAAAAATTCTCTAGATAAAATTATAGTAAAAAAAGAATCAGATAAAACTGAAGAGAACCTTCAATCTCGTTGCAGAGGAGTGACCCTGATGGCTTTGTCTAATAATTTAGGCTATCTAGTTCTAACAACTGGAAATAAGAGCGAATCTGCAGTTGGCTACTCTACGCTTTATGGAGATACTGCTGGTGGTTTTTCTGTAATTAGGGACGTTTATAAAAATACTGTTTATGAATTAGCAAGGTATAGAAATTCTTTAGGTATAGTTATCCCGCAAAGGATAATTGACAGAGAGCCTAGTGCAGAATTGTCTGAAGATCAAAAGGATAGTGATTCTTTACCGCCTTATGATGTTTTAGACCCAATTATCAAACTTTACGTTGAAAAAGATAAAACAAAAAAAGATATCATCGCACTAGGTTTTAATTCTGAAGATGTAAACAGAGTTATAGACTTAATTGACTTCAATGAATACAAAAGAAGACAAGTACCTTTGGGAATAAAAATTTCTTCTAGAAATTTTGGAAAAGACAGGAGATATCCGATAACAAACTTCTGGAAAAACCACATATAGACATTTTTGAGTGTTAAAACACAATATTTTGTGTAATTTTGGCTATTTAAACTATAATTGGCATCATCTAATGAAAAAACAGCAGGAACAAGATCCTAGACAGTCAGAGTTTAGCCTTGCAACTTTAAATGGAGAGCAGGTATTTCTGCCTCATGATGACCTTTACATACCCCCAAATGCACTAAAGATTTTTTTAGAATCTTTTGAAGGACCTCTTGATTTACTTCTATACTTTATAAGAAAACAAAACCTGAATATTTTAGATATAAATGTTGCTGAAATAACCTCTCAATACGTGCAATACATTGAATTGATGGAGAAGCTGCAATTTGATCTTGCTGGAGAGTATCTTCTAATGGCAGCTTATCTAACTGAAATTAAGTCCAGAATGATGTTGCCTCCAGAGATAGAGGAAGAGGAGGCAGAAGATGATCCTAGAGCAGAATTAATCAAAAGATTACAGGAGTATGAACGCTATAAAACGGCATCAATCAAAATTGAATCTATTCCTAGGATAAACAGAGATTTTTATCCTGCAACCACAGCTCTTCCTGAGTTTGAATCCAAAGAAGGACTTCCTTCTTTAGAACTTGATAAGTTGTCAAACATTTTTTATGAACTATTAGAAAAACAAAAACTCCGTGGCAGTCACATCATAGAATTCGAAAAGCTTTCTACTAGAGAGAAAATGTCAAAAGTTTTAGAGCTATTAGTAGCCGAAAATTTTCTTGAGTTTTATGATTTATATAAAAAAGCTGATGGGAGACTTGGCTTAATAGTTACATTTCTAGCAGTTTTAGAATTGGTAAAAGATTCTATGATTAAGTTAGTTCAGTCTGATTCATTTGGTCCTATTCACGTGAAAGTTGAAGAAAAGGTGCATTGAGATCATGAATAAACTTTCCTTGATAATTGAAGCATTACTTTTTTCGTCATCAAGACCTTTAAGCGAAAAAGAAATAATTTCAGCTTTTGAGGGTTCCAATCCTCCTAAACTAAACGAAGTAAGAGATGCTTTAAAAAATATAGAATCTAAATATTTAGAAAATTCGATTGAATTAGTCAAGGTAGCAAGCGGGTATCGTCTGAGGATTAAACAAGAATATTCATCTTGGGTTTCAAAATTATGGGAAGCTAAGCCACAAAAATATTCTCGTGCATTATTGGAAACACTTGCCTTGATTGCATACAAACAACCAATTACACGTGGAGAAATAGAAGATGTCAGAGGAGTTTCTGTAAGTAGTCAAATAATAAGAACTCTTCTCGACAGATCTTGGATAAAAGTAGTTGGTCATAGGGATGTCCCTGGCAAGCCTGCCTTATTTTCTACAACTAAAGACTTTTTAGATGATTTAAATTTATCTAAATTATCTGACTTGCCGGAATTACCTGAAATTCAAAATATTCCAGAAGAAGCACAAATTTCTCTTTTGGATGAAGCACCTCCAAGTATTCCCAATAAATAAAAATTGTCTAAAGAAAGGATTCAAAAATTTTTAGCTCAAAATGGCTATTCATCAAGAAGAAAAGTTGAATCTTTAATCAAAGAAGGAAGAATTTATATCAATGATAACTTAGCCCAATTGGGCGATAAAATCTCTGAAGATGACAAAATATTTATTGATGGAAAGCAAATAGCTTTTGCAAAACAGTTCGTTTCAGAATTATTAATGTACAACAAACCGGTTGGAGAAGAATGTTCCCATAATTCATTAAAAAAAAATATTTTTGAAAGATTACCTAAACCTAAGTCAGGTAAATGGATATCAATAGGAAGATTAGATATCAACACTAGTGGAATTATTCTTATCACTAATGATGGAGATCTAGCAAATAACATAATTCATCCTTCTCAAAACATAGAAAGAGAGTATGTAGCAAGGATAAGAGGTATTCCAAGGGACGAAGATTTAAAAAAACTTATTTCTGGAGTGAAAATAGAAGGGGAGACAATAAAATTTTCTGATCTTGTTAAAGGAAAGCAGACTTCCTCACATGCTTGGTTTGCATTGGTCATAATGTCCGGCAAAAACAGATCTGTAAGAAAGCTTTGGGAATCAATAGATCATCAGGTTTCAAGATTAAAAAGAGTTAGACTTGGAAAATTATTTCTTCCAAAAGATCTGAAGGAAGGAGGTTTTAAAAGAATTAATCCTGAAGAGGTTATTGATTTAAAAGAAAGACGTTAGTTCTGAGATTTTTAAAATTCTATTTGTCGGAGAGAGACCTAAAGCATCTTTTTTATTCAAATAGCCATACGTAGCTAAAATAGAGTCAATCCCACAATTTTTTGCACCTTCAATATCTCGCCAATTATCACCGACATAAACACATGAATTTTTGTCAAATTCTGTATTTTTCAAGGCCATATTTAAAATTGCAGGATTAGGCTTCCTTTTTCCTTTCGCATCATCGGGCGTAAGTAAACCCGAGGCTGATTCATGCCATTTGAATCTTTCAAATATTTTTTCTGCAAACTTTTTTGGCTTATTTGTAACAACCATCCAATCAATTTCCATTTCAGATAATTTCTTTAAAACAGTTTTAACGCCCGGAAAAAGCTTAGATAGTAAAAAATTCCTTTGGTATTCCTCTAACAACTGACGTCGCAAAGTTTCAAATTTTGCGTTTTGTGAACTAATTTTAAATCCATCTTCAATTAGTCTGCTCACACCATCTGATACTCTTTCTCTAATAAATTTATCATTAACTTCATTTAAGTTATGTTTTTTTAATAATGAATTTAAACAGTATAAAAATTCTGGAGCTGTATCTAACAAAGTACCATCAAGGTCAAATAGAAAACATTTATATTTTTTTCGCATGAATTAAATAATTTACATCCACGTTTTTCCCCAACCAATAATTTTTAGTAATTGGGTTGTAACTCATCCCCATAAGTTCTTTAACTTCGAGACCATTGGCTTCCATCATATTAATCAACTCAGATGGTTTGATAAATTTATCGTATTCGTGAGTTCCTTTGGGTAAAAGATTTAAGATATATTCAGCTCCAACAATAGCAAATAAAAAAGATTTAGGATTTCTGTTGATAGTTGAAAAGATAATATCTCCTTCGCTTTTGCAAAGCTCAGAGCAAGTTTTTACTAATTGATTTGGATCAGGAACGTGTTCAATAGCTTCTAGACAAGTGACTACATCAAAAGCACCTATAGAATCTGGAAGCAAATCTTCAGCCTCACATAATTTATAATCTATTTCTATATTGTTCTTTTTTGCATGATTTATTGCTGTGTGGATTGCTACATCTGAAATATCCACACCAGTTACTTTACCACCTTGTTTAAACAGTGCTTCGGCAAGCAAACCACCGCCACAAGCCACGTCAATAATTTTTTTATTTTTTAAATCTATTTTTTCTGAAACATAATTGGCTCTTAAAGGATTAATTTTATGTAAGGGAGCAAATTTACCTGAGGGATCCCACCATTCTTCAGCAATTTTATTAAACTTTTCTTTTTCGTTAGGATCGATATTCATTTGCGTATCATTATGTTAGATTTACACTTCTTTGCAAATGTAGAGCGATAATCTTATATGAATATTTTTTTCCCTAAAGAACCTGATAATGAGCCAAGAGTTGCCCTAACAATCGAGACAGCGATAAAATTTCAAAAAAAAGGAATTAAAATTCTTATTGAAAAAAATCTTTCAAATCACCTGGGGATTACGGATAAAAAATTTGAAGAGCATGGAGTGAAATCTGTATCTAGACAAGATGGTTTTTCAGATGCCGATATAATTTGTAACGTCAGAAATCTTTCAGAAGAAGAGCTTGACCTAGTCAAGCCAAGCACTTTGGTAGTCAGTTTTTTAGATCCATTTAACGAAAAATCTTTAGTGAAGAAAATAAATGATAAAGAAATATCGGCAATCAGTATGGAGCTTATTCCTCGAATAACAAGAGCTCAAAAAATGGATGCCTTAAGTTCTCAAGCAAATTTAGCAGGTTATTCTGCGGTGATACTCGCATCTAACGAACTTGAAAAAGCTTTGCCGATGATGATGACTGCCGCTGGTACAATTTCGCCCTCAAAAGTATTTGTTATAGGTGTTGGTGTTGCAGGTTTGCAAGCAATTGCAACAGCAAAAAGATTGGGTGCAAAAGTTGAAGCCTTCGATACAAGACCAGTTGTTGCAGAACAAGTAAAATCCTTAGGTGCTAGATTTTTAAAAATTGACATTGGTGAAACAGGAGAAACAGAGCAGGGTTATGCCAAAGAACTTACAAAAGATCAAATTAATAAACAACAAGAAGGAATGAAAAAAGCCTGTGCTTCATCAGATGTTGTCATTACTACCGCTCAGGTTTTTGGAAGACCAGCTCCAACTCTAGTAACCAAGGAAATGGTCTCCGCAATGTCTCCTGGCTCGGTCATTGTAGATATGGCTGTTGGTACAGGAGGAAATGTAGAAGGTTCTATTCCAGATCAAATAACAGAAGTAGATGGAGTAAAAATAATTGGTAATACTAACTTACCTGGCGAACTTCCAGTTCATTCTAGTCAAGTATATGCTTCAAATATTTATAATTTAATAGAAGAATTTTGGGATGAAGAAACTAAGGAATTAACTCTAGACGAAAAAGATGAAATTCTTTCCATTTGTCTTATTTCGCACAAAAAAGAATATATTAACCCTACTATTAAAGAGATAATGCAATAAATGGAATCTCAAACTTTACTTGTCCTTCTCCTTTTTGTCTTGATACTATCAGTATTTCTAGGCTTTGAATTAATTAACAAAGTTCCCTCTACCTTACATACTCCTTTGATGTCGGGAGCAAACGCTATCTCCGGAATCACCATTGTTGGGGCTTTACTTGCTTCAGGAGGCGATGGTACTTTTTCTTCAATAATAGTTGGAACTTTTGCGGTCTTCTTCGCTTCTATAAATGTTGTTGGCGGATATCTTGTAACTAACCGAATGTTAAAAATGTTTAAGAAGAAGTAATGTTATTTTTTCAGTCTCCAATCTTTATAAATCTTTCTTACATATTTGCATCAATACTATTTATCTTTGGTTTAAAAATGCTGAGCTCTCCGGAAACTGCTCAACGAGGTAATATTATTTCCGCTCTGGGTATGCTTCTCGCAATTCTGGTTACTCTTACTCAAAAAAATATCATTTCATATGAATATCTTTTAATTGCCTTGGTTTTAGGAATTGCTGTCGGAATCATGGCCTCTTCTTTTGTGAAAATGACATCAATGCCCGAGTTAGTGGCTTTATTTAATGGTTTTGGTGGAATGGCAAGCTTATTGGTTGGCGTTGCTGAATACATTAATCCATCGAACGTAAATTTAATTCAATTAATTGCTATCTCATTTACTGTTTTGATTGGAGGAATAACATTTTCAGGAAGCCTTTTGGCTTTTGGAAAGCTTTCAGAAATAATTTCTGGCAAGCCTTTAATTTTGTATGGTCAAAAGATAATTCTTTCTGTTTTTATAATTATTGGAATTTCGTTAGCTTTAGACCTTATTATAAACACGGGAGTAACTGATGCTGAAAAATTTGGATTTCTAAACCTTTCAGGACCAACAGTTTTATATATCCTAATAGCAGTAACTTTGATTTTAGGAATCCTTCTTACTGCTCCCATAGGTGGGGCAGATATGCCTGTAGTAATAGCCTTGCTAAACAGCTATTCAGGCTTGGCAGCCTCTTCAGCAGGATTTGTAATAAATAATAATGTATTGATTGTTGCAGGTGCCTTAGTTGGAGCAAGCGGGCTAATTCTTACTAATATTATGTGTAAGGCAATGAATAGGTCTCTTACGAATGTTTTGTTTGGCGGCTTTGGATCGGCTTCTGGGGATTCTTCAAAAGGAGGTCAAATTCAAGGCGAAGTTAAACCTATTTCTGCAGAAGATGCTTACTTAATTTTAGAGGCCGCTAATTCAGTTCTAGTAGTTCCTGGTTATGGTATGGCAGTATCTCAAGCTCAGCATGTTGTGAGAGAGCTTGGCGAACTTTTAGAAGAAAATGGCTGTGAAGTTAAATATGCCATTCATCCTGTGGCTGGAAGAATGCCTGGGCATATGAACGTACTTCTTGCAGAAGCAAATGTTTCATATGATCTTTTAGCAGAACCTGATGATGTCAATCCTTTGATGGACACTACTGATGTTTGTATTGTCATTGGTGCAAATGATGTTGTAAATCCAGATGCAAGAGAAAATGAAAGTAGCCCAATTTTTGGTATGCCAGTCATTGAAGTAGATCGTGCAAAAACAGTTTTTGTTCTAAAAAGAAGTATGGCAGCAGGATTTGCCGGAATAGATAATCCTTTATTTTTAAAAGAAAATACAAGGATGTTGTTTGGTGATGCTAAAGAATCTATATCTACTTTAGTTTCAGAATTTAAGTCGTAATTCTTAAAATTTTAAGAGTAAAAATACCCATAAAATGCTAAAATAAATGTAGTTTATGAGTCTTTATTTTTGCTTAAAACTTCAATAAATTTTCTTAATTTTTCTTTATGGACGATACTATTTCAGATGTAATTCCCGTTAATATTACGGATGAATTAAAGAGCTCTTATATGGATTACGCAATGAGCGTAATCGTTGGCAGAGCTCTTCCCGACGCCAGAGACGGCTTAAAACCAGTCCACCGAAGAACATTGTATGCAATGTTCAAGTTGAATAACGAATGGAATAGACCCCATTTAAAATCAGCGAGAATAGTTGGAGAAGTAATGGGTAAATATCACCCTCATGGAGATTCTGCTATTTATCAAACTGTAGTCAGAATGGCTCAAGATTTTAGTATGCGATATCCATTAGTAGATGGCCAAGGGAACTTCGGTTCTATGGATGGAGACGGAGCTGCAGCGATGAGATATACAGAAGCAAGAATGGCAAAAATTAGTAATGCTCTACTTAACGATATAAATAAAGAGACAGTTGATTACGTAGAGAATTATGATGGAACTGAACTTATTCCAGATGTTCTTCCTACAACATATCCAAATCTTTTAGTAAATGGATCATCAGGTATTGCAGTTGGCCTAGCAACAAATATTCTTCCTCATAACTTAACTGAAACTATAAATGGTTGTTTGGCTGTTTTAAAAAATCCAGAAATTTCTTTTGATGAGTTAATTGAAATAATTCCGGGACCAGATTTCCCAACTGGAGGAATCATAAATGGTAAGTCAGGAGCCATAGAGGCAGCAAAGACAGGAAGAGGAAAGATTGTTCTCAGAGCAAAAGTTGACATAGAAACTGATAAAAACGACAGAAGTAAGTTAGTAGTTACTGAAATTCCTTATCAGGTCAACAAGGCAAATTTAGTGGAAAAGATAGCAGATCTTTCAAAAGATAAAAAAATAGAAGGTATATCTGAAATTAGAGACGAATCTGATAGAGAAGGAGTAAGGATAGTTGTTGATCTTAAAACTGGCCAAAATCCTGAAGTAATCCTAAATAATCTTTATGCTCAGTCACAACTCCAGACTTCGTATGGAATAAATAACGTTGCTATTGTTGACCGAGTGCCTAAAGTTTTGAATCTCAAAGAGATTCTGGAAATATTTTTAGGCCATCGAAGATCAGTTGTTTCTAGAAGGACAATTTTTGATTTAGCTAAATCCAAAGATAGAGGTCATATTTTAGAAGGTTTAACAGTTGCTCTTTCAAACATAGACCCAATTATAGATCTAATTAAAAAATCCAAAGATCCAAATGAAGCAAAGAAAAAACTGCTCTCAAAAAATTGGAAATCCTCAGTTATTAATGGATTAATAAAAAAAGCCGGATCAATAGATACTAAACCAGAAGATATTTTTGAGGATTTTGGTTTGAATGGGTCCAGCTATAAATTATCTTCAAAACAAGCTCAAGCAATTCTAGATTTAAGACTACAAAGATTAACTGGTTTGGAACAAGACAATTTAATAAAGGAATACGAAGAAGTTCTTCAAGACATTGCAGCTTTAAATGAAATTCTTGAGAATCCTGAAAGATTGCAAGAAGTCATTGAAGAGGAATTAATTTTTGTTAAAGAGGAATTTGGAGATCAAAGGAAAACACCTATAGAAGATAAATTAGACTTATCAACAGAAGATTTAATTAAACCAGAAGATATGGTTGTGACAATCTCTAATCTAGGGTATGCCAAAACTCAACCTCTTGATGTATATCAATCTCAAAGAAGAGGAGGTATGGGTAAGACCGCAGCATCTGTCAAAGATGAAGATTTTGTAGAGCAATTAATTGTTGCCAATACTCACAGAACTTTATTGTGTTTTTCAAACTTGGGTAAGGTTTATTGGTTAAAAGTTTATCAAATACCCCAAGCGTCAAGAATTGCAAAGGGTAGGCCATTAGTAAATTTAATTGATTTAGACGAATCCGAAAGAGTCACTAGTTTATTAGATGTAGAATCTTTTGAAGAAGAAGCTTATGTTTTTATGGCTACTCAAAATGGAATAGTTAAAAAAACTCCTTTATCAGAATTTAAAAAACCTAGAAAAAACGGTAAGAGAGCCATCAAATTAGACGAGAACGATGAGTTGGTTGGCACTTTAATAACTAATGGCAGTTCAGAATTAATGGTTGTTTCAAATGCAGGAAAAGCCGTATTTTTTAATGAATCCGATGCCAGGTCAATGGGAAGAGATACAAGAGGCGTTAAAGGCATTACTCTCAATAAAGATCAAAAAGTTATTTCATTACTCAAGCCATCTGCTGAATCGGAAATCCTTACTGTTTCAGAAAAAGGATATGGAAAAAGATCCAAGGTAAGTGACTTTAGAAAAACCAAAAGAGGAGCAAAAGGAGTAATTGCAATGCAAACAACCTCTAGAAATGGAAGTTTAATATCAGCAAAAGAAGTAGTGAAAGACGATGAAGTCATACTTATTACCAATAAAGGAATGTTGGTAAGGACAAAAGTTTCAGAAATAAGTTTAATTGGGAGGAATACTCAAGGAGTAAGAGTAATTAAATTAAAAGAAGACGAAGCTTTAAATGGACTTGCATTAGCAATAGATTCGTAAATAATAAAAAAATGTCTAGAAATTATAATTTTTGTGCAGGACCTGCTGCAATTCCAGAAGAGGTTTTAAGTCAGTTAAAGGAAGAAATTCCTGACTGGAAAGGGAAGGGTTTGTCCGTTATGGAAATGAGCCACAGAAGCAAAGAATTTGTTGAGATAGCTGAAACTGCTAAACAAGATTTCATAGATCTTTTGAAAATAAATTCAGATTACGAAGTTTTATTCATTCAAGGAGGAGCTTCTTTACAGTTTTCTATGGTTCCCATGAATCTCTTAACTAGCAACAAATCTCTTTGTAGTTATTTAGACGTTGGCCAGTGGTCAAAAAAAGCGATTAAAGAAGCAAAAAAATTTGGCTTGGTTGAAATATCTGCGTCATCAGCAGACGAATCCTATAAAAAATACCCAGATCCAAAAAGTTGGAATATTGATGAAAATTCACTTTTTACTCATCTTGTTTTAAACGAAACAATAGATGGTGTTAGTTTAAGAAATTTAGAAAATCTTCCTAAATCTAATCTTGTTGCAGACTGTTCATCTTGTATTCTTTCAGAGCCTTTAGATGTTTCTAAATTTGGTATGCTTTACGCTGGAGCTCAAAAAAATATTGGCCCGTCGGGCTTGGCAATCATTGTAATCAAAAAGGAATTAATTAAAGAAAAAGAAAATCTTCCCGCGATGATGCAATACAAAACTTATGCCGACTCTGATTCAATGTACAACACGCCCCCAACTTTTGCTTGGTACTTATCAGGAATGGTATTTAAATGGCTAAAGAAAAATGGCGGATTGTTGAACCAAAAGGCCGTAAATGAGTCAAAAGCAAACGCATTATATTCATTCATAGATGAAAGTAGTTTTTATATGAACGATATCGATAAAGTTTCTAGATCGCTAATGAACGTTCCTTTTTTACTCAGTGATGATTCTTTGAATTCAAAATTTCTGTCTGAAGCAGAATCTAATGGACTTCTAAATCTTGGCGGACATCGTTCTGTAGGAGGAATGAGAGCCAGTATCTATAATGGCGTTCCAAAAGAAGGAGTAGATTCCTTAATCAGTTTTATGAAAGAGTTTGAAAAGTCTAATGGTTAAAAAAAAGCTTCCAAATAATTTAGAAGATAATAGAAATCAAATCGATTTAATTGATGAGAGGATTTTAAATCTCATTTCTGATCGTTCAGAATTAGTAATAAATGCTGGAAAAATTAAAAAAAAATCAGGAAATAAAACCTTTTATCGTCCAGATAGAGAAGCAAAACTAATAAAAAATTTATTAAATAAAAATAAAAGTTCTATTCCTTCAAATAAGATAAAAAATATTTTTAAAGAAATTATCTCTGCTTGCTTCACATTAGAAAAAAAAATTAAAGTACATTTTTTAGGGCCTAAAGGAACTTTTTCTGAAATTGCTACGATTCAACACTTTGGAAGTTCTGTAGAAAAAATTGAAAGTTCAAACATAACAGAAATCTTTAATGAAGTTGCCAAGGACGATAACTCGTATGGAGTTGTTCCCATCGAAAATTCTATAGAAGGTATTGTTAATCAATCTTTGGATAGTCTCATGCAAAGCAACTTAAAAATTTGTTCCGAGCTTGAACTTAAGATAGAGCATTGTTTGATTTCATCAGAAAAAAATATAAATAAAATAAAATCAGTTTATGCCCATCCTCAGGCATTAGCTCAATGCAGGAATTGGCTTCAAAGAAAGTTACCTAAAGTCAAAATCATAGAAACAGATAGTTCCGCAAAAGCTGCTCAGTTAGTAAAAAACAAAATAGGTAAATCATGTATTGGTTCAAAAAAAATTGGCGAGATTTATAATCTAAATATATTGCAATCAAAAATTCAAGATCAAGCAGGCAACACTACGAGATTTTTGGTTATTGGAAACGAATATCCTGAAAAATCCTTTCAAGATAAAACTTCTATTTGTTTGAGTTTAAAAAATGAGCAAGGAGCACTTTATAAAGTCCTTCAAATTCTCAACAAAAATAGAGTTAATTTAACTAATATATTATCTAGACCAGTAAAAAATAATAAATGGCAATATTCTTTTTTTCTGGAGTTCCAAGGACATGCTTCTGATAAAAATATTGTAAATCTATTCAAGGAGCTAGAAAAAGTTAGTCAAGATCTTCAAATATTAGGCTCTTATCCAAAAGCCTACTAACCCTATGAAAAATTCTTTTTTAGACAACTTAAATAAGGGAGTACTTGGTCTTGAGCCCTATGAACCTGGACTTCCTTTAGAGCATACACAAAAAAAATTAGGCCTCTCTAAAATGATTAAGTTAGCAAGTAATGAAAATCCTCTTGGCGCAAGTCCAAAAGCATTAGCAGTAATTCAAAAGCATATTGAATTGAACCGCTATCCAGATGGCAATGCATATGATTTAAAACAAAACATTTCTAAAAAATATGAAGTAGATTTAAATCAAATTACTATTGGAAACGGTTCTAATGATTTAATTGAATTTGTTTCAAGATGTTTTCTAGGAGAGGGTACGAATGCAATTTACTCTCAACATGGTTTTGCAATTTACCCTCTAGCAATTAAAGCAACAGGAGCTGAACCAATTAAAGCCAAAGCAAAAAATTGGGGTCATGATCTTGATTTGATGCTTAATCTAGTAGATAAAAATACCAAAATAGTATTTATTGCTTCGCCAAATAATCCAACCGGTACAGTGAAAAACCTGAAAGAGATTAAGGATTTTCTTAGTAATATCTCAGACGATATTATAGTTTTTCTCGACCAGGCCTATTTTGAGTATATTGAAGGTTCAGAATTTGATATCCCTTTTTCACTTATCAAAGAATATCCAAACTTAGTTATTTCTAGAAGTTTTTCTAAAGCTCATGGATTAGCTGCCCTAAGGTTAGGATTTTGCATTTCTAATCCAGATCTTGCAGATTATCTTAATAGAGTACGACAACCCTTTAATGTAAATTCACTAGCTTTATCATCAGGAATTGTAGCCATTTTCGATAAAGATCACATAGAGGAATCTATTAAAATAAATGAATCCGGGATGAAAAAAATAAAACTAATTCTGGAAAAGTTCAATTTTGAATATATTAACTCCTTTGGGAACTTTATCTCATTTGATGCAAAACAAGATTCTGACAAAGCTTTTCAGTTTTTTTTAGAGAGAGGAATAATTTTAAGGTCTTTAAAAGTTTATGAAATGCCACAGCATCTTAGGGTTTCAATTGGTACAGAAGAAGAGATGGATTTTTTCTTGCAGATTTTAGAGGAATATGAAAAAGATCTTCTCTCAAAATAAAAAAAATATTCAATTTTTAATTATAGGGCTTGGCTTAATTGGGGGCTCTATTGCAAAAAAACTTTCAAAGAATAATTATGAAGTTTTAGCTATAGATAAAAGCAAAAAGATTTTTGAAATGGCAAAGAAAGCAAAAGTAATTAGAGGCGGTCAGGAAAAAATTGATAGCAAAAAAAAATTATTTGTTATCCTTGCCTTGCCTCCTAAAGATTTATTAAAAGTTTTTCAAGAATTTCCAAAATTTTTAGATACTTCAGAATTTATTACGGATTGTTCAAGTGTCAAAGGTGACATATACAAGCTAGTTAAAAAATATAATTTATCATCAAAATTTATTTTATCTCATCCAATTGCTGGCTCTGAAAATAGTGGTTTTATAAATTCAAAAGCAAACTTATTCAAAGACAGAATATCAACAATTTCTAAATTACCGGGAAATTCTTCACGTTCTTTAAATGCTTGCAAAGAGTTATGGGATGAATTAGGAGCGACGAGTATAGTTTTGGATTATAAATTACATGACAAAATATTTTCTTTGACCAGCCATCTTCCTCACATTGTAGCTTTTAGCTTAATATCGCTATTTTCAAAAAGAAAAATTTCACAATATAAAAATTTTATTGGTGGAGGATTAAAAGACTTTACAAGAATAGCCGAAAGCGACCCTGTCATGTGGGAAAATATATTCTCTCTAAATAGAAAGAACCTTTTAAAGGATATTAATGAATTACAAAATGAGATAGATAATTTTAAAAAGTATATTTCAAATGATGATGCAACTAAATTACTAAGTCATTTAAAAAAAATAAAAAAAACCAAAAAGTCTCTTAATCAATGAAATTAATTTCAAATTTTTCAAAACAACTTAATGGCGAAATAAATCTTCCCGGAGACAAATCTATTTCTCACAGGGCTCTTATATGCTCCGCCATGTCGGAGGGAGAGTCTAGGATAAAGAATTTACAAGAAAGTGAAGATGTTTTGAATACATTAGAGTCCTTGAAAAGTTTAGGTATTGAAATTTTTAAAAAAGATAATGTCTTTTTTGTTTTGGGAAAGGGATTTAAGGGCTTTACAGAAGCAAAAGATGACTTATATTTTGGAAACTCAGGAACTGGATTGAGGCTTATGTCCGGTGTACTGTCTCAACAAAATTTCCCTTCAAGACTGACTGGAGATGATTCTTTATCAAAAAGGCCGATGAAGAGAATTATTGATCCTTTATCAAAAATGGGTGCAAACATTAACGCTTCGAAAGAATTCACTTTACCAATAAATATTATCCCTTCTGAAACAATAAAATCTATTATTTATGAAATGCCTATAGCCAGTGCACAAGTAAAATCTTCTTTACTTTACGCGGGTCTTGGCCAAGAAAAAGAAACTAAAATTATAGAGAAAAGTGCAACAAGAGATCATACCGAAAGGATGTTTGAATATTTTGGCGCAAATATTTCTTACACTGATTCAGAGGTGACGCTTTACAAAACTGATAAATTTTTAGCTCGTGATATAGAAATTCCAGGAGATTTTTCATCAGCAGCTTTTTTTATAGTTGCGGCACTAATTTCTAAAGATTCAAAGATTTTACTAAAAAATGTTGGTTTAAATCCTTCAAGAATTGCTCTTCTAAAGAAATTAAAAGAAATGGATGGAGATATTGAGATAACAAATAAAAAAAACTTAGGAAAAGAACCCGTCGGCGATATTCTTATAAAGAGTTCTTACTTGAAAGCTTGTGAGGTTAGTTCTAATGATGTTCCAAATTTAATTGACGAACTACCTATTCTTTTCATAGCAAGTTCTTTTGCAGAGGGAGTTTCAAAATTTAGTGATATAGAAGAATTGAGGCACAAAGAAAGCGATAGACTGCTGGCAATGGAAAAAGGTTTAAAGAAAATGAATATTAATACCTTCTTCAAAGAAAATATCTTTTGTGTCGAAGGCAAAGGAAAGGATTACTTGTTTTCTGGTTTCGAAGTAGAGACTTATTTTGATCATAGAATTGCGATGTCTTTTGCAGTTGCAGGAACGAATTGCAAAGATTCAATTAATATTCTTTCTCCTGAATGCATAAGTACTTCCTTCCCTGAGTTCATTTCTCTTGGAAGTAAACTTGGGTGTAAGTTTGAAACTTCTTAAAAATATTATCACCATCGATGGTCCTGGAGGCGTGGGCAAAGGAACTTTAGCTTTTTCTTTAGCTAAAAAATTAGGCTGGGAAGTTCTAGATAGTGGCTTGATATATAGGCTTATAGGATTTATCGCTGCAGAAAAAAATTTAGCTAGTTCCAAAGAAATAATTGAAACTTTAGAAAAATCTTCAATCAAGCTTATTACTAATATCGACTCTTATTCGTGTGAAATAAATTTTAATAATAAAATTTTAGGTGAAGAACTTAGGAATGAAAAAATTGCCGTTAAGGCTTCAGAAATTTCTAAAGATGCAAATATTAGATCTGCAATTATAAAAATTCAAAGAAATGCTTATCTAGAAGATAGAGGTTTAATCGCAGATGGAAGAGATATGGGCACTGTGATTTTTCCTGAGGCAGCATTAAAAATTTTTCTAGAAGCCAGTCCCGAAATAAGAGCAGAAAGAAGAGCCAATCAGTTGAAAGAAAAGGGTATGAACGTTATCATGCACGACCTTTTATTAGCTATTAAGAAAAGAGATGAAAAAGATATGAATAGAAACGTATCTCCTCTTAGACCGGCTAAAGAAGCTATTATTATTGATACCTCTAAAATGTGTATTAGTGAAGTGGAAGAAAAGGTAATGGAGATATACAAAAAATTATGACAGATACAGCTTTTGAAAAATTATTAGATGAGAGTCTTACTTCACTTAACTTTGAGCAAGGAGCCTTAATCTCTGGCGTAATTGTTGACCTAACCAACGATTGGGTTACTGTTCATGTAGGTTTAAAATCCGAGTCTTTAATCCCTAGAGCTGAATTTTTAGCTGATGAGGCCGATGAAAAACTTTCAATTGGAGATGAAGTTAAAGTTTCATTAGAAGCGGTTGAAGACGGACACGGCTCTACTCGAGTTTCTAGAATAAGAGCTATGCATGATGAAAGTTGGAAAAACCTTGAAGAAGCTCTAGAGACAGAAGCCTTAATAAAGGGCTATATTTCTGGAAAAGTAAGAGGCGGTATGACTGTAGATGTCGCAGGGGTAAGAGCATTCTTGCCAGGATCTTTAGTTGATTCAAGGCCTCTCGATAGCTTTGATCATTTAGAAAAAACTTTTCAAGATTTCAAAGTCATTAAACTTGATAAGGAAAAGAGTAACGTAGTTTTATCTAGAAAAGCAGTCCAAGAAGATTTAAATTCAGAAGAAAGAGAAAAGATTTTTGCAACTATTCAAGAAGGGACTCTAATTTCTGGAACTGTAAAAAATCTTACTGACTATGGTGCTTTTGTTGATCTTGGTGGCGTTGATGGTCTTTTGCATATTACTGACATAACTTGGAAGAGAATTAATCATCCTTCAGAAGTTTTGAATGTTGGTGATAAACTAGATTTTAAAGTTACAAATTTTGATAAAGAAAAATCAAGAATTTCTTTAGGCCTCAAACAATTATCAAGTGACCCTTGGGAGAATATAAAAGATTCTTTTCCAATAAATTCAATAAACAAAGCAAGAGTGACAAGCATAGCTGAATACGGTTTTTTTGCTGAATTAGATTCAAACACCGAAGGTTTAGTGCATATTTCCGAGATAGATTGGACCAATAAAAGCATACATCCTTCAAAAGTTGTCTCCGTTGGAGATGAAGTAGAAGTCATGATTTTAGAAATTGACGTAGACAAAAGAAGGGTCTCTTTAGGAATGAAACAGTGTCAGGAAAACCCCTGGCTCACTTTCTCTGAAAATAATAGCCTTGGAGACAATGTAAAGGGAGAAGTTAAGTCAATAACTGATTTTGGAATGTTCGTTGGTTTGGAAGGAAACATAGATGGATTGGTTCATCTTTCTGACCTATCTTGGAGTCAAACAGAAGAAGAGGCTGTTAAGGCTTTTTCTAAAGGACAAGAAGTTGAAGCAGTTATCTTGGGAATAGATCCGCATAAAGAAAGAATTTCCCTTGGAATAAAACAATTATCAGAGGATGTTTTCGATTCTTATGCAAAAAATAATGCTAAAGGAACAGAATTAATTGGAACTGTAAGCTCTATTGGCGAAGACTACCTCTTTATTAACCTTTCTGAAGAAGTTGTTGGTAAAATTAAACTCAAAGAATTTAAAGATAATGTTCCTTCTGAGGGAGAAAGCATCACTTCTCTAGTTACTTCAATAGACAGAAAAAATCGACAGATAAATTTATCTATATTTGCCTTGGAAAAATCCCAAGAAAAAGAATTGATTAAAGAAAATATTTCAAAAAATAAGCAGATTGAATCTGAAACCAAAACTTCGATAGGAGATTTAATTCAAGAAGAACTTGATGACTCTTCTAAGGAATAGATGAAAAAATCTGATTTTATTAATCTTTTGAGCGATAGCCTTAATGAGTATAACGAGATAGATGTTTCTCTTTCTGCAGATTTAATACAAAAATCAATAAGTGAATCTCTTAAAAAAAGAAGACGCATAGAAATCAGAGGCTTTGGTTCATTTTGTATTAGGGACAGAAAATCTATTAGAGCAAGAAATCCTAAATCAGGCGAAACAATAGAGCTCCAAAAACGCTCAATTCCTTATTTTAGAGCATCAAAAGCTTTAAAAGACAGGGTAAATTAAAATCTATGTTAAAATGAAATTATGAAATATTTCTATTTCATTTTCTTGGTTCTTTTAGTCTCAATCCTTTTTATTTTTGTAAATCTAAATTCAGAACATACATCTATAGACCTCTTATTCATCGAAATTAGCGGAACATCAATTGGGTTTATTATAATTAACGCTGTTCTTGTAGGGGCTTTAATATCTCTCATTCTTCAGCTTCCTATACTTTTAAGAAGTAATAAAAAAAAGAAAAATTCCCAAAGTGACGAAGATACTAAATCCTAAACAGGCTATTGTAGCTTTAGATTTTAATTCTTATGAAGAAGCTAATAAATTAACGAAATATTTAGACCCTGAGAAATTTAGACTAAAAATTGGGAAGCAACTTTTTAGTAATGAAGGACCTTTCATTTTAGATAAATTTCATAAAGAGGGGTTTGAAATTTTTTTAGATCTTAAGCTTCATGATATTCCCAATACGGTTTATAAAGCATTAAAAAATATTTACGGCCATGGAGTTTGGATGTCAAACATCCATCTTTTAGGCGGTAAAGAGATGATTAACGCCGCTCAGAAAGCTAGATTAGAATCTAATAAAGAAGCTTTTTTAATAGGCGTAACTATTCTTACAAGTCTAGATGAAACTCAATTAAAACTTATTGGATTCAAAGACAAAGTTCCTCAGCTTGTAAAAAAATTAGCCTCCGAAGCTAAAAACGCTTTGCTCGATGGAGTGGTATGTTCTGCACAAGAAGCAAAAGAATTAAAAAAAACTTTTGGCAAAGATTTTGTTTTGGTTACTCCAGGAATAAGAATAAATTCTCAAAAAGGAGACCAATCCAGAGTGACCACATTAAAAGAAGCTATAAATTATGGTTCAGATTATTTAGTTTTGGGTAGAGAAATTTCTAAAGCAAAAGATATTCCACAAATGATAAAAAATATTGAATCGTATATAATTTGAAATATGAATAATGAGTGGCACGTAGTAAAGGAAGACGATAGATATGTCGTATTAGACAATAGTTCTCTATCAAAATTAGTACCAAGCATTACCAAGTTAAATCCAAATAAAAGTACCTCTGGGCATAAACACGCAGGTCAAGAAGAAGTTTATGTCTTTTACAAGGGCAGAGGCATTATGCAAATAGACGATACTAAATTTAATGTTAAACAAGGCGATGTCATACCAGTTCCCGATGGTGCATTTCATAGAGTTTTTAATGAATCTGAAGAGATATTAGAGTTTGCTGCAGTATTCAATGGAGAAAGGCATACTGAAACTCAACCTAAGTAAAAAAAGTTTTTTTTTCAAAACTTTGTTAATCTTAATCTCTTTTTGCCTAACTCTCAGCTGTTCGCAAATATCTTCTGACTATCAAGCAGTGGCTTCTCGCCATCATTTAGCAACCGATATAGGTATGGAAGTTTTAAATCGAGGAGGTAACGCGGTCGATGCAGCTGTAGCCGTTGCTTTTGCTTTAGCTGTCGTAAACCCTTCAGCAGGAAATATAGGGGGAGGTGGATTTATGCTGATTCATCTTGCGGAAAAATCTCAAAACATTGCCTTAGATTATAGAGAAAGAGCTCCTTTAAAGTCCTCAACAAATATGTACCTTGATGATGACGGTAATGTCATTAAAGGCCTGAGTTTAAATTCTACACTTGCTTCCGGAGTTCCCGGTACCATTGCTGGATTGTTTTATGCTTCTGAAAAATTTGGCTCTTTGAAGATTGAGTCTTTAATTGAACCATCTATAAAACTAGCAAAAAATGGATTTACACTATCTGAATTTCAATCAAAGAATATTAATAAATATAAAAAGAAATTTAAAAGAAATGTAGATGCTACAAGAATTTTTACAAGATCTGGAGGATTCAAAACAAATGATCTTCTAGTACAGGAAGATCTTGGTAATACTTTAGAAAGGATTTCACAAAATGGAATGTCTGAATTTTATTCAGGCCAAACAGCAAGAAAAATATCAGATTTCTTTAACAGTAATGGAGGAATCTTATCTCAAGCAGATCTTCTTCGATATCAAGTTAAAGAATCTAAGTCAATTTGTGGAAGTTACAGAGTTTATAAAGTTTGCTCAATGCCTCCTCCAAGCTCAGGTGGGATAGCTTTGATTCAAATGCTTAACATCTTAGAAAATTTTAATCTTTCGGAAATTAACCATAACTCAGAAGAATATATAAAAATTCTTATTTCCGTTATGAACTATGCCTTTTTTGATAGGGCTAAATACCTAGGAGATTCAGAGTTCTTTAATGTTCCACAAAAAATTTTAACTTCAAAAAAATATGGAAAAACCATTTATGACCGTATTTTAAAAAAAATAAAACCTAATGAATCTAATATTATTTTTTCTGAAAGTGAAGAAACCACTCATTTCTCAGTAATAGATAAATGGGGTAATGTTGTTAGTAACACCTACACTCTCAATACAGCATATGGATCAGGTATAGTTCCTTCTGGAACTGGAATATTAATGAATAACGAAATGGATGATTTTTCATCAAAACCAGGATATCCAAATGCTTACGGATTAGTTGGCTCAGAGGCTAATAAAATTGAGCCAAATAAAACACCTCTTTCTTCAATGTCTCCCGTGATAGTTTTCTTTGAAGAAAAACCTTTTTTAGTTACCGGCTCTCCAGGAGGCTCGACTATTATTACTACCGTTCTCCAAGAAATTTTAAACATTATAGATTTTCAAATGACCTTAAATGAATCTTCTAATAAGAGTAGAATTCATTTCCAACATTTACCAGATATTTTATTTCATGAAAAAATAGACGATAAAATTAAAAGCAATTTACTTTTAGATAGAAAATTAATGAATAGAAAATTAGGAGAAACTCACTCTATTCTTATAAAAGAAAATATTATTACAGCACATTCTGACAAAAGAAGACCAGATGGAAAAGCAAGCACAATTCATAAATAAAAAATCAATTTTTGATAAAAATCTAGATTTTCCTGAGTCTCCTGGTATTTATAAATTTTTTGATGAAAGAAATGAAATTTTATACATTGGAAAAGCTAAAAATATCAAAAAGAGGGTTTCTAGCTATTTAAATGTGAGAAAAGGAGAAGGTAAAAGACTAATAAAGCTTAAGTCAAACATAAAATTTATAGAAACTATTATTACTAAAACAGAATCTGATGCCTTAATTCTTGAACAAGGATTAATTTCCAAAATAAGACCGCCTTTCAATATTCAGTTTAAAGACGATAAGTCTTATCCGGCAATTCATTTTTCTACAAAAAAAAGCTATCCGGCTATTTACGTTTCAAGATTAAAAGACAAAGAAAGTACTATGTTTGGTCCATACGCTAATGTAGGAGCTATGAGAACGAATGTTAACCTTATAAGGTCTATCTTTAAGCTCAGAAATTGCAAAGACATAAATTTTAAAAATAGGTCGAGACCTTGTATCGAATATCAAATGAATAGATGTTCTGCACCCTGTGTAGGTTATATTTCAGAAAATGAATATGCAAAAGACGTCAAAAATGCAATAAATTTTCTCTCAGGAGACACAAAAAAAATAATTAAAGATTTAAATAAAAACATGGATGCGTATTCCATCAAGGAAGATTATGAAAGAGCAATAATTTACAGGGATAAAATTAATGCTATAAGAGACACTCAGAAGAAACAAAACGTGTTGACAGGATTTAAAGACTTAGATGTTTTTGCAATTAAGAAAAATAAATATAATTCTTGTATTAGTGTTTTGAAAGTAGAAGAAGGATGGATAAATAGTTCTCAAAACTTTTATCCTGATACGAAAGAGAATATTTCTGAAGAACACCTTCTATCAATCTTTTTAGAAAGATATGTTATTGAAAATGAGAATAGAAAAAAACTAAACCTCTTAACTGATCAAAAGATAAGAGAAGAAACTAAAGATTTTTTAAAAAAATTAGACAATCCTAAGATTAATATTCATAAGTTAGATAGTAAAAATAATAATCTTATAGAAATATGTTCGTCACAAGCTGAGGATGCTCTTAATAGAAATAACAGCTTTTTTTGGGTTTCATTTGCTTTAGAAGCCTTATCAAATTTTTTAAAAATTAAACGCATTAATAGAATTGAAGCCTTTGATATTAGCCATACATCTGGCAGACAAGTTTCTGCCTCTTGCGTTGCACTTAATAAAGATGGACCGGATAAAAAAAATTACAGACTTATGAATATCAAAAGTGATGTTAATAACGACTATTTTGCTTTATCAGAGGCAATATCTAGAAGAATAAAGAATCTTCAAAATAGTAAATTGATATTGCCAGAAGTTATTCTCATAGATGGCGGAAAAGGACAATTGAATTCTGTTCAAAAGAACCTCGATAAAAACATACTAGATAAAATAATTTTTATTTCAGTTTCTAAAGGACCCAATAGGAAAGAGAAATACGATTTTTTGCATTTTAATAATAAGAGATTTGAATTGACAGAGTTGAAGGATATTTCAAAAATCTTACAACTTTTGAGAAATGAATCTCATAGGTTTGCCATTAGTCAGCATAGAAAAAGGAGAAGTAAAAGTTTGCTAGCTTCCGGTATAGATGAAATAAATGGGATAGGGATTAAATTACATTCTAATCTTTTAAGGCATTTCGGATCTAAAAGTAAAATTATGGAAGCTTCAATAGATGATTTAAAATCAATTCCAGGAATAGGGAGCGTTAAAGCTAAAGAAATTCATTCTGCCTTAAATAAAAAATAAAATGTCTATACCTAATTTACTATCATTAATAAGAATTTTTTTGATAGTTCCCATAATTATTTTATTTATATATGACTTCTATATTTCTTCTTTAATAGTTTTTATTATTGCTGCGCTAACAGATTTTTTTGATGGATATATCGCTAGGCTTTACCAAGAAGAAACAATCCTAGGTAGTTTACTGGATTTAATCGCTGATAAGGTTTTCGTTTCATCATTATTAATTTGGGCTACATTTAATTTCACTAATTTCATTTTATTGATTTTAACTATTTTAATAGTCTCTAGAGAGCTTTCTATCAGTTATTTAAGAATTCACGCCTTACAAATTGGAAAAACTGTAGGCGAATTAAATGCTGATAGAGGAGGAAAATTAAAAACTACTTTCCAAATGATAGGAATAGGATTTCTTTTCATTGCCCCACTAAGTTTTGATTTATTATTCACAATCTCATTAATTTTAATTTCCTTAAGCGTAATTTTTTCATGGCTATCATTTCTAAATTACTATAAAAAATGGATTGTTTAATTCAAGTATATACAATATATCTGTGGCTGAGTGGCAGAGTGGTCATGCGGCGGACTGCAAATCCGTTCACGCCGGTTCAATTCCGACCTCAGCCTCCAAATTTAATATAGAATAGAAGAATTGTTTTGCCCAGGTGGTGGAATTGGTAGACACAAGGGACTTAAAATCCCTCGAAGGCGACTTCGTGCCGGTTCAAGTCCGGCCCTGGGTACCACCTAAAATTCGATGGAAGAAAAATTTCAAGAAACAACTCTAAGAGATATTTTCAAAATTTTAAATAAAGAAAAAATTTTTATTTTTTTATTCACTTTCTTTTTCACAATATCTTCAATAATCTATGTTTTATTTTTACAAGATATTTATAAAAGTGAGACCACTCTTTTTCCAAAAGAAGAGGATCTACCAGGCGTTAGTTCACAAATTGGAAGTTTAGCCAATTTAGCAGGAATCAATATCAATCAAGAAAAAAATAAGCTTTTCGTATACATAGAAACCCTTAAATCAAGAAAATTTCATCAACATCTTTTATCCTTTCCTGGGATTTTAGAAAACTTAATGGCCCCATCTTCTTATGATATTTCTTCAGGAGAATTAGTTTTTGATAGTGATCTTTTTGATAGTTCGTCAGAAAAATGGCTTCCAAGAAAAAAACCAACACCCTTAGAGGCTCATTCATTTCTATTAGAAAATTTAGAAATAGATCGTGAAGAAAATACAGGCATTATAAAAGTTTCTTTCAAACATCTATCACCTATTTTTGCTAAAGATTTTCTTGATCTTGTTTTAAATGAATTTCATAAACTTACAGTAGAAAAAGATCTTGCAGAGACAGAAAATTCTATTGAATATTTAAATAAAAAATTTTTAACTTCTAAAGTATCTTCAATAAAATCTTTAATTAGCTCAATGATGGAAGAACAGCTAAAGAAACAGATGTTAATTAAGTTCAAGGAAGACTATGTTTTTCAGATAGTAGATCCCCCTTTTACTCCTGAAAAAAAAATAGAACCATTAAGAAGTCAGATAGTGATTTTTTGTTTTCTCTTCGGAATTTTTATAAGTATCTCAATAACATTAGTTAGATTTCTTTTTATTTCAAGAAATACTTAAATAAGATATGAAAGTAGGTATTTTCTTTTCATTAAATCGATTGTGGAAATTTTTTTCTATTAGAAGAAAAAAACAATATATCTTATTAATTACTTTAATGATGTTCGTATCATTTTGTGAAATTTTAAGTATAGGAGCTGTGATTCCATTTTTAGCTGTATTAGCAGATCCTGAAATTATTTATAACCAAGAATATGTTTTAAATATTTCTCGTGCTTTTGCAATAAATGAGCCTGACGATCTCATTTTACCGTTCGCGTTACTTTTTATTATAGCGATAATCATTTCTTCTGTAGCAAGAATAGTATTGGTTTGGTTTTCAACAAAATTATCCTTTGAAACAGGTTTAGAAATTGGAGCGGATATATTTAAAAAAACTCTTTATCAGCCATATAAAATTCATGTCGAATCAAATAGTAGTGAGATAATAAACGGAATAGTTAGAAAAACTGACTTTATTATTCAGGATATTATCCTAGAATCTACCAGAGTTATTTCTTCTTTCTTTTTTATATTAGTTGTTATAAGTTTCCTTGTTTTTATCAATCCACAAATGGCAATTTCTGTTTTTCTTGGATTAGGAGTCCTATATTCTTTAATAATCTTTTTTAATAAATCGAGACTTTCATTAAATAGCAAAAAAATTTCTCTAAATACAAATAAAGTAATGAAAAGTCTTCAGGAATCACTTGGAGGCATAAAACAAGTTATTGTTGATGGAACACAAGAAACTTTCTATCAAAAGTTTATTAATGTTGATGTGCCTTTAAAAAAGGCGCAAGCAAGTACACAAGTATTGGTAACTTTGCCTAGATTTTTTATTGAAGCCTTAGGAATGATTTTAATTGTAATTGTGGCTCTCATTTTTACCAAAAATTATAATGGAATTTCTAATGTAGTGCCGTTCCTTGGAGCTTTAGCTTTAGGTGCCCAAAGATTATTACCAGTTCTTAATCAAGGATATGCAGGTATCTCATTCATATTAGGAGGTGAAGAGTCTCTAAAAGATATTTTAAACTTTTTAGACCGTTCGCCTTCTATAGCTTTGAAAAAAAACATAGAAAAATTAGAATTTAATAAATCAATTTCTTTTGAAGAAGTTTGTTTCAGATACAAAGAGGATAATCATGTTTTAGAAAATCTTTCGCTATCAATTCAAAAGAATTCTGTTGTTGGTCTTGCAGGAGAAACTGGAAGCGGAAAAACCTCGACCCTTGATCTAATTTTAGGAATTTTGTCTCCTAACTCCGGAAGAATGATGGTTGATGATATAGAAATAGAGGAAACAAATGTTCGAAAATGGCAAAATAATTTATCTCATGTTCCTCAGAATATTTTCCTATCGGATACAACCATAAGAGAAAATATAGCCTTTGGCTTAAAAAATGAAAATATAAAAAAAGAGCAACTGGAAAATGTTGCTGACATTGCACTAGTTTCAGACTTTATTAAGGGCCTACCCAAAGGGTTAGATACAAAAATAGGCGAACGAGGAGTTCAATTATCTGGAGGGCAGCTTCAAAGAATTGGAATTGCAAGAGCTTTATTTAGAATGCCAGAGGTATTAATTCTAGATGAAGCTACTAGCTCATTGGACAACATAACTGAAAGAAAAATCATAAAAAATATACAAAATATTCCAAACATAACTGTCATAATGGTAGCTCATAGACTTTCTACCTTAGAAAATTGTGAAAAAATATTTTATCTAAAAAATGGAGCTATTCAAGGAGAAGGTTCTTTTAAGGAGTTGTCCCAAAATAATAACGACTTCAAAAATATGTTAGACGCAATAAACAAACATTAGAAAAATTATGAAAAAAGCTCTAATTACAGGAATTACAGGTCAAGACGGTTCCTATTTAGCTGAATTTCTTATTAAAAAAGGTTACGAGGTTCATGGTCTAAGAAGACGTTCATCCTCATTTAATACAGGAAGAATAGATCATCTTTTTAAGGACAGACATTATAAAGATGCAAATCTTTTTCTTCACTATGGAGATATGACAGATTCCTCTAGCATTACTAGTATATTAAAACGTGTAGAACCAGATGAAATTTATAATCTTGCAGCACAATCTCATGTAAGAGTAAGCTTTGAGGAACCAGAATATACCGCAAATGCAGATGCTTTAGGTACTTTAAGATTACTAGAATCAATAAGGTTACTGGGCTTAAATAAAAAAACTAAATTTTATCAAGCAAGTACCTCTGAATTATATGGGCTTGTTCAAGAAGTCCCGCAAAAAGAATCGACACCATTTTACCCAAGAAGTCCTTATGCAGCGGCTAAATTATATGCATACTGGATAACAGTTAATTACAGAGAGGCTTATGATATTTATGCGTGCAACGGAATTCTTTTCAATCATGAGTCGCCTGTAAGAGGAGAAATTTTTGTCACAAGAAAAATTACGCAAGCTCTAACAAATATCAAGTTAGGAATTCAGGAAAATTTATATATAGGAAATCTTGAAGCTAAAAGAGATTGGGGGCATGCTAAAGATTATGTAGAGTCACAATGGTTGATGCTTCAGCAAGATATTCCCAAAGACTTTGTAATTGCTTCGGGAATTCAGCACAGCGTAAGAGATTTTATTAATCTTGTGGCTAAAAAGTTAGATATGGTTATCTCTTGGTCTGGAAAGGGAGCAAATGAAAAAGGAACCTGGATTAATATCCCAAAAGAATTAGAAAAAAAGTTCAGCAAAGAAATAATTTTAGTAGATCCTCATTTTTTTAGGCCAACTGAAGTCGATACTTTGATGGGAGATGCTTCTCTAGCAAAGAAAGAGCTTGGGTGGACTCCAAAAATAAGTTTTGATGAATTAGTTTCTGAAATGGTAGATACAGACTTGCATTTAGCAAAAATGAAACTTTTAATAAATTCTAATGAAAAAAATTAATAATTTATTTTTTGATAAAATTCATGATCATATTCCTGCCTATATAATTGCTGAAATAGGAGTAAACCATAATGGAGATATTAGTCTTGCTAAAAAGCTTATCAAAGAGGCAAAATCCATAGGCGCAAACGCTATAAAATTTCAATCATTTAATGCAGAATCTTTAGCTGACAGCAAAACTCCAAAAGTCAAATATCAGAAAAGAAGCGGTTCTAAAAAAGAAACTCATTATGAGATGCTAAAAAAACTTGAATTAAGTTTTGATCAGCAGATTGAGTTATTTAAATTTGCAAAAAAGAGTAGCATAGATTTTTTGTCTACTCCGTATGATATAGAAAGCGCAAAATTTCTAAATTCTTTAAATGTTAAAGCTTTTAAAGTTGCTTCTGCTGATATAGTAGATCTTCCTCTTCATGAGTATCTCGTAACGACAAAAAAACCAGTAATTTTATCTGTTGGGATGGCCTCTCTAGATGAAATAGATTTCATTCTGAGAGTTTATAAGAAGAAACATAAGAATAAGATAGCGATTTTGCATGCGGTATCAAATTACCCAGCATCAGATAATTCTTTAAATATGAAAGTTATAGATACTCTTAAAAATAAGTTTAAAGTTCCTGTGGGCTATTCTGACCATAGCTTAGGAATAGACTCAGCAATTATTGCAATTTCAAAAGGGGTAAAAATTATTGAAAGACACTTTACTCTAGATAAATCCTTAAACGGTCCAGATCACTCTGCATCATCTTCCCCTTCAGAATTTAAAAACTACGTTGAACAGATTAGAAAAGCTGAAATTATACTCGGATCTCCAATAAAAAAATGTCAAAAAGAAGAGATAGAAATGAAAAAAATCTCAAGAAAAAGTCTTTTTACTTCCAGAGATCTTTCGGCAGGTCATAAAATCTCAAGAAATGATTTAATTTCACGAAGACCTGGAAATGGAATTTATCCTAGTTTCTTGAATAAAATAGTGGGCAGAACACTCAAGGTAAATTTGAAAGTAAATAAAAAAATACACTGGACGCATTTTAATGAGCCAAAAAAATAAAAAAAATGCTGTAATCATTGGTGCTGGAGGTCACTGTAGAGTCATTGCTTCAATGTTAATATCTCAAAAAAAATATGAATTTATTAAAATATTGGACTTTTCAGAACCAAAAGAAAAAAAAATACTAAACATCAATGTAGAAAAAATTGATAACAATTTTGAAGCTTATAATAAAAAAAGCTTTGATTTTTATTTAGCAATAGGAGATAACAAAAAAAGAGAAGTATGGTGGAAAAAATTAAATGAAATCAATATTTCATGCCCCTCATTAATTAGTGACAAAGCAATTATAGAAAGAAATTCAGAAATTGGAGAAGGAAATATAATATGTCCGAATTCCTATTTAGGCGTTTTATCAAAAATAGGCGACAATAACATTATTAACACAGGCTCAATTATTGATCATGAAACAATTATTGAGAATAATTGTCATATTGCTCCCGGATCAACAATTGCTGGAAGAGTAACCATTAAAAATAACTGCTTCATCGGAGCGGGATCCGTAATAAAAGATAACTTATTAATATCAGAGCATTCAATTTTAGGAGCGGGTTCAATATTGCTAAACAGCATAGATAAGAAAAAATGTTTATACGTTGGCGTTCCTGCTAAATTTAAAAGAGAAATATGATTTACATTTCAACAGGAGGTATTAAAAATAAAACTGCTACAAGTGCTGCTTTAGAATTTCATGAAAGTGGAATTAATAAAATAGAACTCTCAGGTGGGATTTATTCTAAAAACTTTAGAAGGGAAATTAAGGAATTACCTAAAACTTTAGATATTCAGATTCATAATTACTATCCTCCTGCAAAGGTACCTTTTGTATTTAACTTAGCTTCTAAAGACGAAGAAATATCATCCTTGAGTATTAATCATGTCAAAAAATCAATAGACTTATGCTCAAAAATAGGAAGTAAAATTTTTGCTTTTCATGCAGGATTTAGACTTGATCCTAAAGTAAACGAATTAGGAAAGAAAATTAATAAGAATTCTCTAATTTCTAGAGAAGAAGCTACCGATTTATTTTTAAAAAGAGTCAAATTTTTACATGAAGAAGCTAAAAAAATCAATGTACAGCTCATGATTGAAAACAATGTCATTTCAAAAAAAAATATAGAACATTTTCAAGATGATCCTCTTCTTTTTACAAATCCTAAAGAAATAAAAGAAATAATGAGTATGCTTCCTTCCGATATAGGATTTCTTTTAGATGTCGCGCATTTAAAAGTAAGCTCAAATTCACTGGGTTTTGATTTAGAGGAAGGGCATAAAAATCTTTTCCAAGAAATTTCTGCATATCATTTGAGTGAAAACAACGGGCTATCAGATCAAAATAAATCTTTAAAAGAAACAAGTTGGTTTTGGAAAGATCTCAAAACTAAAGTTAAATTTTTTACTTTAGAAATCTACAATACGTCTGTTGAAGAACTCAAGATACAGAAAAGTCTGGTTGAAAACTCAATTGAAAATATAAATCAATCCAAAAGAAAATGAATAAAATAACATCAATTGATTCCAATGCAATTTTAAAAGATGCTTTGAATTTAATGAATGAAGATGGATACGGAGTTTGTTATGTTTTTCAAAAAAATGTGCTGGTTGGGATTATGACAGATGGAGATATAAGAAGAGGTCTTGTAAAGGGAATTTTGCTTGATGATAAAGTAAAAAAAATAATGAATAAGAATTTTTTTAGTCTTCCACTCGGAACAAGTGCAAATAAAATTCAAACATCTTTAGAAAAATATAAATTCATTCCAATAATTGATGAGAAAGGAAACATAGTAAGTACAGTTAATAATAAAACATATCATAATATTCCATTAGTTCAGCCCCTTTTTAATGGAAATGAAAAAAAATATTTAACAGAATGCATAGAAACTGGATGGATATCTTCTCAAGGGTCATTCGTGACTAAATTTGAAAAAATTTTTAGTAAATATTCTTCTTGCCCCAATACCTTAGCAGTTTCAAATGGAACCTCCGCTTTACATCTATCAATTTGCGCTTTAGGAATTGGCGAAGGTGATGAAGTAATAATTCCAGATTTTACATTTGCGGCAGTTATAAATGCTGTTATTTATTCAGGTGCAAAGCCAGTAATCATTGATGTAAATAAAAGAGATATGACTATAGATAGCACTTTGATTGAAAAAAATATTACAAAAAAAACTAAGGCAATCATCGCTGTTCATTTGTATGGGTATTCAGCTAACATGGAAAAAATCTTAAAAATTGCAAAAAAACATGGATTGTATGTTATCGAGGATTGTGCTGAAGCTTTAGGAACTTTCTATAAAGATAAACATGTTGGCATAGTCGGAGACGCGGCAACTTTTAGTTTTTTTGGGAATAAAACAATTTCTACAGGTGAAGGAGGCATGCTTCAATTTAAAAGAAAAAAACACTTAAATTTTGCAAAAAAATTAAGAGATCATGGAATGTCTCAGAATAAAAGGTACTGGCATGAAGAAGTGGGCTTCAATTATAGATTAACAAATTTACAATCTGCAGTTGGAGTTGCACAAATGGAAAAAATAGATTTCTTTGTAAAAAGAAAAAGAGAAATAGCAAAAAAATATGATAGCTACTTATCAACTTTTGATAAACTTATTCTTCCAAAAGATGGTAAAAATATTAAAAATTCTTTTTGGCTATATACAGTTCTATTAGATGAATCCATTTCAATGTATAGAGATAAGATAATTTCAATTCTTACTAAAAGCGATATAGAAGTTAGACCAACATTTAATCCTTTGCATTTAATGCCTCCATATATTAAATATAAACCTAAGTACTCATTAACAAATTCAATAAGTTTCTCAGAAAGGGGAATATCTCTTCCAACATCTATAAATATGACTAACGAAGAAATTCAATTTGTGTGTGATAGATTAGTAATAGCTATTCATAGATGCATTGATTAACTGTAAAATTAAATTTAAAAATTAATTTCAAAAAAGTTATTATATGATCTCCTCCAGTCTCAAGTGGTGCTCAAATTGCTTAGCAATGTCTACAAGAAATAGAATTTCTTTTGATGAAAGAGGTTTTTGTAATGCCTGTAGATGGATGGAGAAAAAAAAATCGCTAGATTGGAAAGCTAGACAAAATGAACTCAATAATTTACTTAATGATCATAGATCTAATAAGAGAGAATTCGATTGTTTAGTTCCCTGCAGCGGAGGGAAAGACGGCTCTTATGTTGCTTATAATTTAAAACATAAATACAACATGAATCCTTTGTGCCTTACAGTAACACCCCCTTTATCTTTGCCATTAGGAGATGAAAATCTTAAATCTTTCATTGATAGCGGATATAGTCATATATCTATTAATCCAGAGAATGAAACAATGAGACTTTTAAATAAATTAGGGTTTGAAAAAATGGGGTTTCCTTATTATGGATGGTTGATAGCGATTCAATCTGCGCCAATTACAATGGCTATAAAAATGGGAATTGATTTAATTTTTTATGGCGAAGATGGTGAGATCGAATATGGAGGAAGTGAGGAAACAAATAAAAATCCTATTTTCAACATTGAATATATGAAGAGAATATACCTTGAAGGAGGATATGAAAAAGTTTTTAATTCTAAAGAATTGAAAAATAAAGATCTAAATTTTTTTAAGTTTCCTGAAATATCTAAGTCAGCAGAAAAAATAAAATTAACTCACTGGTCCTATTTTGAAAATTGGGATCCCTATCGTAATTACTTAGTAGCAAAAGAACATTGTGGATTAAAAGAATCCGATGAAACAAATTCTGGAACTTTTACTAACTTTTCTCAGAACGATCAAGCTTTATATTCTCTTCATACTTATCTTATGTATTTAAAATATGGATTTGGAAGAGCAAACCAAGATGCATCAATAGAAATAAGAAGGGGAGCTATGAGTAGATCTCAGGCTGTGAATTTAGTTAACTTGTACGACGGGCAATTTCCAGATGAGCATATGGATACTTTTTTAAATTACTACAAAATGTCTCAAGATGAATTTGATGCTGTTTTAGATAAATGGGCTAACAAGGAAATATTTGAAAAAATAGAAGGTTTCTGGCGGCCAAAGTTTAAAGTAGCTTAAAAATGAAAAAAAAAACTGTAATTCTAGATTACGGTATGGGAAATTTATTTTCTGTACTAAACGCTATAAAGTACCTTAATTTTCCTGTAGAAATATCTAACAATCCATCTGAAATTCTAAAAGCTGATTCAATTATTCTTCCTGGAGTTGGCTCTTTTAAAAAAGCAATGTCTTCTTTGAACAATAATGGTTTTATTGACGTACTTAAAGAATCTGTCCTTGAAAAACAAAAGAATATTTTAGGTATTTGTTTAGGCATGCAGCTTTTTGCTTCAGAAGGCGAAGAGGATGGATTTTCAAAAGGCTTAGGATTTATTGATGGACGTGTAAAGAGAATGATCATTCCTGATAATGAAAAATTGAAGCTTCCTCACATTGGTTTCAATACAGTAAGCTTCGATAAAAAATCTATTTTGGGTAATCACATTGATAATAATTCAGATTTTTATTTCGTGCATTCTTACCACTTATTTCATAAAGAGGTTAACTTAATAGAAGCAAAATGTGAGTATGGGATAAAATTCACAGCTGCTTATGAGAGAGATAATATTTTTGCTACTCAATTCCATCCAGAGAAAAGTCAAACAAATGGACTTCAACTTTTAAAGAACTTTTTAGAAATCTGAGTAAGTGCTAAAAAAAAGACTAATATTTACTTTGTTACATGATTCTGGAAATTTCATGTTAAGTAGAAATTTCAGGCTTCAAAAAGTAGGAGATCTTGAGTGGTTAAAAAGAAATTATGATTTTCAAAAAATTTCTTTTTATATTGATGAGCTCATTGTTTTAGATGTTTCTAGAAAGGACAGAAGCATTGATAAATTTTGCGATATTTTAAAAGAGATTTCATACGGTTGTTTTGTTCCTATATCTTCTGGAGGAGGCATAAGAAGCATGCAAGATGCCAGAAAAATATTAAGGTCAGGAGCAGATAAGATTGTTTTAAATACTGCTTTGTTTGAGGATTTCAAACTCATACAAGATCTTTCAAAAGAATTTGGACAACAATGTATTGTAGGTTCATTAGATATTAAAAAAAATTCGAAATATGAAATCTTCACTCAATCTGGATCTAAAAAAATAGAAGAAATAAATCTAATTCAAGATTTGATTAATTCTGGATTTGTAGGAGAAATATATTTGAACTCTATTGATCAAGATGGAACCGGGCAGGGATTTGACCTAGATCTTTTAGAATTATTACCATCTGAAAACAAAATTCCGATTATATTAGCCGGCGGTGTTGGTAACTCATCTCATCTCTCTCAAGGAATGTCATCGAGCAAAGTTGATGCTACAGCTACAGCAAATTTATTTAATTTTGTTGGCGATGGTCTCAAAGAAGCAAGAATGAATCTTTTAAAGGAAGGCTTTTCTCTTGCAAAATGGAAAAGCCAAGATGCAATTGAATAAATATAATGATAAATAAAATATTAATTATTGGTTTTGGTTCTATAGGCAAAAGACACTTTAAATACTTAAAAAAAAGATTCCCTGAGGCTGAAGTCAAAGTTCTTAAAACAAAAAATAGTAAAAATCATACAGAATTATCAAAAAGTTCTTTATTACCAGAAAATAAGATATCAAAGTTTATTCCAAATCTAACTGTTATTTCTAACCCATCCTCAATGCACCTGTTTTACGCAAAAAAAGCATTAGAGATGAAAAGCAATATTTTTATTGAAAAACCTCTTACTGACAGGAGTATTGGGATTAAGACTTTTATAAAACAAGTTGAATTATCAAAAATACATGTTTTAGTTGGATACAATTTAAGGTTTTTAGAAACTTTGATTGAACTTAAGAGATTAATAAATAACAAAATTATAGGAAAAATTTATTCGGTACACTGTGAAAGTGGTCAGTATTTACCTGATTGGAGATCATCAAATTATGAAAAAACTGTTTCAGCATCTAATAAATTGGGAGGTGGAGTAGTTTTGGAGCTTAGTCACGAAATTGATTATTTAAATTGGCTTTTTGGAGAGATATCTTGGGTAAACTCACACATGGCGACAATAAGCAAATTAAAAATAGATGTTGAGGATTCGGCATCTTTAATGATGGGAACAAAATCAGATAACCCTGCTATTATTAATCTCTATCTTGATTTCATTAGGCGAAATAAAACTAGAGAAATGACAATAATTGGAGAAAAATCTTCCTTAAGGTGGCAAGCAGAACCAAGCAGAATTCAGAAATGGAATTTAGAAAAACAAAATTGGGAAAATATATTTATTTCTGACCAAAAGATAAGTGATACATATGAAATACAGTGGGAATATTTTTTTAAAAAAATAATTAACAACCATCATTCAACAAAAAGTTTGCATGAGTCTCTAAAAATAATGAAAATCATTAAGGCTGCTAAGAAATCATCATCTCTTTCTGGAAAAAGAATTTCAATAAATGACTCATAACAGAAAAGAAGTATACGGTTTTATTTTTGCTAGGGGAGGCTCTAAAGGTTTAAAAAATAAAAATTTAAAAAAACTTTCGGGCAAGTCTCTTTTGGGTTGGTCTATAGACCATGCTAAGTCCGTATCAAAAATAAATAGAATAATAATATCAACCGATAGTGAAAAGATAGCTGCTGAAGCTAAAAAATATGGTGCTGAGATTTTATTTAAAAGACCAAAATACTTGTCTTCAGATAAATCTCCTGAGTGGTTAGCTTGGCAGCATGCTCTAAATTTTTTAAAAAAAACAGAAAATAAAATTCCTGAAATTATGGTTTCCATTCCACCTACAGCGCCATTAAGGAATTCAAAAGATATTGAAAGATGCATAAATAAACTCATCAAAAATGACATAGATATTGCCATTACTGTGTCTGATTCTTTTAGAAATCCATGGTTCAATATGGTCAGGAAAAATAATAAAAATCTCTCCGAGTTAATTAATAAACCAAATAAAAAAGTTTTCAGGCGCCAAGATGCTCCAAAAACTTATGATATGACTACTGTAGCTTACGCAGCATACTCTAAATTTGTTTTAGAAAATGATAGTATTTTTTCTGGGAAAGTAGGTCAGATAGAAATTCCAAAGCATAGAGCTATTGATATTGATGACATTATTGATTTTAAAATAGCTGAAGCTTTATTAAAAATTAAAAGATAAAAAATGAAAAAAAACATTCCTTTCCTATCTCTAAATAATAAAAAAATCTTAATTACTGGAGCTGCTGGAGGCCTCGGACTTTCTTTAACTAAAAACTTATTAGAGCTTGGAGCTAAAGTGTATATGGTTGATATTAGAGAAACTGGATCGGATGGAAATTTAAAAAAACTCCTTTCTTCCTATCCCAGAAAAATTTCATATCATAACTGTGACATAACAAACGATAAAGAAGTGAATAATCTTTACAAGGAAATAAAAAAAGCAGGAGGTTTAAATGTCATGATAAATAATGCAGCTTACACAGGCTCTTCTAACATAGAAGGCTGGAATACAAATTTTGAAAATCAAAAGAAAGAAGGTTGGCAAAAAAGTTTTGAGCTCAACTTGTTTTCAGTTTTTAACTTAGTTCAAAAATTTTCTCCAGATCTAAAAAAAACAAAACAAGGCAACATAATAAACGTTGGCTCAATTTATGGATCATCTGCTCCTGACTGGAAAATGTATAAAAATACATCTATTTATAATCCTGCTGCATACGGTGCTTCGAAAGCAGGATTAATAAATCTTACTAAGTGGCTTGCTGTAACACTATCTCCTGATATCAGAGTAAATTCAGTATCTCCAGGAGGTATAAAAAGAAATCAGCCTTTAAAATTTATTAAGCGTTATGAAAGTAAAACGCCTTTAGGAAGAATGGCTAAAGAAGAGGACATTTCTGGCGTTATTGCATTTTTAGCTTCAGATCTATCAGCTTATATGACAGGACAAGATATTAGGGTAGACGGCGGCTTTGGTCTTGAATAATTAAAATGTTTTTAGAAAAAAAGCTCAACTTAGAAAATGACATAATTTTTATTGATGGATTATGGGGTACAGGCAAAAGTATTCTTGGACCAATCATAGGCGGCATGCAAAAAGTAGAAAAATTCAAGTTGGAACATATTTATGAATATATATCTGTTTTATATCATTTAAATAAAATAGAAAAAGATTCTGCTACATGGATGCTTAATACCTATGCCGATCTTTCTCAATACAACAATTCTATATCAAGAGAAGTAAACTTAAGATTTGGTGACGATTCCGGTTTAAAAAACAACCCCAATTCATTGGATTACTTACAGAGGCTTTTTAAGAAAGATGGAGATCACAATCTTGTAAATATTAATGAGAATAATATTGCTTTGAATTTAATGTCTCATATGATTTTGATGACTCCTGAACTTCTTTTTACTGCTTATGGAGATAGATTAAAAATTATAGAAGTCGTAAGACATCCGCTCTATATGATAGAACATTGGGAAAATTATTTAAGGAGATTTGATTCACCAAGAGAATTTACAGTTTCTTTTTATTATCAACAAACAAAAATTCCTTGGTGGGCTGATGAATTTAAGGACGAGTATTTCTCATATGATGTTTTTGACAAAGCTTTAATTTCTATAAGAAAGTGCTATGAAAAATTATTTAAAACTGAGTTACTAGATTCAAATAATGAAAAACCACTTCTATATTTAAGCTTTGAAGATATTGTTACAAATCCTGATAAAATATTGTCAGACCTTTCAACTTTTTTGAAAAGAACTCATCATAAAAAAATAAAAAGAATTCTTGCAAGACAGAGAATTCCTAGAAAACTTTTGATAGATGGGTTGGGTCACCAAAGTTATGGATTTAAAAAAATTAAAGATAACCAAAACGAAGAAGAATTTTATAAAAAATTAGTTTTAAGGCTTCAAAAAAAAGGATCAAAAGAAAATATTGATAGTTTTAACAACTTAATAGAAGTCTACAATAAAAAATTTCCAAGCAAGCTTTCAAATTATCACTGATCTTCAAAATTAAATGGCAAGGCTTTTAGAATTCAAAAAAGATAATTGGCATAGAAATCTTTATGATCATATTAGCAATATCATTTATCCTAAAATTAATAATAAAAGAAGGAATATATTCTTAACTGGGGGAAATTCTATAAAAAGCTTTTACAAATTTTGGGGAAAACAAAATTCTTTCAAAGATTTAAAAGAAATAGATTTTTACTTCAGCGATGAAAGATTGGTTAAATTCAATTCAATTCATAGTAACTACAATATGACTTTAAACACTCTTTTCAAAGAAGGTATCCCAAATGATTGTAAATTACATAGAATTGAAGTTGAAAAATATAGTGCTAATGATGCAGCAGAGAATTATTCTAATATTATTCCTCAACAAATAGATTTAATGATTTTTAGTTTGGGAACCGATGGCCATATTGCTTCACTTTTTCCTTATTCAGAAAGTCTTAAAGAAAAAGACAGATTTTTTGTTCACTCGGAAAGTGATTCCCATAAATTCAAAAGAGTTACTGCTTCTCCAGTATTAATAAAAAAAGCAAATAATTCTCTAATAATTGTTAAAGGCAAAGAAAAAAAACAGGTCATGACGGACATACTTCATGGCAGCTACGATAAAAAAAAATACCCAGCATCTCTTTTAAGAAAATCTGATTGGATTCTTATAACTTAGTCTAATGAAAGCATTAATAACAACTACTCCATTTGAAATTGAAAAAAGTATTTATGCAAAGAAATTAAAAAAGCTAGGGGTAGATATTATATTTAATCAAAAAAATAGTAAATTTTCTAAAAATGAATTGATAAGTTTTGGTAAAGATTGTGATTTTCTAATTGCTGGCACTGATAAATTAGATAAATTTGTTTTAAATAAACTAAAGAATTTAAAACTCATATCGAGAGTTGGGGTTGGTTATGACAACATTGATATGGATTATTGTAATAACCATGATATCAAAGTAACTATTACCCCAGAGGCGCCTGTAAGCGCAGTATCTGAGCTAACTATTGGACTAATTTTTTCATTATTGAGGTCTATACATTTATCAAACGATGATATTCATCACGGAAGATGGTTAAAATATATGGGCGAGGATATTGTTAATAAAACAATAGGTATAGTCGGATATGGAAAAATTGGTCAGTCGGTTAGAAAAAAGCTTAAAGGATTAGGAGCGAAAGACATTTTGGTTAATGAAAATAATAAGAAAGTAATAAAAGAAAATAAAAATGTCTTTTTCGTTTCAAAGAATGAAATATTGGAACGGTCTGATATATTAACTTTACACTTGCCATTAAATAAATTGACTAAACATTTTTTATCAAAAAAAGAATTTTTAAAGATGAAGAAGGGTAGTTACTTAATTAATACTTCAAGAGGACAAATAATAAATGAAAAGGACTTGGTATCTCTTCTTAAAAAAGATCACTTTAAAGGCGTTGCTCTAGATGTTTTCTCCCAAGAACCATATTTAGGCCCTTTGACTAATTTTTCGAGTTGCTTGCTAACATCTCACTTAGGACCCATGACAAGTTCTTCGAGAATTCAAATGGAAAATGAATCATTACAAGAAGTAATAAGATTTATAGGCAACAAAAAACTTAATAATCAAATTTGAATAAATGAGTAAAAAATTAGAAAAAGTATTGGTAATAGGTGGCGGAGGTTTTATGGGAAGTCATACAGCTGATGCTCTTTCAAAAAAAGGCTATGAAGTATCAATTTTTGATAAAAAACCCTCGAGATGGTTACGCAGTGACCAAGAAATGATTCTTGGTGACTATTCAGAAGAGATAGATCTAAAAAACGCTTTAAAAGGAGTATCTCTCGTTTATCATTTTGGCGCTATAGCTGATATTGCCGAATCAAAGAGAGATCCGTTTAATACTTTGTATTTTAATATTTTAGGAACTGTAAAGATTCTAGAAGCCATTAAAAACACAAAGGTAAAAAGATTTCTTTTTGCTTCAAGCATGTATGTCTATAGTGATCTAGGATCTTTTTATAGCGTAAGTAAATCATCAGCAGAATCAATTATTGAGGCTTACGGAAAAGAATTTGGAATTGATTTCACTCTTATGAGATATGGATCGCTATATGGATCAAGATCACAGGATTGGAATGCAATAAGAGATTTCGTCAAACAAATTTTAAAAACTAAAAAACTTACTTACAGTGGAACCGGAAAAGAAATAAGAGAGTATATTAATGTTGAAGATGCAGCTGAATTAAGTGTGAAATTATTAGACAAAAAATATGCAAATAATGCTTATACAATAACAGGTCAGCAAACTATTAAAGTAGATGACCTTTTTTCAATACTATTTGAAATAATTGGCATGAAAAGAAAAGTAGATTTTTTAGACGATAATTCTAGATCAGAACACTATGGATTAACCCCTTATAGACATAAAGCTAAAGATGCAAAAAAAATTGTTCCAACAGAATTTAAAGATTTAGGACAAGGATTATTAGAAATCGTTGAAGAAGTTCAAGTTGAGTTAGATAAAAGTGAGTCTTAAAAAATATAAAAATATTTTTTGGGATTTTGATGGGGTATTAAAAGATTCTGTAGAAGTAAAAAGTGAAGCATTTTTGAATTTGTTTCATGGAATAGATATTAATCTAAAAAAAAAGATCGAAGATCATCACTTAAATAATTCAGGTATATCAAGATATAAAAAAATTCCTTTATATTTAGATTGGGCAGAGATAGATAAATCACAACTTACAAATTATCTTGATGCCTTTGAAAAAGATGTAATATCTAGGGTAATAGAATCAAATTGGGTGATGGGCGCAAGAGAATACTTACGTTTGAACCCTTATCAACAAAACTTTTTTTTAGTAACTGCTACACCTCAAACAGAGATTGAATTTATTTTAAAAAAATTAAATATTTTTGATGCTTTCTCATCTATTTTTGGATCTCCTATAGAAAAATCTTTAGCAGTAAAAAAAATTATATTTGATAATAAACTTCTTAAAAGAGAATGTATTTTTTTTGGAGATGCATTAACAGACTATAATGCATCTTTAGAAAATGGTATTTCTTTCTTATTAAGAATGCATAGGCATAATAAAGATATTTTTGAAAATATTTCTATAGATTATAAAGTTAAAGATTTTATAAATTATGAACAAATTTAACAGTTTAAAAAAACTAAGATCAAAACTCACAAATAATGAACCTAGCATTGGTAGTTGGATGCAAATTCCAAGCTCTTCCATAGCAGAAATTATGGGAAATCAAAATTATGATTGGGTAGCTGTCGATCTTGAACATGGGTCATTTTCCGTGGAATCTTTACCAGATATATTTAGGGCATTAGAGTTAACCAATACTATTCCTCTTGCAAGGCTGGCCGATTGCACAAAAGAAAATTGTAAAACAGCACTTGATGCAGGGGCTGCTGGAGTAATCGCTCCAATGATAAAAAATAAAGAAGAACTAAAAGATGTTATTAAATATTCATGTTGGCCTCCCTCAGGAAAAAGAGGAGTAGGCTTTTCTAGGGCAAACCTTTTTGGAAAAAACTTCCATAAATACATCAAAGAAGCAAACAGTCCATTGATTATTGCTATGATAGAAAATGCTGAGTCAATTAAAAACTTAAAAGAAATTTTAAGTGTTAAAGGTTTAGATGGTATTTTAATCGGACCATATGATTTATCTGCATCTCTCGGAATTACTGGAGATTTTAAAAATAAAAAGTTCAAAGATCACATCGACCTTATTATTAAAGAATGTAAAAAAAATTCTATACCTTTTGGATTCCATCAAGTAAGTCCTTCTAAAAAAGAATTGAAAAATCTCATTAAAAAAGGATGTACCTTTATTCCTTTTTCAATTGATGCAGTTTTTCTTACAGAATTTTCCCAAAATCCTTTAGCAACATTTTAGTTAACTAGTTATGCGCTCTTCTAGCAAACAATTCAGTAGAATTGTTATTCTTCAGAATAAAAGTCAAGCAAAGAGATATCATGACAAATTAAAACAAAAAGGAGATTTAGTTTACCCTATTGGAGCATCATCAATTTTTTTTTGCATTGATAACGATTTAGAGTTTATTACTGAAAAAGATTTCATAGATAAAAAAAATTATCAAGAAGAAAGCTTAGAGTTTAATCTTAATTTAAAAAATCTTATTAAAGATTTGAATGAATATTCAAGACAAAAAAAGCCAAATCTTGATCTTGATATAGGAGATTATTTTTCTTTTCAACTATATATAATTTTAGGACAAATTTCTTTTAATGAATTCATTATTTCTTCACTTAAAAAAAAATTTTTGGAAATAAATATATTAGTTTTTAAAAATAAAAATAAATCAAGGTTCTTAAGGCTCAGACCAGATCCAACTTCCCTTCTGGCAGAAGTATTAGAAAAATCAGATTTATTTGATAGTGAAAATATAAATATTATCTGTGAAAAAAAACAATACATTTTTTACTTTTCTACAGAAAGCATCAAATATGTTTTGAGATATATTAGAGATGCTTTTAAGTTATTCAATCTAAGAAATTTTTTTTCTAGAAAAAATAAAAAAATAGCCATCATAGGTGGAGCATATGATTGGTTTAAATTAGCAAAAAATAAAAGAGTAATAAATACTCTTTCATTGTCTCTCTTGAGAATAAAAAATCCAAATCCTTCTAATGGAAAAGATAAAGAAATATTAGAATTACTAAAAAAGGCTTATTTTGATAAAAGAAAACCTTTCATTGACTTATCATTCTTATCCCACGAAATAAAAAAATATCTAGAATACTTTGCAAGAAAAACAAATAATCTTGAAAAAGTTATAAACAGATTTTATTGCGTAGCAACTGGAGTCTTAACCTGGCCAGAAGAAAATTTTCTTGCTCATATAGCTATTAAAAACAATAAGAGAGTAATTTTATGGCAGCATGGAGAGAGGGGGCAATCTCCTGATCCCTCAATAGAATTTACTGAAATGCTCTATACAACAGATCTTCTCACTTATGGAAGTTCAGTAGATAATTTTTATAAAAACTGGCTTTATAAGAATAATTTAACAAATATTAAAAGTATTGGGTCTTTAACAAAACAAGTAAGCTGGGAAAAAAATAATTCAAAGAATATTTTATATGCAACAGGAAAGTGGCATAAAAATGCTATTCCCTTTTTAAATGTTTTAGATTCAGATATTAGATTGGTCAGAGCACATTTAAAAATACTTGGTTATCTGAATAATATAGAAAATTGGAATACTATTTTTAAGACTAACAATACAAAAGGCTTAAATGAAATTCCTTACAAAAATAAATTTAATAAAATTAAATTCGAATCCAATATTCCTTTCACAGATCTTTTAAAAAACTCTGAGCTTGTTATTTTAGATACCCCTTCAACAACTTTAATAGAAGCTTGTTCAACTACAATACCAATTTTTGTTTTGTCAGGAAGAAACGTATACTCTGAAGAATTTATAGAGAAAGTTAGTAGAAGGGTAATTTGGTGCAATTCACTTGATGAATTAATTTCAAAGTTGAATAATTATTTGAAATACGAGCAATACGATTCTGATTTATTCGATGAGTCTTTTGTAAATTCATATTTTTCTAAGAGCTCTGAAAATCTTATTGCAAAAAAAATAATAAATCTTATAGAAAACCCTAATGAATAATATGAAACAAATTTTCAAAGGAAAAAAAATACTTATAACTGGCCATACTGGATTTAAAGGAGCATGGCTAACTCAATGGCTTTTAAAAATGGATGCAAAAATTCTTGGGGTATCTAAAGGAATTCCTACAAAGCCATCTCTCTATAAAGAATTAAAATTGCATAAGGAAATAAAAAGCATATACCTCGATATATCTAAAGATGATAGGTTAGAAAAAGAAGTTATTAAATTTCAACCAGACTTTATTTTTCACTTAGCAGCTCAATCACTTGTTAAAGAATCATATTTAAATCCAATAGAAACTTTTAAAACAAATACGCTTGGTAGTGTCTATTTACTCAATGCGATAAGAAAATTAAAAAAAAATGTTTACGCTGTGTTTATAACAAGTGATAAATCTTATGATAATTTCGAATGGTCCTGGGGATATAGAGAAACTGACAGACTAGGTGGCCCAGATCCATATAGTGGATCAAAAGGTGCAGCAGAAATTGCAATTAGCTCATTTCAAAGATCTTTTTTCCCTGATGAAGGAAATATAAAATTATCTATTGGAAGAGCTGGAAATGTCATTGGAGGCGGTGATTGGTCAGAAAATAGAATTGTTCCTGATTGCATGAAATCGGCAAGTATAAATACAGTAACACAAATTAGGAATCCTAATTCTACTAGACCATGGCAACATGTACTTGAGCCTCTTTCAGGATATTTGGTCTTAGCTAAAAATTTATATGAAAATAAAAACATACATGGCGAGGCATTTAATTTTGGACCAAGTAATGATTTGAATGTTTCTGTTAAAGATCTTATAAAGACTATGTCTAAAGATTGGAAAAAGATTAAATGGAAAATTTTACGGTTAGATGATGGGCAGAAGGAATCAAGTCTCCTTAAATTAAACTGTGATAAAGCACTACATTTTTTGAACTGGAAACCAAAAATGTCTTTTGAAGAAAGTGCTTCTGCCACTGTACAGTGGTATAAAAATTTCTATGATTCAAAACTAAACATAAAAGAATTTACTCTTTCTCAAATAGAAGAATACGAAAATAAATAATAAATCTATGAAAAAGTTTTCAAACAAAATATCCATAGAAAGTCTTCAAAGAATATCTATCCCAGAAGGAGATGTTCTTAAATTTCATAGCCTTAATGACAAATCTTTTTCAAACTTTGGTGAAGCTTATTTTTCTTTCATTAAAAAAGATGCAATAAAATCATGGAAAAAACATACAAAAGTTACTTCTAATCTTGTAGTGCCGTATGGAAGAGTAAGGTTTGTTTTTTTTGACGGCATAGAAAGTTTTCATGAAGAAGTACTTGATGGCGAAACGAATAAAAAATTAATTGTAAAACCAGGATTATGGTTTGGATTCAAAGGATTAAATTATCCTCATAGTGTGATTATGAATTTGATTGATGAGGTACATGATCCTGATGAATCTGAAAAAATGAACACTCAAGATATAGACTACGACTGGAACGAAGAGTGAAATTTTTTCAAACAAAATATGTTACTGAATTTGAAGGTATACCTTTAAATGGAGTTAGAAGGCGTGCTTTTAATAAGTTAAATCAAGATATCTATTCTCAAAAAATTAAAATTAACCAAATTAAGGAATGTTTTTGTGGCGCTTCTAATTTTCTAGCTCTTAGCCAACTTGATAGGTTTGGATTGCCTTTTGGCTCTCAAATATGCCAGTCATGTGGTTTGGTAACTCAAAAAATTAGAATAGATGAATCTTCCATGAAACACTTTTATGAGAACATTTATTGGCCTCTTATTGAAGGTAAAGAAGGAAACTACTTCACTTTTTCAAAAGAATCTCACCCTGATCCATTCTTTTCTTCGCAAATGAATTTTGAAAAAAAAGAAATTACCATCTTTGAAGTTGGCTGTGGTGCCGGAAACAGAATACTAAATTTATCGTCTATTTTTGAAAAAAAAGGCTATGTAGTTGAGAAGTGTGGGTGTGATTATTCAATTAATGCTTTAAAGGTAGCTCAAAATAGAAAAATAAAAACTGTGCAAGGAGGAATGAAAGATTTAGCTAATTTAGGAAAAGCTGATATTGTTATTTTAAGCCATGTTTTTGAACACTTTACTGATCTTAAAGTTGCAATGGCTGAGCTTGAAAAGTTAGTTCATGAAAAATCATTTATTTACGTAGAAGTACCGGGAATCAATGATCTGGAAAACAAAAAAGAATATAAGTACAACTACCAAATGTACAATGTTCTAGCCCATACTTATAATTTTAGTTTGCAATCTCTAACTAATGTTATGAATTATGGCGGCTTTGAATTAATTACTGGAGACGAATTTGTAAGAACACTTTTTAAATTATCCAAAAAAGATTCTTTTAAAAGTGAATTCATCTCAGCCTTCTCAGATACAATGATTTCCTTGGAAAAAGCTAATGTTAAAAGCGAGAAGTATAAACGTTTTAGAAATTCTTATTTTGTTAACTACTTGATTAAAATAATTAAGGCTTTTTTAGCCAGAGATATTTAAAAAATTGATTGCTTTACTACCAATGAAGAGGGATTCTGAAAGAGTTCCAAAAAAAAATAAAAGGCTTATAGCAGGGAAACCTTTATTTTTTCACATAGCTGATAAATTAAAGAAAACAAATTTAATAACTAATTTGGTAATAAATACAGATTGTCCAGATATAGAGAAATTAGCCAAAGAAAGATATGGGCAATGGGTAATTATTATAAAAAGACCCAAAAATCTATGCGGTCATGAGGTTTCTATGAACTCCATAATAAAACATGATGTTAATCACATAGGAGCCGACAATAGTTTTTTACAAACTCACAGTACAAACCCATTGTTATCAATATTTACAATAAAAAATGCTATTGAAATTTTTCTTTCAAATCAAAAAAATAAAAAATACGATAGCTTGTTTACAGTAACTCCTATGAAAAAAAGACTCTATGATGAATATTTAAAACCTCTTAATCACAATCCTAAAAAATTAGTACAAACTCAAAATTTACCAACGGTGTTTGAGGAAAATTCAAATATTTATATTTTTTCCGGAGACGCTTTTTTAAAAAATAATCACAGAATTGGCGATAATCCTTATGTGTATGAAATGGAATCTAATAATTTTGAATCGCTTGATATAGACGAATCAAATGAATGGCTGCTTGCTGAAATTCTTATTTCAGGCAAAAAGAATATAAAATAAGCCATATGAAAGTAGTGATTTTAGCTGGCGGATTCGGCACAAGAATAGCAGAATTTAGTAAAGATTTGCCTAAGCCAATGGTAGAAATAGGAAATAAACCTATTCTTTGGCACATAATGAATCATTACGCTAGATTTAAACACAAAGATTTTTATTTGGCTCTGGGCTACAAATCAAACGTAATAAAAGAATATTTTTTAAAATTTAATTCACTTAATTCTGACTTATCTTTAGATCTACAAAATCAAAAGGTAGATTTTCTAAATAAAGAAAAAATAGATTGGAAAGTAAACGCAATTCAAACTGGAATTGAAACTATGACAGGCGGAAGATTAAAAAGACTTAAACCTTACTTGCAAGAAACCTTCATGTTGACCTATGGAGATGCGTTATCGAATATTGATATAGATGAATTATTAGAATTTCATCAAAGTCATGGAAAGATGGTTACAGTAAGCGCTGTTCATCCATCTGCAAGATTTGGAGAACTCTCTATAGAGGATAACAAGGTGTTATCATTTAAAGAAAAACCTCAAACGAGAAAGGATTGGATCAATGGAGGTTTTTTTATTATCGAGCCTGAGTTTATTGAGTTCATTGAAAATGATGAAACAGTATTAGAATCATCACCATTGGAAGAGGTTGCAAAATTGGGAGAATTAATGGCTTACAAACATGAAGGATTTTGGCAGTGCATGGATACAAAAAGAGACTTTGATAGATTAGAATCATTGTGGCTTGATGGATCAAGACCATGGGAAAATTTATCCAAATAACCTATCCAGCTTTTTTGTGAAGACTTCTAATTCAATTTATAGTGATTATTTAGAAGAATATAATCTTATTCTTAATAAAGTCAGGATAAGTTTTGAAAAAGATGAATATAAATTAGCAAGTCCAACCTTAAGTAAACAAGAAACTATAACTGAACTATATGAATCTATTATTGATAAAAATCACCCAAATAATTCTTCATATGAACTTTTCAAAGCTTATTTCCAATTTATTCCAAAGTTATTTATAAAAATATTTTTTTTATTTTATATAAAATTTAAATCACCAAAAATAAACTTCCCTAAAAATGCTTTATATTTTCGATCTTGGTTAGAGCCAAGATGCTTAGATGGAATTAAATTAATCGATGAACATTTTAGAGATCTTCCCTCAAGGATATCAAGTCAATATCTAGTAATTTCGGCCCTACATGCATATAGCTTTCAAGGAGTGAAGAAGTTTTACAGTAAAAAGGACAATGATTACCTCTTTATAATTCCTCAAGCTCTTTTAACAATAAAAGATATATTTTTTATTTTTTTGGACTATTTAAGATATGGAAGATTAAAAACTCAGGAAAGTTTTTTTTATAAAAAAAAGAATGTCACAAAACAAATAAATAGATCATTACTACTAGATTTTTTAAAATTTAGATCTTTTATAGCTTTTGAAGAAAAATTTATTTCACAAAAACTAATAAATAAAGAAATTAAGGCATTTATATATGTTTTTGAAAATCAGGCTTGGGAAAAAGTTTGTTGCAACTCTTTTTCTCAAGATAATATCAAGACAATAGGAGTGCAGGGCAGTGGGTTCTCACCATTATTTTTAAACTTCTTTAATATACCTGGCGAAGAAATACCTGAGCCTGATGTGATTCTTACAGTTGGTGATAATTTTACTAAGTTTTTAAAAGAAAACTGTAATATCAGAACTCAAATAGAAACCTTCTTTTCTCTAAGATTTAATTATGATACTTCAAATGGTAAATATAATGTAAAACAACCAAACTTATCTTACACCAATAAAATTTTGTATTCATTTTCTGTGAATAAGTCAAAATATCTTCCAATAATTGAAATTCTAAAAAAATATTTTGAGCATGATTCTTTAGAGATTCATTTAAGATTTCATCCTCAATATGATTTTTATTCTTTAGAAAGAAACTTTGATATTCCAAAAAACTTTAAAATAATAAATAAGGTTGATGTTGAAAATTTAAGATTCAATTATGATTTTGTACTTTTTAATGATAATTCGTTTGGAATAGAATCCCTTATGCAGGGTGTAAAATCCTTTCAATTTTTCTTAGACGATAAATATCTTGAAGATAGATTTTTTTATTTTGATGAATGGAATACAAAACTTGATCCAAAAAATTTAAAGGAGTTTTCTGACAATCTTATAAATAAAAAAATAGATAAAACTTTCGACACTGACCTTATTAAGGATTATATAAACAATATGTATACTCCTGATAATGGCAAATCAGCAATGTTTTTAAAAAGCACCCTTCAAGAGTAAAACATTGTTCTTTCTAAGGCTGTTAAGATACTTTTACATATTTTTTAAGAGGCATTTTTTTATTTTTGTATCTGGAAACTCAGATTTTTCAAAAATGAAATTAAATTCAATATACAAAGAAATATCTTTGGATAATAGTTATCTGAATGAAGAGTTTGAAAATAAGTTTTCAAAACTCATTGGTTCAGGAAAAAGTCTTACTTATGCTGCTGCAAGAATGGGGCTTTATCATTTACTAAAAGAGTTAGGAATAGGTAAAAATGACGAAGTAATTTTGCTAGGATCAACATGCTCAGTGATGCCAAATGCCATCATTCGCACTGGAGCAACTCCAATTTACTCTGATGTAGACAAGGAAACTTTTGGGTCTTCATTGTCCGGAATAAAAAATTGTATTTCAAAAAATACTAAAGTCATCATTGCTCAACATTCATATGGAATACCTTGTGAAATAGATAAAATTAAAGATTTCCTAAAAGATAAAAATATTTTTTTAGTAGAAGATTGCGCACTAACAGTAGGATCAAAAATTAAAAATAAAAATGTGGGTACTTTTGGAGACGCAGCTATCTTCTCATTTGATCATACTAAGCCAATAAATCTTTTTATGGGCGGTGTTTTATATACTGAAAATGTTCAACTTTTTGAAAAACTTAAAAATTCATGGAAAAAAATAGAGAATATTCCTGTTTATAGACAAAAAAAGATATGGAAAGAATTCATTTTTGAAAATAAATTCTTCAGAAATAATATTGCCGCAAAAGGATTTTTTATTAGCAAATTAAGAAGTTTTTTTAGGAAAATATTTTTTATTAAATCTCCATTTTTAGATGATGATTTCGGAACTTCTTACATTTCAGATTACCCTTATCCAGCAAGGATGCCCTCTTTTTTATGCTCTATTGGTTTAGAAGAAATAAAGAATTTTAAGGAATTCTCTGAGGCAAAGAAGGTTTTTCTTAAAAATTTTATAAAATTGATAAAAGAATCATCCATAGAAGATATTCTCCCTAAAAGCTACTTAAATGACAGATTGGATATTATCCCATCAAGGATTTGCTTTCAGATAAATAATGGATCCGATTTCAGAAAAAGACTAAGATTTTTAATTGATGTTGATTCAACATGGTTTTTAGAGCCTATTATTGTAAGAAATGAACCATTAAAAAACTTTTTATACAATGCAGGATCATGTAAAAATTCAGAAGAAATAGGACCTAAAATGATTAATATTCCTGTAAGTAATTCAAAACATATAAATGAATTGCTTTTAAAAAAACTAAAAAAATTTTTATTTTTATTGAATTAACTCTATAAAGCTATGATGAGATTCTACACTTCTGCTGATTCAAAGAAAAAATTTTGGAACCTTTTTAAAATATCAGTCATTTCTGACTATAAACAAAATATTAAAGAATTAGTATTTGATGAATCTATTTTACTAAAGTCAAGACCATGTCATGAAGATTATGATGAGGAAGAAGATTTTATTTCTGAGCAAATTGAGGTCTCAAAAAGAGTTGTTTTTATTGGGGTCTTTGATTGCCTTAAAGAGATACATTTTTTGCAGAAATATCCATCCAAAAAATTTCTTCTAATAGATGTAGATGATAGTCATATAAGAAAAGTTTCATCATTATTTAAAAATGTTGATTTCCTAGAGTCTTCTCTGCAGGAATTCATGCCTTCTGAAGGAGACTTTATAGTATTAAACCTATCAGAATATTTTTTAAACAAAAAGGAATTTGAAAAGATACTATCCAAATCAGAAAAAATAATAATTAGCAATGCTCATATCTATAATGCTTCAATTAAGCAAAAAATAATTTCAATATTGTTAGAATTAAGAGTTTTTTTGCAAAATGTATTAGCTCTGTTTTTTTCGATAAGACAGCTCCAATTTAGAGGATGGTATAGAACCTTAAATGATTTCAAAATAATGGCTAATCAATGTAACTTAAAATTAGAAAGGGTGAATTTTAATAAAAAAAGATTTAAAAAAACTATCTTTGGAAATCTTGAATCTGCTTTCATTTTTTTTAAAAAGTAATCTTGCAAATGAATTTCATTAGATCTTTCAAAGAAAAAGAATATTTAATTATTTATTCTTTACTATTTTTAGCATTTACTTGGCGAATTTTTTTACCAGATGAATCCAGAGGAAATGGTATTTTTTTTCAAGATGACTTCTATTATTATTTAAAAATTGCAGAAAACTTTTGGATAAAGGGTTTTTTCACATTTGATGGAATAAATTTCACAAATGGGTTTCAACCATTATGGCAATTCATTTTATTAGTCCCCTCTTTCTTTTTTTCTGGAGAAAACTTACTAAAGATATCTTTGTTCATAAATCTTTTTTTAGTTATTTATTTTTTTTACATTTTTAAAAAAATTCTTGACGAGAATAATCTACCTTTTATTCCACTTGTATTTTTGGTAATTTCGATTAGTTTTTTTCCTACATTAGGCCAATATATTTTTAATGGTATGGAAACAGCTCTTTTGGCTGTTTTTGTTATTTTATCTATACGAACCTTCAATATATTGATAAGTGAGAAAACCTCTAGATACCATATTTATTTTGGGATATTTACAGGGCTAGCAATGCTTTCAAGATTAGACTCTTTCATTTTTTTTATATTGCCATATTCATACTTATTATTAATTAATCGAAAGTATTTTTTTACTTCTTCGTTATCTCATTTAATGGTAACCATCCCTTATTTGGTTTGGCTATATATATCATCAGGATCAATTATTCCTATTAGCGGAGAGGTTAAAAATTTTTACTCTACTTTTAAGTATTTTTTTCCAAATCCTACATTTCAGGATTACTTTTATTATTTAGATGACGTTTATTTAAACAGTATATCCTTCTTAAAATATTCTTCTTTCTTTGCGACACCATATATTTTGAAATTTATAAATTTTCATTTTTATGTTTCTCTATTCATTTCTTTCATATCGTTTGTATTTTTCTTTATTCCTTTTTATTTCGTTTCCAAAAAGGCAAGCATGAAATTTTCTGTTCAAATAATTCTAATTTTATCGGTTATCCTTTATTCAATCTTTCAAGTTCTTTACTACAATATTTTTCTTATAGGTTTAGATAATTGGACATATGGACTTTCAGGATTGTTTATTCTTTATTTTACCTTTTTAATCCTTGCTCTTAATAATTTTGATATTTTATTCAGAAAGTATGTTTCTGGTATGAATATCTCTTTTGTAATTATTTTTGCAGCCTTGCTTCAGATTTTTCCTATCTTCTCATATCAAAATTCCACAAAGGATCATATATCTTTTGGCGGAGAAAATAACAATTTATATGTAAAGGCTTATGAATGGGCAAATGAAAACCTTCCTAAAAATTCAATTGTAGGAGCCTGGGCAGCAGGCCAACTTGGATTTCATTTAAATCATCACACCATACAATTAGAAGGTCTAGTAAATTCTAATAATTTTCTAAATATTTTAAAAAAAGAAGCATTTGTTCAATACACCTGCAATCAAAAAATTAAGTATTTATTTCTTAATGCTGAGTTTAGAAATATACATGTAGATGAATTTATGCCTGAACAGTTATTCAGAGAAAAGTCACAAATAAGAACATATAGAGGAAAATATTTAAACGCAATGTGGCCTCATTTAGAATTAATCTGGAATTCAAATCCATCTTTTTCAAAAAAAAATAATGCAACTAATTCGTTCTTCATATGGAGAATAAATGAAAACTTATGTGAAAACTTATGAATTCTAATAAGCATTATCTTATTGTAGATTTGGACGGAACATTAACTCCAAGCGATACCTTAGAGGAGTCAATCATAAGTTTTATAAAAAAAAATCCGATTAAAAACTTTTTTATTTTTCTCTCAATACTTTTGAAAGGTAAAGAAAATGTAAAAGAAAAAATGTCAAAAAATTCTTTACTTGAATTTGAAAACTTAAATTTTTCAAGAGAGGTGATTTCTATTATTAAAAAAAAGAAAGAAGAGGGATCAATTATAATATTATGTTCAGCTAGTCATCAAAGGCAAGTGTCAGAGATATCGGAAAAATTAAAAATTTTTGATTATGCATTCGGATCAAGACAAAACTTAAGTTTAAAAGGCTTAAAAAAAATTGAATACATAAAAAGTCATTTTGAAATGGACTCTTTCTCTTATATTGGAAATTCGGTAGAAGATATTCCAATATGGAAAATTTCTAACGAAGCTTACGTTTATAATAAAAACATTTTTTTCAGAGTTAAAGATAAAGACCTTAAAAAGAATTTAATTTTTTTGACCCATAAAATTTCTTTTTTTAAAAAAATTAAATCTCTCTTCAAAGCGATAAGACTTTATCAGTGGGTCAAAAACTTTCTAATTTTTGTTCCAATGATGTTGGCTGCAAATTTTGGATTTTCAAATTTCTTCTCAAGCGCTGTTGCTTTTTTTTCATTCTCACTGATATCTTCATCTGTTTATATTTTTAATGATATCTTTGATATACATAAAGACAGGATCCACCCAAGAAAAAAAGAAAGACCGATTACCAATGGAGAAATATCAATTTTTCAATCTTTTTTTATATTTATCATTTTAATTTCTTTTTCTTTTTTGATTTCAATATCTTTTCTACCTATAAGTTTTTTTTGGATTTTATTGTCTTATATTATTTTAAATTTCTTTTATTCATTCTATTTTAAGAAATTGACTTCTATTTCTCTCTTTATACTATCTTTCTTTTATTCTTTAAGAATTTATGCTGGAGGAGAAGCTACAAATTTAGATATTTCCATTTGGCTAATTTCATTTTCCTTTTTCTTTTTTCTAGGATTGTCATCTATTAAAAGACTCGGTGAATTAACTCAACTCTCAGAAAATGAAATTATAAAAGCAGATAGAGGTTTCAAAAGCTCAGATATAAATTTTTTAAAAATCTTTTCACTTTTGACTGGATCAGCTGGGTGCTTTTTACTAGCTGTATATCTTTTCTCAAACCAAGCTTTAGAAATTTACACAAATCCCTTTTATCTTCTCTTTATTCCATTTATTACTCTCGCATGGTTTTTAAACATTTATAAAACATCTGTTGACGGTAAAATTACTGATGATCCAATAGTTTTTGCAATAAAGGATCGTTTAAGTATTTTAATGGGCACTTTAGTACTTTTCTTTTTTATTCTTGCTCTTTAGATGATTAAGAAAAAAATTTTTTTAAAGTATTTCTTATTTTCTTTTTTTTCAATACTGATAAATATAACTTCTCAGGAAATCACACTAATTTTTTATTCAAATATAATCTTTTCTATTCTTAATGGGACAATCACTGGATTTTTATTTAAATTTTATGTGGACAGGAAATATATTTTTACCCGTGAGGATACTATCTTTTCCCTAAAAGAGTTAATGTTATATTCTTCGACAGCTATATTAACTACAACTATTTTTTGGAGCTTTGAGCTAATTTTTTTATATTTATTTGAGTCAAAAGCATTTAAAATCTCTGGTGCTGTAATTGGACTTAGCATTGGCTTCTTCATGAAATACCAACTTGATAAAAAAATTACCTTTAACCCAAATGCTTAAGATTAGTGGCTGGGGCAATTATCCTAAAATCAACTGTAAAGTTGAAATTCCCTCTAGTGAAAATGAGATCAAATTTAATGAGAATGAAAAAATTATTTCAAGAGGATTAGGAAGGTCTTACGGTGATAGCTCTCTTCAAACTAATAAAACAATAATTACAAAGAATTTAAATCAAATTATCTCTTTTGATGAAGAGTTAGGAGTAATTTGTGTTCAGTCTGGAATCTCTTCAGATGAGCTTTTAAAAATTCTCATACCCAAAGGATGGTTTCTTCCAGTTTCCCCGGGTACAAAATTTGTGACATTGGGGGGAATGGTTGCTTCAGATGTTCATGGAAAAAACCATCATCTAGAAGGCTCCTTTGGAGATCACTTGATTAGTTTAAAAATAAAAATTTCAAATTCGGAAGTAATGTATTGTTCAGATGATTTTAACTCAGATTTATTCTGGGCAACTATTGGGGGTATGGGGCTAACAGGAATCATTACGGAGATTAAATTTAAATTAAAGAAAATCTCAAGTTACAAAATAAATCAAGAGGTTACCGTTACTCAAAATTTAGAAGAAGTAATGAGTCTTTTTGAAAAATATAAGAATTCTACATATACGGTGGCATGGATAGACTGTTTGTCGAAAGGAAGCTCATTTGGAAGATCAGTTTTTTTTAAAGGTGAGCACAAATTATCTCAAGGTAAAATTTCATATAATCCAAAATACATATTGAGAATACCCTTCTTTTTTCCGTCTTGGATATTGAATTATTTTTCAATTAAATTATTTAATTATTTCTATTTTTACTCTAATAAATTTTTTACGAAGAAAGAAGTTGATGGAGATTCTTTTTTTTATCCCCTAGATAAAATTTCGCATTGGAATAAAATTTATGGGAAAAATGGATTTATTCAATATCAGTTTTTAGTCCCTAAGAAAGGGTCTCTTGAAGCTATTAGAGAAGTTTTAGAGAAAGTAACTCATTCTAAGGAAGCATCTTTTTTATCTGTCTTAAAATTATTTAAAAAAGGCAATAAAGGACTTCTATCTTTTCCTGATGAAGGTTTTACCCTAGCTATGGATTTTCAAGTTAATGAGAAAACTTTCCGTCTTCTTTCAGAGCTAGACAAAATAGTTATGAAACACTCAGGAAAGGTTTATTTAGCAAAGGATAGCAGGCTTTCAAAAGATAGTTTTTCTTTAATGAACTATGACGCGGACGGCTTAAGAAATATTTTAAATAAATATAATATTAAAAATTTTCATTCTGAACAGTCTGAAAGATTAAATATATTATGAATAAGTCTGCTTTAATTATTTCGGGATCTTCAGATATTGCTTCTGCAACTGCTAGGCTATTAGCCGAAAAGGAATATTCAATTACTTTGACTTCTAGAAAAACTCAAAGTTGTAAAGATCTTGTAAAAGAAATTTCTGATACTTCTTCAAAAAATTGTTTTTTAATTCCTTTAGACATAAGAGATTTTGATTCGTTTGATAACTTCTTTTCAAATTTAAAAGAAAGCCCCGATCTTGTATTATTTTGTCCAGGCAAGATGGAGTCTGATGAATTAATTTCATCAAAAAATAGAGGACATTTCTCTCAGGAAATTAATGATATTGTTGCTACAAACTTTTCAGGTCCTATTATTTTTCTTTCCAAACTAAAAGACTATTTAGTCAATAGTGACAAAAAAGCATCAATCATAATTTTAAGCTCTGTTGCAGGAGATAGAGGAAGATTAAAGAACCCATTTTATGGATCTTCTAAAGCAGGTTTATCTTCTTTTTCCTCATCTATAAGGCAGGAGTTAGGGAAATCAAAAATTTCTGTCATAACAGTTAAACTGGGCTTCGTCAGAACTAAAATGACAAACCATCTCAATCTACCAAAGTTCATAACATCTTCTCCAGAACAAATTGCAAAAATTATCTATCAAGCTCATAAAAAGAAAAAAAATGTTGTTTATTCAAAATTTTGGTTTTCCATAATGACGATAGTTAAATTAATTCCAGAATTTATTTTTAAAAGAATGAATTTTTAATGTCACGTAAAAATAGTCAGAAACCTTTAATAAGCATAATAATGAATTGTTATAATTCAGAAATGTTTTTGAAAGATGCTATAGACTCAGTAATTCAGCAAACTTATAAAAATTGGGAAATAGTTTTTTGGGACAATAATTCTTCTGATAACTCTTCAAAAATTGTTAAATCTTTTAATAATACAAAAATAAAGTATTTCTATTCGCTTTTAAACGAACCGCTATATTCTGCAAGAAATCGAGCAATAGAAAAATGTCAGGGTGAATTCATAACTTTCTTAGATTGTGATGATCTTTGGGACAAAGAAAAGTTAGAGATTCAAAGCAAGTTTGCTTCTGAAGGTCATCAAATTATTTTTGGCGGTTATCAAGTAGTTGATAAAAATTTAAAATTATATGAAAAAGTACTTAGAAAAGAAGATAATTCTCATCTTACAAATAAATTGCTTTTAAGAAATAATATTTCTATTGGAACAATGCTCATAAAAACAAAAATTCTAAATGAAAATAAGTTTGATGAAAAATTCAATTTACTAGGAGATTTTGACCTTTGGATAAGGCTATCTTTAATTTATAGGTTTAAAAATATAAAAAAAATTTTAGAATTTTCAAGAAAACATTCAAATAATTTAACAACCAAAGAAGATTATAAAAGTTGGCTTTACGAAAAAAGATATTTTTATCAAAACATTTTTAAACATGCCAAAGTTTTAAATTATCCAGCTATATTTATATTTATATTTATTACAGAGTTGAAGGGCTTTTTAAAAATAAGGTAGTATGCCGACATAACCTAAACGTTGCTATATGATTAAACTATCTAAATCCTGTATTGACAGCAAAGAAAAAGAAGCCGTTCTGAGAGTCTTGAATGACGAATACTTAGGAATGGGAGATAGTGTAAAAAAATTCGAAGAAAAATTATCATTATATTTATCAAATAATGTTTCATGTGTTTCAAGCGGTACAGCAGCGCTTCAACTTGCTTTAGAAGCTTGTGGTATAAAAAGAAATGATGAAATCTTGGTTCAGTCACTAACTTATGTAGCAAGTTTTCAAGCAATTTCAGCTACTGGAGCTATTCCAGTGGCATGTGACATTGATGATAAATCACTTACCATTTGTCTAAAGGATGCTAAAAAAAAGCTATCAAACAAAACTAAAGCCATCATGCCGGTTCATTACTCTGGGGGAGTTGGAAATTTAAGCAGCATATATAAATTTGCAAAAAAAAATAATCTAAGGGTTATTGAGGATGCAGCTCATGCTTTTGGTACAGAATACAACTCAAAAAAAGTTGGATCTTTTGGGGATATCATTTGTTTTAGTTTTGATGGAATAAAAAATATTACATCTGGCGAAGGCGGGTGTGTAGTTTCATCAAATCAAGAAGTGATTAATTATGTAAATGACTCAAGATTACTTGGAATAGAAAAAGATTCAGAAAAAAGATACCTTTCAGAAAGGAGCTGGTCATTCAACGTAAAAAATCAGGGTTGGAGATATCACATGAGTAATTTAAATGCTGCAATAGGTTTAGAACAGTTAAAAAAAGTAAATAAATTTTTTAAGATTAGGAAAAGTTTAGCTAAAAGATACGATGCAAATTTCTTAAAATCTAAATATATTTCATCGATTAGCAGAAATTATGATGAAGTAGTTCCTCATATATACCCTTTGAGGATAATGAAAAAATTCAATAGAGAAGAATTGAGAAGTTATTTACTAAAAAAAAATATTCAAACTGGCCTACACTATCAACCAAATCATTTTTTAGATAAGTTTTTTAAAAAGAAATTAACTTTGCCAGTTACTGAGAGAATATTTAATCAAATTATTACCTTACCTTTACACCCAGACTTAAATTTAAAAGATATTGACTATATCTCAAAGACCCTAAAAGATGTTTTGAAGGAAATTTAGGTGGTCATTTCAAAGAACCTAATTGTTCTTTTTATAATTTCCATTGTTTTTCCTTCTGGAATTGGAATAAGCGTTGTTGGAAATAATATAGATATCAATAAAGTTTGCTATCTTTTCTGCTTAGCATTGGTATTAATTTTTTGGATAAAGAATCCTTCTGTTTTAAATAAATACGACACAATACCTCTTTTTTTACTTTTATCTATAATTCCATTTTCTGTTTTTTGGATAAGCAATATTCAATATTTAATATTTTTCGTTAGTCTCATTTTATTTTTTTCTTCCTATTATGTAGGAAGAATCATGTTCGTGACTTATGACTCTTTTTTATTTTTTTTAAAAAATATTTCTCTAGCTTATATCATTATTGGAATAGTCGGCATTATAAATTTTTATTTCGATATCTTTTCCTTGGACATTTTTCGTCCAAATTCCGAAGATTATGTATCCTATCAGACAAGAGGTAATATCATTGGCGGCGATTTTGTAATTCTTGCTTATAAAGGCTTGGAATGGCATACCCACTTTTTTGCAACAAATAGATTTATCTGGATGTCACTTTCATTAGCCTTTTATATTTACTTTGAGAGAAAAAATATAAAAATTAATTTTTCAAATATTCTTTTATTTTCAGCGACTTTAGGTTTTATAGAAATTCTTCTTGCTCAAACTAGATACCTGAGTTTGATGAGTTTTCTTGTTTTTTCTGTTTTGCTTTTTTTTAAGCCCAATAAGACCTGGTTTTACGTTTCTCTTTTTTTCAGCATACCCGTAATCATATTATTCGTTAATACCGATACGTTCTTTTATTACTATCAAGCATTGAGCACTCTTTTTAGATCTGATTTAACAAACGAAGAAGGTCAGATTATTTCTTATATTTTACAAACTGATAAGAGATATCTTTCATTAATGGCAATTATTAATAATTTATCAGATCCAAGAATTTACTTATCATATGGACCTCTATTTTATAACTATGTAGGAGATTACTTTATGGGAGCAAGAGCAGGAGATTTTGATGACCTGACACCAAATATTTTACTTTTTCTTGAATATGGATTTTTAACCTATTTTTTTCTTATTTTTTATATTTTTTTTGTTATTTTTTTGAAGGGAACTAGTATAAAAAAGTACATTAATTATATTCTCATTTTAGTAATTTTTTCTGTTGCGGCTTCTCATTATCCAAGATATATCTTTTATTTATTTTTTTTCTTAGGAGTATGTTTTTCCATGTCTTACAAAAGTAGTTTTAAAATTTATAAGTAATGATAGAGATTAAGGAATTAGAATTTTCTGACGCAACTTTAAGGTTATTATGGGAAAAAATGGAAGAAAAAAATTCTTTTTCTGTTTTTCAATCTTTCTCATGGCACAAAAACTGGTTTGAAAAAATAGCATCAAAAGATAAATATCTAAAAACAATCATTAAAGTTGCATTTATTGACAATGTAGCAGTTGCAATATTTCCTTTAATTTTAAAAACAAAGTATTTCAATACAATTATTGAATTTTTTGGACAAGATCAATTTGATTATAAAACTCCTATTTTTGATAAAAATATAAATATTTTTGAAGTATGGCAAAAAATAAATGAATCTCTTCCCAAGCATGATGTTAAGTATTTGGATAAAATCCCTTCACACATTAGCGGTTGTTCTAATCCATTTGCTTCTTTAAATTTTTCAAAATCGTTACAGGAAAGTTTTCAAATAGACCTGCCAAGTAATATTGAAAATCTCAGTTTCATTTCAAAAAGTTCAAAAAGTCAAACACTAAGAAGAAGAAGGCGTATTGCAGAAAGGGGTGAATTAAAATTTATAATATGTGATTCATCCAAGGACTATAAAAAAATCATAGCAGAAACTTTTGAACAAAAAGAACATAGATACATAGAAACGGGAGTTAGAAATATACTTGCTAAAGATGATGTAAAAAATTTTTATGAATCTCTATATTTAAGCGACCTAGGTAAAATTAAAATACATCTATCTTATTTATCTCTTAACAATGAAATATTAGCAACTCACTTAGGATTTATTTATGACGATACTTTTTATTGGATTTTTCCTTCTTTTAAAAGATCAAATTTCGATAAATATTCTCCAGGTAGAATATTGCTTTATGAATTAATAATTCACTCAATTGAATGCGGTTTAAAAAAATTTGATTTTACTGTTGGTTCGGAAGACTTTAAAAAAAAATGGAGTAACAACTCCACAAACTTAATAACTTATTATGATTATAATAGTTTCAAAGGTTTTATATTTTGTAAAACTTTAAGAGTAATTAATTTTATAAAAAATCATCAACGTTTGAGACTTTTTATTATGAACATAAATAAAAAAATAAGATTTATTAGATAAAGTTTTAAAAAATCTTTTATAAGAACGTGGTTATAATTTCCTGATGAAACATCCTTTTTTTACTATATCTATAGATTTTGAGCTTTTTTGGGGCATGAGAGATGTTATTTCAATAAAAGAATATGGAAAAAATATTATTGGAGGGCGAAAGGCAATACCAAGAATTTTAAAACTATTTGAGCAAAAAAATATTCATGCAACTTGGGCGGTTGTTGGTTTTATATCCTTTTCTAATAAAGAAGAGTTAATAGATTACTTGCCAAAGAGCTTTCCTGAATATCTTAATCAGAAATTAAATCCATATTCAGATTTAAAAAAAATAGGCTTATGCGAGAAAGAAGATCCATACCACTATGGATATTCGCTAGTTAAAAAAATTATTGATACACATGGTATGGAAATTGCATCCCATTCTTTTAGTCATTTTTACTGCAAAGAAGACAATAAAAACAAAAATTCCTTTCGAGATGATTTAATTGCCTCAAAAAAATCTTTAAATAGATTGGGAGTAGATCCAAAAACCTATATTTTTTGTAGAAATCAATATGAAGATAAACATTTAAAAATTTTAAAAGAAAATGGTTTTAAAGTTTTTAGAGGAAATGAGAAAAATATTATTTTTAACCCTAAGGCAAATAAATTTTTCAGGCTAATTAGATTAATAGATTCATTTATAAACATTACCGGTTCAAATTTTTCAAAAATTCACATTTCAAATGGTTTAATTAATGTTCCAGCTAGTAGATTTTTAAGGCCAGCTAGCAAATTTAAAACAGAGAAATTTAAAGTTACTAGGATTTTAAACAATATGACAAAGGCTGCTAAGAATAAAACAGGTTTTCATTTGTGGTGGCATCCACATAATTTTGGACAAAACCAAGATCAAAATTTTAAAAATCTTGAAAAAATTATTAACCATTTTGAAACCTTAAAAGATAGTTATGATATGAAATCTTTAAATATGTTAGAAGCATCTCAGCTATTAACAATTAGTAATGATTAAAGTACTTTTAGTTTCAACAAATGGAGATGAAGCTGGAGTTCCGCGGCACGTCGAAAGCATAATTCATTTATTAAAAAAAGAAGTAGATTTTAGTTGTATTTTTGGAGATTATGGTCCAGTTTCGAATCGCTTAATAGAAGAATTAGGTGAAAAGGTATCCATTTTAAAAGGGATAAAAAGTTCACTTAATTTCCTAAAAGATTTCTTTATTTTTTTCAAATTCTGTTATTTGGTTTTTAAAATAAATCCAGATTTAATTCACTGTCATAGTGCTAAGGCAGGAATTTATGGCAGAGTTTTATCTATTATCACAAGAAAAAAAGTTTTATTAACTATTCATGGTTGGCCATGGAGAGGATTTTCAGGTTGGAAATTTAAATTAATAGTTTTGGTAGAAAAATTATTAATGAAATTTTCTAGATGTTCATACATTGGAGTTGCCAATTGCTTAATGAGAGAAGCTTCTAAAGAGGGATTAAAGATTTCAAAAAAAAATTTTTCAGTAATTTACAACTCATCTAATTTAAAAAATTCACAACTACCAATAAAAGGTTTTATAAATAAAGATTATAAATACTTCTTAATGCCAGCAAGAGTAAGTAATTCAAAAGATCATTTGACCTTGGCAAAAGCATTCGACTTATCTAATTTTAAAGGGAAGCTTATTTTTGCTGGCGAAGGTACCAAATCAGTAAATTTTAAAAACTTTATCAATTCTTCAATGCAAAATAAAAAAGACGATTTGATATTCTTAGGACAAAGAAGTGATATATATAGCTTAATGCATAAGGCTGAATTTATAGCTCTATGTTCTAATTTTGAAACTTTCCCTTTAATTATTCCTGAGGCAGGTAGTATCTCAAAACCCCTTATTCTTTCTAAAGTCGGTGGAAATCAAGAAATTCTAAAAAATAGACATGATGCCTTGTTTGCTTCAACTTTAAGTGAGTGGATAGAAGCAATTAATTTTTATTGCAAGCCTCATAATTTAAAAAAAGTATCAGATAATTTAGCTCTTACTTATGAGGCTAAACTATCTCCAAGGAATGCTAAAAAAGCTTTATTATTTACATATTCAAAAATAAAGAATTTAAAATAAATTTCTCGATGATAAAATAACTTATTTCTGGAAGATAAAGACATTGATTATTTTAACTGGCGGAACAGGGTACATAGGCTCTCATATTGCTGTTGAACTGCTAAATGCTAATCAGGAGATTTTTATCATCGATAATTTATCAAATAGCTCTTCAGATGTTCTTAAAGGTATAAAAAATATTACTGGAAAAGATTTTGGTTTTAAAAAAATTGATTTAAGAGATAAATTTTCTTTAGAAAAATTATTTAAAGAACATAATTTTGAATCAGTAGTTCACTTAGCTGGATTAAAATCAGTAAAAAAAAGTAATGAGGATCCTTTATCTTATTACGATAATAATATTTTGGGAACATTAAACCTTTTAGATGTAATGAAACAATTTAAAGTTACAAAAATGGTTTTTTCTTCTTCAGCAACAGTTTATGGTCTTCCTAAAAAACTTCCAATAAATGAGAATTCAAACGTCGGCGCTACAACCAATGTCTATGGAAGGACAAAATTTATAATTGAAGAAATTCTAAAGGATTTAATTGGAAAAAAAGAAGGTTGGAAGATTTCTGTTCTAAGATATTTTAATCCCATCGGAGCACATTCTTCTGGAGAAATAGGAGAAAATCCCAGAGGTGTTCCAGATAATCTACTACCTTTTATATTTCAAGTGGCAGAGGGAAGATTGGACAAACTCAAAATTTATGGTGACGATTACGATACTCCAGATGGCTCTGGCATTAGAGATTATGTTCATATTGAGGATCTTGCTGCAGGACATATATCTGCATTAAATTTTTTAAAGGAAAAAAACCCAATTTCTTTTTTTAATCTTGGAACTGGAAGGGGGTATTCGGTATATGAAATCATGAGTATTTTTGAAAATATCTCAGGTATATCAGTTCCTTTTGAAGTAACTTCTAGAAGAAAAGGAGATATTTCTGAAATATATGCCGATGTAAAATTAGCTAAAAATACATTACATTGGACTGCTACAAAATCTATTGAAAAAATGATTGAAGATGGATGGAATTGGCAACAAAAAAATCTTAATAAATTAAAAGGTTTATCATGAACAGGGTTGCAATACTAGGAGGTATGGGTTTTGTTGGTACGAATTTATCTAGAAAATTTGATTTAGAAGGAATTTTTTATAAGGTTTTCGATAAAAATATAAAAAAAGAAGCTGATAAATTTTCTTTTATAGATATCGAAGATCAAAAGTCTTTAATGAAGTTAGAAGGATTCGATACTATTATTAATCTAGCCGCTATTCATCGAGACGATGTTAAGCCTAAGTCTAAATATTTTGATGTAAACGTAAGAGGATCTAGAAATATTTGTGATGCGGCAGAAATCCTTAACATTAAAAATATTTTATTTTTAAGTTCAGCGGCTGTATATGGATTTTCAAAAAATGCTGTAAGAGAGAATAGCGAGATTAATTACTTCAACGAATATGGTAAAACAAAGTTTTTAGCCGAAAATGTTTATAGAAGATGGTATAAGAAAAGTAAAAAAAATAAAAAATTAACAATAATTAGGCCTACTGTAATTTTTGGAGAAGGGAATAAAGGAAATGTTTATAACTTAATAAATCAAATTTTTAAAAAAAGATTTATTATTATTGGTAATGGAGAAAATAAAAAATCCCTTGCTTATGTAGATAATGTTTCGGCATTTATTGTTTATTGCCTCAAGAATAATAAAGGATATGATATTTATAATTATGCAGATAAACCTGACATGACTATGAATCAACTAGTTTTATATATTAAGAAATCTTTACTCTTAAAGGAAAAAATTAGTTTTCGGGTTCCTTATTTTTTGGGAATATTTATGGGATTCATTTTTGATATCTTCTCGTTCATAACTAAAACTAATTTTCCAATTAGCTCTGTAAGAATTAAAAAATTTGTAAACCCATCTGTTTTTGAAAAAAAAGAAACAAAAGATTTTATTCCTCCTTTTACTATTCATGAAGGCTTAAGCCGAACTATTTCTAGAGACTTTTTAAAGAATCATTCAAATAAATGAAAGTTAAAAAAGTAGTTGTCCCAATAGCCGGTTTAGGAACAAGGCTTCTGCCTGCCACAAAAGCAATACCAAAGGAAATGTTGCCATTAGTTAATAAGCCAATAATTCAATATATAGTAGAAGAGATATCTAAGGCTGGGTTTGAAGAGTTAATCTTTATTACTCATTCAAGTAAATATTCGGTTGAAAATCATTTTGATACTAGTTTCGAATTAGAATCCACTTTAAAAAATAGAGTTAAAAGATCTTTATTAAATGAATTAAAAGCCATATCGAGCCTATCGATTAATATCAGCTCAATTAGACAAGGAGAGGCTAAAGGTTTAGGCCATGCTATTAATTGCGCTAAAAATATTATAAATAATGAGCCATTTGCTGTTGTTTTGCCTGACATGTTACTAAGGGAAAAAAAATTAGGGTTCAACCTAGCTTTAATGAAGAAAGCTTTTGAAAAAAATAGTAGAACTAGCATTTTAGTTGCAGAAACAAGTAAAAAAGAATTATCAAATTATGGAGTAGTAGAGGTAAAAAGAAATAATCTACAAAAAGAATTATTTGAAGTTCTTAAAATTGTTGAAAAGCCATCTGCAAAAAAAATTAAATCGAATCTATTTGCTGTAGGAAGATATATTTTTAATGATTCTATTTTTTCTTATATCTCTAAAGTAAAGCCAGATAAAACAGGAGAAATACAACTTACAGATGCAATAAAACTGCATCTCAAAGAAAAAGATAGTGTAGATGCATTTAAATTAGATGGAACATTTCATGACTGCGGAGATAAAATAGGGTATTTAAAAGCAATTGTTGAATACGCTTTATTTGATAAATCTATTGGTAAAGATTTTAAAACTTTTCTAAAAAAATATGAAAAATAAAAAAATATCTATTGTAAGCGGAGGATTTGACCCTTTGCATAGTGGTCATATCTCTTATTTAGAAGATGCAAAAAGATATGGCAACTATTTAATTGTCTTACTAAATAGTAATGACTGGCTTATAAAGAAGAAAGGTAAATATTTTCTTCCGTTTATAGAAAGAAAAATAATTTTAGAAAATCTTAAATTAGTAGACGAAGTAATTGGTTTTGAGGATGATGAAATTGGATCTTGTGTAAATGGTCTAAAACAAATAAAAAAAAATTATCAAGACAGCGAAATCATTTTTTGCAATGGCGGAGATAGAAACAAGACTAATATTCCAGAAATGAGCTTAGAAAATATAAAATTTGAATTTGAAGTTGGAGGAAGTGATAAAAAAAATTCATCTAGCTTAATTTTAAAAGATTGGAATTATGCAAAAGAAGATAGGGTTTGGGGAAATTTCTATAATCTTTTTTTAGATAAAAATATTAAGGTGAAAGAATTAATAATTTACCCAAAAAAAGGAATGAGTTTTCAAAGACATTTTCATAGAAATGAAATATGGTTTATTAGCGAAGGATCATGCGTTGTTAATCACAGTAAGAAATTAGAATCAGACAAAAAAGAATATAAACTATCAAAAGAAGATGTCTTTTTTGTTAAAAAAAGTGAATGGCATCAAATCATTAATCCAAATGATAAAGTTTGTAAAATTATAGAAATTCAATACGGAGATAAGGTTGACGAATCCGATATAGAAAGGCTCTACTATTTTAAAGACAATGAGTGTTGATATGAAGATTATTTCTTTATTGAGGCGAACTTTGAAAAAAAGAAGAAAAGTTCATTACATTTCTAGCAAGAAAGAATTGTTTTATTTAGATGAAGAACTTTCCAAAAATAAAGTTTTCGGTCTTGATACGGAATTTGATTGGAGAACAACATACTTTCCAAAACTCTCCTTAATTCAAATTTCTGTTAAGAGAAATTTATATCTTATAGATTGTTTAGAAGTAAATCCTGAGAAAGTCTTAAAAAAATATTTAGAAAGTAAAAAATATTTAAAAATATTTCATTCTGTAAGAAGTGATGCAACAGTTTTAAGCAAATGTCTTGGATGTTTTGCCAAGAATGTTTTCGATATCCAAGTTGCAGATAGGATATTATCAGATGGGGAAATTCAAGCTTATGGAAAAATTGTAAAAAAATTTTTTAATATTAGCTTAAAAAAAACAGAGACTAATTCTAACTGGCTAAAAAGACCTTTAACAGATGAACAAATTAATTACGCTTTAGATGACGTTGACTATTTGTTAGAAATATATGGTTATCAAATAAAAATACTAAAAAAGGCGAGACTTTTAAAAAAAGTATTTTTATTTTCAAAAAAAGAAGCAGATTTAGGAAACAAGTCATTAAAGCTATTAAGAATAAAAAAAAGAGAAAAAAAACTATCAAAAAGAAATAAAGAAATCTTTATATGGAGAGAAGAAATAGCAGAAACTAAAAATATACCCCCGACATTTATTTTTAAAGATAAATTTCTACAAAAGCTATCTAAAATTGACTCTGAAGATGTTTCAGCTAAAAATAAAGTAATGACTATCATTGGTGATTCTGAATTAACAAATAAATTTATCTCTAATTTTTTATGATTTTATTCTGGACTACATACCTTTTTTTTTCTTTGGGATTAAGTTTCCTTTTTTCTTTACTAGTAGATAATAGAATCTTAAAAATTTTTATTTTTAGTTTTTCTTTAGCATTGATGTGCACTGTTTGGTTTAAGAATCCAGGTGAGAATATAGTTGTACCAATATTTGCTATATTTATACTTGAAACAACAATTTTAGAGAATAATGGATTTGAAAGAATAATTAGACCTTTGAGCTTAATTACCTTCTTACTTACTTTGATAACTTTTTTCTCATGGAAAAAAAAATCTAAAAATTAATTATCTTTGGCTCTTTTACTTTAAAATCTATCAAGCCGATTTGATTTTTATTCTTCATAAAGCCGGCACACTCACCAGGATTAAAAACAATACAATTATCTATACTTTCTAACCTAAATCTATGCGTATGACCATGTAAAATTAAATCGTTATTTACAATCATCTCCTCGTCGATTAAATCTGGATGATGTAATAGAGTTATCTTTTTGTTTTCAACTTCAATGAAAAAAGGCTCTTGGTATATTTTACAATTAAATTTTTTTGCAGCTTCTTTAAGGCTTTCCATTTCGCCTATATCGTTGTTTCCATAAACAGCTATAAGAGGACAGTTAAGCTCATTAAAAGCCAAAAGAGACTTGGGAAGAGAAATGTCCCCCGTATGAAGCACTAAATCCACCGTATTTTCATTAAAAATGGAGCAGATAGTTTTGATATTTTTGAGATTATTATGCGTATCTCCAGTTACGCCAATAATCACTTAATCAGACTTTTTCTAAAATATGAATACCGCAAGCTGTTCCAAGACCAATAACATGAGTCATTCCCATTTTTGCCCCTTCAACCTGCCTAGCTCCAGCTTCACCTCTTAAATGGGTACAAACTTCATAGATATTCGCAATTCCAGTTGCTCCTAAAGGATGCCCTTTAGAAAGTAACCCTCCAGAAACATTTACAGGAACCTTACCACCTAACTCTACATGACCTTCATCTATCATTTTTCCTGCATCACCATCTTTGCAAAGCCCAAGATTTTCATAATGAAGCATTTCAGCAGTAGCGAAACAATCATGAAGTTCAACTAGATTTACATCTTCTGGACCAACACCAGCCATTTCATAAGCTTGTTGAGCAGCTATTCTTGTACAAGCATTAACATCAGGCATAACAAGGTCTCTATCTGTATAAGGATCACTTGCTAATGCTGAAGCTCTGACTTTTACTGCTCTCGCCATACCAAGCTCTTTTGCTTTCTTTTCAGATACAAGAACAGCTGCCGCAGAGCCATCTACATTTACAGAGCACATAAGTTTGGTGTTGGGGTAAGAAATCATCTCTGCATTCATGACAACGTCTAATGGTGTTTCAATTTGATACATAGCTTTAGGATTTAAAGTTGAATGATGATGATTTTTTACGGAAATTTTTGCAAATTGCTCAAAAGTTGTTCCGTGATCTTTTGAATGTTCCATACCAGCTTCGGCGAAAACACAAGGCATGGTTCCTGAGCCTAATAAACCTTCCTTAGGAATACCATCTCCACCACCAGCTCCACCAAGTAAGCCTTTACCCATTTGCTCTACACCAACTGCAAGAACTACATCATAAATACCTGCTTTAATAGACATCCAAGCTTCTCTGAAGGCTGTTGCTCCTGTTGCACATGCATTTGCACAATTAACAACGGGAATCCCTGTTTGGCCGATCTCTTGCAAAATTCGTTGGCCAACCATTGCATTAGCCTGTCCAAGATTTCCGCAATACATCGCTTGCATATCTTTTATCGTTAAACCAGCATCATCAAGAGCAAGCAAAGCAGCTTCAGCTCCAATGTTTGGCACTGTTCGGTCCGGAAATCTTCCAAACTTAATCATATCTACCCCTAAAACATATACATCTTCACTCATAATATTTCCTCAATAATTCGTTATTTTAAGCTGGTTCAAAGAAATAACTCAAGTAAGAATTACCTTCTTTATCTTTTCTTCCTAAAGCATCTTGATAAGTTAATTTAACTTTCATTCCAAAATCTATTTTTTCTGGATCTGGCTCAATATTTATTAAATTTCCTTTAACTGTTCCACCACCATCCATATCTACAATTGCAGAAACATAAGGAACATCAATCCCAGGAAAAGATCTATAAACAACTGAAAAGGAGTGCAGAACTCCGGTTTCTTTTAATTTGATTGTAGACATTTTATCTCTGGTAAAACATTTTGAACATACACTTCTTTCGCCTAGAAAAACTGCTCCACAATTATCGCATTTATAACCTTCTAAATATGGATCTCCATCGTCTGGAATTTTTAAATATCCTACTGCTGGTAAAATTTTATCTGACACTTGTTCTCCTCCCTATATAACAGTACATTGAAGCAAAAAAATAAGGAAAATTAAACTATAAATATGAGTATTTGGGGCGGCATTACTGGTGGGTTATTAGGATTTGCTGTTCTTGGACCAATAGGAGCTTTAGTTGGGAGTGTAATTGGATCAAGAATTTCAGGAAATTCTTCTCGAAAGAGGCTTAATAATTTTGATAGGCAAGTAGCTTTTTTTGCTGCTTTATTTGCTTGTCTTGCAAAACTTGCAAAAGCCGATGGAAGAGTTGATGAAGCAGAAGTTCAGAAAATAGAAGAGATAATTTCAAAAAAACTAAATCTTTCAGGCGAACATAGGAACTTTGCAATTAATATTTTTCAAAAAGCAAAAGATGATAAAAATTCTTTTGAAGCTTATGCGTCAAACTTATACAAAATTCTATCTTCCAGTCCAAACTCCCTTTTAGTATTCTATGAAATACTTTTCGAGTTAGCTTTAGCCGATGGCATTCTTCATCCAAAAGAAGACGAATTATTAAAAAAGATTCCTCATATTTTTAACTTTGATCAAAGTGTTTATGATAATTTCTATGAAAAATATGTTTCTCAGAATAAAAGTTATTACAAAGTACTTGGTGTTAAAGAAAATAGCCCTTTTGAAGACATAAAAAAATCTTACTTAAAAAAAAGAAAAGAATTTCATCCAGATACTCTTATAGGCAAAGGCCTTCCTGAAGAATTTATAGAAAAAGCAAAAGAAAAATTTATTGAAATACAAGAAGCCTATGAAGAGTTAGAAAAAATTCATCAAAAGTGATAATTTAACATCATGAAACCTTTAAAAAATTTAGTTTTTAAAATAGATGATTTTCTTAGAAACTTAGCAAAACTAGACTTCGTTTTACTTTTCATCATTAGAATATATCTCTTCTTCATATTTTGGGGAGCTGGAACTTCTGCCAATAAATTGAGTTGGAATGAAAATATTCCTTTTGTAAATCCAAGATTTGCTGAATTTTTAGGACCTGACGGTTCCGATAATCTTAATTTTATTTTTCCAACATTTTTTGCTTGGCTTGTAATTTTTGCTGAAGCTGGGGGAGCTTTACTTCTATTGTTAGGCCTTTTCACAAGATGGGCTTCTGTTCCAATCATTTTTGCTATGTTTGTTGCAGCTTATTTTCACTTCCCTAATGGTTGGAATGCAGATGCAGGCGGATATGAAATGGCCGCGACATATATAATAATCTTATTAGTGCCTTTAATTTTTGGGGGAGGAAAATACCTCTCTTTAGATCATTGGGTTAAAAAAAAATAAGTGGTCGAGAAAGGAAAAGTTTCTAAAGAGCCCTATCTGGAGTTATTAAAAACTCTAGAAGAAGCTGAAAATAAAAATTTAGTTGACTGGAATGCAATGAATATTGCTACTGTATGTCAAAATGGTCAGCCAAGTTCTAGAATGGTCCTTTTAAAAAAAATCTCCGATCAAGGAATAAGTTTCTATTCAAACTTTAGCAGCAGGAAAGGCAAAGAAATCGATCTAAATGCTAAAGTTGCAGTAAATTTTTGGTGGCGAGAACTTAAAAAGCAGATCAGAATTGAAGGAGTTATTAGTAAAGCTTCTGAACAAGATTCAGACGCATATTTTGATTCAAGACCAATTAAGTCAAGAGTTTCAGCGATAATTTCGAATCAAAGTTCAAAAATTGAATCATATGCAGTACTTACTAATCAAATAGAAGAGTATTTGTCTAAAAATGATGAATCTTCTATTAAGAGACCCAAACATTGTGGTTTGTATCTTATATCCCCTAATGCCATTGAATTTTGGAAAGAAAGAGACAATCGAACTCACGAAAGACTTAAATATGAACTTTCTTTAGAAAATAAATGGGAGTCCTTTCTTTTATCGCCATAAAAATTTGTTTATAATAGAACATTAAGGCCGCTCGTATAGGTCATAATTATGGTAAAAATCACACTTCCTGATAATTCAACTAAAAATTTTGACTCTTCAATATCTATAGACGATGTTGCAGCTGAAATTGGTAAGGGCTTATTTAAAGCAACTGTTGCTGGGAAAGTAGATGGCACCTTGAAAGACGGGTCAGATATTCTTGATAAAGATTGTTCTTTGGAAATTGTTAGAAATGTTGATCAAGATGGAATAGAAATCATAAGACATTCCTGCGCTCATCTTTTTGGCCATGCTTTGAAACAATTATTTCCTGAAGCAAAAATGGCTATTGGTCCTGTTATAGAAAATGGTTTTTACTATGACATTGATCTTGATGAGAAACTCTCTGAGAATGACTTGGAAGCTATAGAACATAGGATGAAAGAACTTGCTGCTAAAGAATACCCAGTAATAAAAAAAATTGTTTCAAGAGAAGAAGCACAAAGTGTATTTAAAGAAAGAAAAGAACAGTATAAATTGGAAATCATAAAAGATATTCCAGAAGATGAAATTATCGCGCTTTACTATCACGAAGAATACGTAGATATGTGTAAAGGACCTCATGTAACTTCAATGAGACACTTAAAAAGTTTTAAATTATTGAACGTATCAGGAGCTTACTGGAGAGGTAATTCAAAGGGAAAAATGCTTCAGAGAATATATGGCACAGCCTGGAGTACCGAAAAAGAATTAAAAAAATATATAAATAATTTAGAAGAAGCCTCAAAGAGAGATCATAGAAAATTAGGTCAAAAATATGATTTATTTCATTTTCAAGAAGAAGCTCCAGGAATGGTTTTTTGGCATCCCAAGGGTTGGACTATATTTAGAATATTAGAAGAATATATTAGAGATAAATTACAAACTTCTGGATATGAGGAAATTAAAACACCACAAGTAGTGGATAGAAAGCTTTGGGAAAAATCGGGTCATTGGGATAAGTATCGAGAGAATATGTATATCACTGAAATTGATGAAGAACATGCTAATGAAAAAAGAGTAAATGCGTTGAAGCCCATGAACTGTCCATGTCATGTTCAAATCTATAATCAAGGTTTAAAGTCTTACAGAGATTTACCGATTCGATACTCAGAATTCGGTTCCTGTCATAGATATGAACCTTCAGGTACCTTGCATGGGTTAATGAGAGTGAGACAAATGACCCAAGATGATGGGCATATTTTCTGTACTGAAGATCAAATTGAAGGAGAAGCATTATCTTTCATAAATGTTCTTTCAGAAATTTATCAGGAATTGGGTTTTGAAAAATTAGATATCAAACTTTCAACTAGGCCAAATGAAAGAGTTGGTTCAGATAAAATTTGGGATAAAGCTGAAAATGCCCTTGAAGAAGCCATAAAAAAACATGGAATTTCATATGAAGTTGCAAAGGGCGATGGTGCCTTTTATGGTCCTAAATTAGATTTTGTTCTAACTGATTCTTTAAATAGGGAGTGGCAGTGCGGAACACTTCAAGCAGATTTTAATATTCCCGAAAGATTGGAGGCATCTTATGTTGGTGACGACGGAAACAGACATATACCTGTTATGCTGCATAGAGCTTTTTTAGGGTCTTTTGAAAGATTTATCGGGATACTTATTGAACAGTACGCTGGAGAATTTCCTTTATGGTTAGCTCCAATTCAAGCAGTTGCAATAAATATTTCCGAAAAACATGCCCAAAAAACTGATGAAATAACCAATATATTGAAAAAAAAGGGTTTTAGAGTCAATTCGGACTTGAGGAATGAGAAAATCGCTTATAAAATCCGCCACCACTCTATGCAAAAAGTTCCTTTCATCATAGTTTTGGGTGATAAGGAAATTGAGACTTCGACATTGGCTATTAGAGACAGGAAAGGTTCTGATTTGGGGGCGATGTCAGTTGAAGCATTTAGCGATATTTTAAATAACAAAATTCAATCGAAGGAGGTTTGATTGGTATACGAAAGAAGTTTTTCTTCCATAGCTAAGTAATTATGGCATTAGCAAAAAGAAGTTATAAAAAAGAAAATAAACAACCTATAAATAAGTTTATTAAAGCAGACAAAGTAAGACTTATATCTAGCTCAGGAGAGCAACTAGGTATACAAAGTTTAGATGAAGCCTTAAGCATAGCTAAAAAAGAAAGTTTAGACTTAGTCCAGTTAAATGATGACAAACAAACTCCAGTTTGTAAGTTGATGAATTATGGCAAACATCTTTTTGATAAGAAAAAACAGAAATCTGCTTCTAAAAAGAAACAAAAGAAAACTCAGGTTAAAGAAGTTAAATTTAGGCCTGGTACAGAAGAAAACGACTACCAAATTAAACTAAAAAAAATAACAAAATTTCTAGGCGAAGGCGATAAAGCAAAAATTACAATGAGATTCAGAGGAAGAGAAATGGCTCATCAAAACATTGGCTTTGAGCTTTTAAAAAGGGTTGAAGAGGATTTAATAGGAGTTGGCGCAGTTGAACAAGCTCCTCTTTCCGAAGGAAGACAGTTAGTAATGTTATTATCACCTTCAAAAACAAAGTAAAAATAAAATGCCAAAAATAAAAGTACATAGTGGAGCCGCCAAAAGATTCAAAAAAACTGGATCTGGACTCAAAAGAAAGCAGGCAAATAAGCGTCACATTCTGACAAAAATGTCTACGAAATCAAAAAGACAGTTAAGAGGAACGACTTCTCTTGCTGCAGGCGATGAAAAACTTGTCAAAAGAATGTTTAAGGAGAGATCATAATGTCTAGAGTGAAAAGAGGTGTTGCATCTCGAAGAAAACATAAAAAAATTCTCAAATTAGCCAAAGGTTATCGTGGTGCAAGAAGTAGAACTTTCAAAGTAGCCAAACAAGCGGTTACTCGAGCTGGTCAATATGCTTATCGAGACAGAAGGGTTAAAAAAAGAGACTTTCGTTCTTTATGGATTGTAAGGATTAACGCTGCTGTCAGAGAAAATGGTTTAACTTACAGCAAATTTATGGCGAGCTTAAAAAAATTAAATATAGAATTAGATAGGCGTGTTCTAGCAGAATTAGCTGCGGAAGATAGCGACGCTTTTTCTAATTTAGTAACTCTCGCTAAGGAAAATGCAGCATAATGAAGCATGGATTTAGATGCTTTAAAAAAGAGTCTTGAACAAGATTTTCTAACCATTTCTTCTAAAGAAGAACTAACTGCTTTAAAAGTTAAATATCTGGGTAAAAAGGGACAGATAACCAAACTATCAAAAGCCATAAAAGAACTACCTAGCAAGGAAAAACCTGCTTATGGCAAAGCAATTGGAGAGTTAAGAAATTTATTTGAAATAAATTTTGAAAAATTTCAGGATAATCTAGAAATTAAATCCATACAAAATTTACTAGAAAAAGAGAAGCTAGATGTTTCTCTTCCTGGCTCCTTTCAAACACAAGGAAAGCTTCATCCCTTAACCAATACCACAAAAAGAATTACAGATTTTTTTTCTGCTCAAGGATATTTGATAGAGGATGGTCCAGAAATTGAAAGCGATTATTATAACTTTGATGCCTTGAATATTCCCGCAGATCATCCTGCAAGAGATATGCATGATACTTTTTATTTGGAAAATGGAAGTTTACTAAGAACGCATACTTCTCCAGTACAAATAAGATCTATTGAAAAGAGAGGTGCACCTCTAAAAATAATTTGTCCAGGAAAAGTCTATCGAAGTGACGCTGATAAAACTCATACACCAATGTTTCATCAAATTGAAGGCCTTGTGATAAGTGAAAATGTAAATTTTGGTCATTTAAAAAGTGAAATTATGACATTCATAAATTTCTTCTTTGGCGCTGAAACTAAAGTTAGATTTAGACCTTCTTATTTTCCTTTCACTGAACCCTCAGCTGAAGTAGATATCATGGATAAGAGTTCAAGAGATTGGTTAGAAATTATGGGATGCGGTTTAGTTCATCCCAACGTAATAGAAATGTCTGGACTTGATTCAAAGGAATTTTCAGGATTTGCTTTTGGAATGGGTGTTGAGAGAATGGCAAAACTTTTCTACGAAATTGAGGACATGCGATCATTATTTTCAAATGATATTAAATTTTTATCACAGTAATTTATGAAAGTACTCTATTCAAGCTTAGTCGAAAAGATAAAAACAAAACCAAAAATTGATGGGTTTTGTGATGATCTAACAATGCTTGGTATTGAGGTAGATGACATTCAAAGTTTCAAAGGAGATAAAGTTATTAATTTTGATCTCACGCCAAATAGAGGCGATTGTTTTTCTGTTAAAGGCTTAATTAGAGATTATTGTGCACTAAAAAATATTACCTTTTCTTTAAAAAAAACTCACAATTTTAAAAGTACAAAAGTTTTTGCCAAAAAAATAAAATTATCTGCAAAAGAAGCTTGCTCGGCTTATTCAGCAATTTCAATATCTAATTTAAGTCCTAAAAAGACAAACAATTTTCCTAAAAAAATTAAAAATAGCTTAAAGGCAGCAGGCATTCAGTCTATCCATCCTCTTGTTGATATCGTTAATTTCATAATGCTTGAAACAGGGCAGCCAATGCATGTCTTTGATGAAGATAAAATTAAGGGTGATCTTGAAGTTAGATTGGCAAAAAAAAATGAAACGCTCCAAATTCTTGGCGATAATGATCTTGAATTAAAGGATGATTGTTTGGTAATTGCAGACTCAAAGGAGCCAATTGCATTTGCTGGAATTTCTGGAGGTAACTATCACTCTGTAAAAAAATCATCTAAAAACTTCCTTATAGAATCTGCATACTTTGATCCGTCTGCTATCAAAGGCAAGGCAAGAAGGTATGGTTTTCAAACCGATGCTTCACAAAGATTTGAGAGGGGGGTCGATTATAATCTTCATGAAAAGGCTTTAGCGGAGGCAGTAAATTTAATAGAGGAAATTTATAATGGAGATTTTTCAAAGATAGAGACCAAGAAGAATAGTTTTTTTCCAAAACAAAAAATTATTAAAATATCCTCTGAAGATATTAATAAAAAACTTGGTACCTCCTTAAAGGAAAATCTAATTATTTCTATCTTAAAAAGACTTGAAATAAGTCTTTTAGAAAAAAATAATTCTTTATTATCCTTTAAAATACCGAGCCACAGATTTGATTTGTCTATCAAAGAGGACCTTGTCGAAGAAGTAGCAAGAATTATTGGCTATGATCAATTACCAGAATCTAAGTCATTAACTGTAAATCAAAACTATGAAGTATCCGAATATCAGTTTACTGATTCAATTAAATTATTCATGAAAAACAAAGGATTCAATGAAGTTATTAATTATTCTTTTCTTGATCCTAAGATTCTCGAAAATTTAAGTATAAGTAAAAACAGTATTTCTCTTAAAAATCCATTGAACAAAACAATAGGTACATTGAGAACTTCATTATTACCAAGTTTGGTATCTAATCTTGAATATAATTTAAAAAGAGGAGAAAACTTTTTAAAAATTTTTGAAATTGGAAAGTCTTTTTCTTTAGATAATCCTCAAGAAACTCTTAATTTTTCTGGACTTCTATTTGATGATGAAAAATTTAAGAATTGGAATACAAATCAAAAATTTGATTTCTTTTATTTAAAAGGAATTCTAGAAGATTTTTTTTCTGAATACAGAGTAGATAAAGTTTCTTGGAAAAAAACAAAAAACAATCTCCTACATCCTTATGCCTCAGCTGATATTTTTGCAGGAAAAAATTTTATTGGTAGCATTGGCAGTATAAATCCAATTTTTTTAAAGAACTTAGATATTAAAAAACCTTTTTATTATTTTGAAATTTTTTTATCAGCGATTTCTTCTAACCATCTAACTAGGTTAAAAGCTTCTTCGGTTTATCCTTCATCACAAAGAGATTTCTCTTTTGAAGTAGATAATTCTATAACTTTTGAAGAAATACAAAATTGTGTAAAGCATTCATCAAAGGCGTTTCTTCAAGATATGAAAATATTTGATTTGTATGAAGGTGCAAATATTAAAAAAGGCAAAAAAAGTATTGCCTTTAGACTGTCATGGGGGTCAAATAAAAAGACTTTATCTGATGCTGAGATTAATAAAGAAGCTGATCTTATTGTTTCGGATATGAAGAAGAAACTTAACGCAGTCCTTAGGTAAAAATGACTTTAACCAAAGCAGATATTGTCAATCTTTTAAGAGAGCAAATTGGTCTTCCAAAAAAAGATTGTTTAAAAATCGTTAATGCTTATTTCGAGCAAATTGGGAAAGGCTTAGAAAAAGGAGAAGAAATAAAAATTCCCAAGTTAGGAAATTTTATAGTTAATCATAAAAAAAGTAGACCCGGCAGAAATCCGAAAACTGGTGAGCCATATAAAATCTCCGATAGAAATGTCGTTTCATTCAAAGCATCGAAGAAATTAAGAGAATCGCTTTAAAATTGAAAGTAGACTTAGCCGACCTTCCAGATCAAAAATATTTCACTATTGGCGAAGTTTCTAACTTACTACAAATTAAACCTCATATTTTGAGATACTGGGAAAAATCTTTTAAAGACCAATTCAGTGTCAAGCGTATTTCAAATAGGAGAATGTTTCAAAAAGAAGATTTATTGAGTTTTATAAAAATAAATGAATTAACCAATAAAGGTCTAAATGTTAAAGCTATAAAGAAAGTATTCTTGGAAGGAGAATTATCCTTAAATATTGATATTGAGCTTATAGCTTCTCTAAAAGAGGTAGTAAAAATTTTAAAAACTTAGCGGGGCGTAGCGCAGCCTGGTAGCGCACTTGACTGGGGGTCAAGTGGTCGCAGGTTCAAATCCTGCCGTCCCGACCAGATTTATTTAAATACTTGTATAATATCACTATGGGAAACCCAAAAAACCTATTTAAAGAGGAAGAGTTTAGTTGGAAGCAATTATCAAGGAGGAGATAGTTTTGATTACCATATCGACTACTCTGATGCTGTACTGGATGCAAGGGAGGATGGAAGGCTTGAGATTTTAGTTAAGTGGGAGCCAAATTCCTATTGTCATTTGCATAAACATACTGCTGAGACTTCTTCAGTGGTAATAAAAGGCGAATTGCATGTTTCTGATTTTGATATAAAAACAGGCAAAGAAATTAATAAAAGAATAAGAAAAGTAGGAGATTTTGTTCATAAAGAATCAGGAGACATTCACATGGAAAAGGGCGGGCCGGAAGGAGCTTTAGTGTTGTTCATGATTTATGACTCTTCTAGAAAAGGAAATTTAGCTGAATCAATTACAAAGACAGGTAAAGTTATATCTTCATCAAATATAAAAAATATCTTAAAGAGAATATCCAAATAAAAAAAGAAAATTATGGAAAAGCAATATCAAATTATCTTATATGGAGCCACAGGTTTTACAGGAAGACTATGTGCCGAATACTTTCAATCTAATTATCCAGATTTAGCTTGGGCTATATCAGGAAGAAATAAAGAAAAGTTAGAGGATTTAAAAAAGGAATTAAATTTAGATTGTGATATTTATGTTGCAGATTCAGAAGATTATGAAGCTATTAAGAGCTTTGTAAAAAAAACAAAGGTTGTTTTATCTGCAGCAGGACCATTTGCACGTTACAGTACAAAGGTAGTTGAAGCATGTGTTGAATGCAAAACTCATTACACAGACATAACTGGAGAAAATCACTGGGTAAGAGGATTGATAGATCGTTTTCATGAAAAAGCTGCTTTAGATGGAACAAGAATTGTACCTTCCTGCGGTTATGATTCCATCCCATCCGACTTAGGAGTTTATTATTCTGTAACTAGGTCTGAAAAACCTGTAAAACATGTGACTGTTTATCATTCAGCTAAAGGCGGAGCTAGCGGAGGCACCACGGAAACAATGTTTACAATGGGACCTCTACCTAAAGAAATGAGAGATCCTTTTCTTTTAAATCCTGAAAATAGTATTTCCGAAGAGCAAAAAAAGAATAGTAAAGATGATTTTTCTGTAAAACCAATACCTGGTACAGATGCATTTTCTGGAATGGGTTTAATGGCTTTTGCCAATACAAGAGTGGTCCGAAGAAGCGCAGCGTTATTTGATTTAAACCAAAAAAGTTATGGTGCTGATTTCACTTTTAAAGAGCTTGGTAGCTATCCTTCTAAAGCTGCAGCAAGAATAACTTCATTCGTACTAATGTCAGCTTTTTTAGTAATTGCAACACCTCTGCGACACATCGTAAGACCTTTTTTATTAAAGCCTGGAGAAGGCCCTGATCAAGAAACTAGAGATAAAGGATGGTTTAAAGGATTATTTATAGCAAAAAGGGAAGATGGAGTAGAACAGCGCTTCGAAATATTTGGTTCAGGTGATCCAGGATATAAGTCTACTTCAAAAATGGTATGTGAATCAGCTTTAACACTAGCTTTTTCTGAAGATTTACCATTTGGAGAAGAATTCGGAGGAGTTCTTACATCTGCTGTTGCTTTAGGAGATCCACTTATTAGTCGATTAATGAAAGCTGGAATTACTTTTGAAGAAGTAACTTGATATAACTAAATTTTAGTATTTTATAACCCAATATAATTATAATTTATATATCATTACTTTATTCAGATTTTCATTTTCTCCCAAAGAAACTCTCCTAAGTCTGAATTTAGCGAGTCTTTTCCCCATAAAAGGCTCGCTTTTTTTGGCAAGACGATGTGTGTTATTTTATATGTTGGGCGCAACTAGACCCATTGTCTTGTCGCCATTGAAATGACAAATTTATTTATATTCAATTCTGATTTAAGACTAAGAGATAATCCTGCTTTGTATGAAGCTTCTCAAAAAGGAGATTCTCTTGTAACTATTTATTTTAATAATCAAAAAAAATGGACAAGTCATCATGAAAGTGATCTAAAGATAGCCTTTCAAGCTCATCATCTCGTGGAATTGAAAAAAAATCTTGAAGACTTAAATATCACTTTGAAAATCATTACGGCATCTGGCATCGAAGATGAGAGCAATAAAATAGTTGAATTTACCAAGGATAATGATATTAAAAACATCTTTCTTAATGAAGAATACGGTGCAAATGAGATTAAAAGAAATGAAACTTTAGAAAGCGCTTTAAAAACTCTTAATAAAAAACTTCATAGATTTGATTCTTCGATTTTTAATCCTAAGAGTATAAAGACACAAAGTGATACTTTTTTTAAAGTATTTACGCCTTACTCAAAAGCTTTTAGATCAAATTTATTTGAAAATGAAATAAAACTTTGTGGGTTGCCTAAAAAACAAAAATCACAGTTTTTAGGTAGTGACCAAGTTGAACTCTTTCAACTAGATGTAGAGAAACAAAATATTTTAAAACTCTATAATGTTGGCGAAGATTATGCTCTAAATAGATTATCTAAATTTACTGAAAGAAAGATTCTTGATTATAAAGACACAAGAGATTTTCCTGCCATCGATGGAACTAGTTCTTTATCTCCATATCTTTCTTCAGGAATTATTTCTGGAAGACAATGTTTGGCAAGTGCTTTAAAGTTTCATAGCGAAGAAAACATAGGGGTAAAAACCTGGGTTACTGAAATTATCTGGAGAGAATTTTATAAATATATTTTATTTAATTTTCCTCGAGTAAGTAAAAATCTTTCATTTTCTGAAAAGTACGATAATTTTCCTTGGGAAAATAATGACAATCATTTTAAGGCTTGGACTAACGGGGAGACAGGTGTACCAATTATTGATGCAGCTATGACTCAATTGAATAAAACCGGATGGATGCATAATAGATTGAGGATGATTGTAGCTATGTATTTGACCAAAAATCTTCTTATAGATTGGCGCAAAGGAGAAAAATATTTTATGAAGAATTTAATCGATGGAGATTTTGCATCCAATAATGGAGGATGGCAATGGAGTGCATCGACAGGCGTGGATGCAGCACCTTATTTTCGAATTTTTAATCCTATTACTCAATCGGAAAAATTTGACAAAGATGGAATTTTTATAAAAAAATGGCTTCCACAACTTTCAGTATTGAAAAAAGTTCATGATCCTCTGCCTGATGAAAGAATCAAGATAGGGTATAGTCAGCATTTGGTTGACTTAAAAGAATCTCGTAAGAAAGCGATAGAAGCTTTTTCATCCTTTTCAAACTAAAACAACAAATATGAAAAAAGATCAAACTCCAGAGTACATGAAGCAGTTATCTGGGAAAATTTTAGAAATAAACTATAAAAATCAATCTTTAAAGATGTCTTTTCAAGCAACCGAGGACATATGTCATAGCAATGGAACAATAATTCAGGGTGGTTTCACTACCGTAATGATGGATTCTTGTATGGCTTTTTTAGTTATGGAACTAACAGACTTCATTTATACGCCAATGTCCATTGATATTAATGTTTCTTTTCTTGCTGCAGGTAGACCCGGAAAACTAATTTGTCAGTCTAAAGTTATAAAGCTAGGAAAATCTATAGGCTTTTCTTCAGCTGAGCTTTATCAAAATGAAGAATTAATTGCTACGGCTTCGTCTAGTTTAAAGTTAGTAAAGATTGGTGAATCACCAAAAGATTTCTTAAAAGATAATATTGCTAAAGACGCAAAGCTAATAAAAGCTTAGATTCCAAAATCCCAAGATAATCCTTGGTGATATTTTTTTAAAACCTGTTTTGCGATAAGTATTCTATGAACTTCATCAGGGCCATCAGCTAATCTCAAGGTCCTTGCTCCTTGATACATCCCAAAAAGAGGCAAGTCTGCAGAAACTCCTTTCCAGCCATAAACTTGAATAGCTCTGTCTACAACTCTATGCATTGCTTCAGGAACAAATATTTTTATTGCTGAAATATCAACCCTTGGATCATTTTCACTATCCATGACTTCTGCGCAGTGAATAGTCATTAGCCTAGCTGCTTGAATATCGATGTAAGAATCAGCAATAAAACCTTGAATAAGCTGTTTTGTTTCAAGTTTTCCACCGTGAACTTCTCTAGTAATTGTCCTTTGAAGCATCAGATCAAAAGCTCGCCACATCTGACCAATACTATTCATACAATGAAAAACTCTGCCGGCTCCTAATCTATCCTGGGCTGCAGCATGGCCAGTTCCTCTGGCACCTAATTGATTCTCAATCGGTACTCTTACATCTTCATATTTTATTTCCACGTGATCTCCGCCAGTGTGTCCCCATATAGGAACCGATCTAATGACATTAAACCCAGGAGTATCTGTAGGAACAATTATTTGAGTCATCCTAGAATTGACTTCACCATCATCTCCTTCTTCTTCAGTTCGACACATGACAATAGCAAAATCTGCTTTAATTCCATTTGAAGTCATTACTTTATGCCCATCTATTACCCACTGATCACCATCTTTTTTAGCAGTCGTTTGGATTGATCTTGGATCAGATCCAGCATTATCAGGTTCAGTCATTGAAAATGCAGATTCCATCTCACCGGCAATAAGCGGTTCCAGCCATTTTTTCTTTTGATCATCTGAACCATATTTAAGAAGAACTTTTTGATTACCCGAGTTAGGCGCAATGACACCAAAAAGTCTATTGGAAAGAGGTGACCACGCAAGGATTTCATTCATGTATGCATGTGCCATAAAACCGATACCCATACCGCCATACTCTTCTGGTAAATGAGGAGCCCATAATTTTTCTTTTTTTACTTCTTCACGAATTTCTTTTCTTACAGAGGAAGAATTTTCACTTTTAGAATAAATTTCTTTTTCATTAGGAATAATTTTATCTGCGACAATATTAGCCGTTCTGGTTCTAATGTCATTTATTTCATCAGAAAGAGTCGGAATTGGTGATATTTGCATAATGTTCTCTTTTTTAAATTTTCAAAATCAAAATTTACTATATACTTTTATTTCAAAACAAAAAATCCTTTTATGAACTCTATGAAAAATATCTTAATTTTCTTTTCTGTCTTAATAATTAATTCTTGTGCAATACAATCATCAAAGACCATTAATCCAGAAAAAATAAATTCTATTTTTTCTTTTTCTGAAAAATATGTAGGTCTTGAACAAAATAATACTTATCAGTGGCTTGGTATTCCTTATGCTCAGCCTCCAGTAGGCAGTTTAAGATGGAAGGCTCCAAGAATCTTAGAATCAGATACAAAAAATTTTAAAGCTACAAAATTTGGTAACGCCTGCCCCCAAAGAGAATCTGTATCGATAGAGAAAAAAGGCAAAGGGGAGTATGTTGGCTCGGAGGATTGTCTTTTCCTTAATGTTTACACGCCAAAAAATATATCCAATGAAAAAAAACTACCCGTTATGTTTTGGATTCATGGAGGGGGAAATACTTCCGGCGAGTCGGGATCGTATGATTTTAGTAAATTATCTGCCGCACATAACTTAATAATCGTTTCTATAAATTATCGACTTGGATTTCTTGGTTGGTTTTACCATCCGTCTTTTTCTGAAACTTCCAATAATTTAGAGGATAAGTCTGGAAATTTTGGAACTTTGGATCAAATTTTGGCTTTAAAGTGGGTAGAAAAAAATATTGAAGACTTTGGCGGCGATAAAAACAATGTGACAATATTCGGAGAATCGGCGGGCGGTCAAAACGTATTTGCTCTATTAAGTTCTCCATTAGCAAAAGGACTTTTTCACAAAGCTATTTCGCAAAGTGGAGCTACGCGAACGTTTAATTTGAAAGAATCGTCAAAATTTTTTGATAATAAAGAATCTTCTTTTTTAACTTCTTCTAAAGAAATTGTAAGTAGGTTGCTGGTTAACGCTGAGCTATCTCAAGATTTATTTGAAGCAAACATAGCTCAAGAAGCGATGAATGAATTTAAACTTCTAGAAACTCTTCAAAAAGTTAATTTAGATGAAATTTTTAAAATATACAAAGAAATAGACAAGTCTAAAATCAGTGGGAATAAATCTATTCCAAGAGTACTTTCTGATGGCCATGTTTTACCTAAAAAAGGCATGATTTACTCGAACTCCGAATTTTATAATGATGTCCCAGTTATTTTCGGGACTAATCGTGATGAAACAAAACTCTTTGCTGCAATGAAATCAGATTATTCAACAAGTCTCTTTAACAGAATGATTATTGTGAGAAATCAAGAAATGTATGATTTGACTGCTGAGTATGCTTCCAATAACTGGAAAATATCAGCAGTGGATAATCCAGCAAGGGATATGTTTTCTTCTGGTAAGAGAGACGTTTTCGCCTACCGTTTTGATTGGGATGAGCAAGGCAAATTATTATGGATGGATTTTTCTAAAATTTTTGGCGCAGCGCATGCAATGGAAATTCCCTTCATAACTGGAACTATGAAACTTCTAGGCATTGAAAGATTTATGTTTAATGAAGATAATCTACCAGATGCGACTAGACTTTCTATAGCCATGCAGTCTTATTGGGCAGAGTTTGCTTACACTGGTAATCCAGGGAAAGGCAGGGATAAAAACCTTCCAAAATGGAAAGCATGGACTAAATCAGGAGACAAATTTTTAATTTTAGATTCTGTAAATGACCAAGGAATAGTCATGAGCGATATTGAGTTAAAACGTATAGAAGAATTCAAAAGATTGTATGCTGATACAAGAATAAAAAAAGAACAAACTAAGTGTAAATTTTTAGCAAACTTAGCAGATAATGCATACGAAAAAAATGCATTAAATTTTTATAGTAACAAATGTTTAAAAGGAGAATAAAACATGAAAAAAATAGACTTTTATTTTGATTTTGCAAGCCCAAATGCTTATTTGAGCCACAAAGTAATTAAAGAAATTAAAGAAAAAAACGATGTAGAAATAAATTACATTCCGGTTTTATTGGGTGGAATATTCAAAGCTACAAACAACAAACCGCCGATGGAACAATTTTTTGGGGTCAAAAATAAAAATGAGTATCAAAATAAAGAAATGCAAAGATTTATAGAAAGGCATGATTTACAGGACTTTAAAATGAATCCCCATTTTCCAGTAATTAGCTTACAAATTATTAGAGGAGCAGTAGCTGCTGAAATGGATGGCTATCTAGAAGATTATATTGATAAAGTTTTGGTTCACATGTGGGAGGAACCAAAGAAAATGGATGATCCAGAAGTGATTAAAGCTGCTTTTATCGAATCGGGTTTTGATGGTGAAAAATTAATGACACAAATGCAAGATCCAGAAGTTAAAGCCAAGCTAATTGCAAATACAGAAGCAGCAGTAGAGCGAGGAGTTTTCGGTATTCCAACCTTTTTCATTGATGACGAAATGTTCTTTGGCAAAGATACTTTATGGCAAGTAGAAGAACTGCTCTCTAAAAAAAGTTAAGCACCTTGGTTTTCAATTTTTTTTTAGGTAAAAACTTAAAAAGGACCATAATACAAAAATTCCTAGAAAACTAATAAAGGCTACGCTATCTGGAACGCCAACTGCTTGAAACAGCACGCCAATTAAGGCTATTGAAGAACTAATTAGTACAATGATTAATAGAGATAATCTTTTAGAATAGTTATTATCTAAAAAGAAATGATGGATGTGTTCTCTATCTGATCTGAAAAGAGAAACTCCAAGAAGTAATCTTTTGTACATCACTCTTAAGGCATTTAATAAAACTAAACCTATAATCCATGGAGCTGTAATAGGATTTATAGCTCCAAATTCGGCAATGCTTAACAACATCCAACCTATTGAATAGCCCAAGGCCATAGCACCATGATCACCAATAAAAACTTTAGTACTTTCTCCAAAAAAACCTGCGTTCATCATCATATAAGGCAAAAAGGCTAAAAGAAATAAAATTAAAAATACTCCATTTCCACCAACAAAATAAAATATTGACCCTGTTGCAATCAAAACTTGAGAAGAAAATAGACCATCCAAGCCATCTATCCAATTAAAGGCATTAGCAACGCCAACAATACAAAAAATTGTAATCAAAGTTGAATAAATACCATATAGTTTGATTTCTCCAAATCCAAGGAGATCTCCTAAAGATGATAGGCTAAGATCGCTAAGACTTATAACAATACTTGAGCATAAAATTAATGTCATAAATCTAAACCAAATAGGAAGCTCTAAAATATCGTCAAAGAAAGAAACCGCTGCAACGATTAAACCAGTAAAGCCAATTAAGAGGCCAGTTCTAATATCTATAGCAGGAGAACTTACTTTTAGTTTTTCATTTTGTGACAAGGCCTCTATTAATTGTAAAGAATTTAAAAAGTAATAAATAACAACAATCAAAACTAAAGAAATCACTACTGAAATGCCACCTGAAATAGGAACCATTTGCTTATGCTTTTTTTTTATTCCATCAGGTATGTCAACTATGTTTAATCTTTTAAATAAGATCCTAAATACAAAATGAACGATTAAAGAAAGAAGGAAAAAAGATGAGAAAATTGCCAAATAGACTGGCTGTAGAATTTCCTGCATTTTAAGTATTTTTTACGAGAATGTATTTAGTTTAAAAAGCTACTATCTTTTTCAAGCATCAAATCATAAAGAGGCTGAAAACTTGCCCACATGGCAAACTCTGATCCAACTTGAGATTTAGTAAGTTTTGCAACATCGTCTGATATTCTTTCCATCTGTCCAGCAGCTTCTGCCAACAGTTGTGATTGACAGCATCTATCCATTGATAAAAACGCCCACAAAGCTGCATCTACAGATTCTCCAGTTGTGAGCAAACCATGATTTTTTAATATAGCAGCTCTTTTGTCTCCTAAAGCTTTGGCGATTCTATCGCCCTCATCTGTTTCTAAAACTACACCTGTAAAATCATCAAATAAAACATGATCATCAACAAAAGCACATGAATCTTGAGTAATAGGCTCTAATAACCTTCCAAGTGTTGAAAAAGACTTTCCGTACATAGAATGAGAATGGGCAGCAGCATTTACATCAGGTCTTGCTTCATGAAGTCTAGAATGAATTGCAAAGGCAGCTGTATTTAACATCTTGTCTTCACCTTGAACAATATTGCCATCGCGATCAACTAAAATTAAATCTGAAATACATATTTGCCCAAAGTGCATTCCAAACGGATTAACCCAAAAGTAATGAGGATATTCTGGGTCTCTTAAAGTAATGTGCCCTGCAATGCCTTCATCGTAACCAAAATGAGAAAACATTCTAAAGCCTGCAGCTAATCTTTCTAATTGGTGTCTTCTTGTTTCCTCCATGGTTTTGCATTCAACGGGGATAAGGGAACCCTTAGTTTTATATGGAAGTTTTCCAAGAGACGTATCTATTGGTAGTTTAATTTTTTTTTCTTCTGACATTTCACCTTCTCCTGAAAATTGTTCAATATTTTAACTTAATATTTTGTACAATTTAAAAAAATTCATTTAGTAAAACAAAATACATTATGCCAAAAAGAAAAAAAGGTTTCAGGATTGAAGAAGATAGTCTTGGAGAGGTCTACGTACCCAATTCAGCTTTGTATGGAGCACAAACTCAAAGAGCCGTTAACAATTTTCCCATTAGCGGCATAAAAATGGATTTTCCTTTTACAAATTCTTTTGTTGATGCTTTAGGATTGATAAAGGATGCTGCTGCTCGTGCCAATAAATCACTTGGCTTGCTTTCATCAACAAAAGCTTATGCAATATCTAAAGCAGCCAAAGAAGTCTGGCAAAGTAAGCACAATTCTCATTTTCCAATAGATGTATTTCAAACTGGTTCAGGAACTAGTTCAAATATGAACGCTAATGAGGTCATTGCAAATTTAGCTTCAAAAGCTAGCAAACAAAAAATAGACCCTAACGATGATGTCAATATGAGTCAAAGTAGTAATGATGTTATTCCAACAGCCATTAAGTTAAGTGCCCATATGGATCTCACAAAAAAACTTATTCCTTCTTTGGACAAATTAATAGCGACAATTGATAAGAAAGCACTTTCTCTTAAAAATATGATTAAAACGGGCAGAACTCATTTGATGGATGCAATGCCAGTAGATTTCAGTCAAGAGCTTTCAGCTTGGTCAGCTCAACTAAAAAATTCAAGAAAAACACTATTTTTTATGGAAGCTAGATTATTGGAGATGCCATTAGGAGGCACAGCAGTTGGAACTGGAATCAATGCTCACCCAAGATTTGCTAAATTATTTGCAAAAGAATTGAGCAACTTAAGTGGTGCAAAATATAAATTTGTTGCTAGCGAGAACTTTTTTCATGAATTGAGCGCGCAAGATACTGCCGTTCAGGTTTCTGGGGAATTAAAAAATCTGGCCATTGTTTTGATGAAAATCTCTAACGATCTTAGATGGATGAATAGCGGGCCACTTTCAGGTTTATCTGAAATCGAACTTCAAGCACTTCAGCCAGGCAGCAGTATTATGCCAGGCAAGGTGAATCCTGTAATACCTGAAGCCGTAGCAATGGTAGCTGCTGATGTAATAGGAAACGATGTAACTATTTCAGTTGGAGCCCAATCAGGTAACTTTCAATTAAATGTAATGCTTCCGGTAATCGCATATAACTTGCTTAAAAGTATTGCTATTTTAGATGGTGGCATGAATGTTCTAGCCGATAAAGCAATTAAGACCTTTAAGGTAAATAAAAAATCTATTCAAGCTTCCTTGAATAAAAATCCTATTTTAGTAACGGCATTAAACCCAATCATTGGTTATGCAAAAGCAGCGGCAATAGCTAAAAAAGCTTACAAAGAGAATAGACCGATAATAGAAGTTGCTATGGAAGAGACAAACTTATCCAAAGCCAAGCTTCAAAAACTTCTTGATCCGGCTAAATTAACCAAAGGCGGAATAAATTAATGGAAAGACTTATCGAAGGTAAATGTGAGGCTTGCAAGGCTGATGCTCCTCTTGTTACTTCTTTAGAAAAAAAAGAACTTTTACCTCAAATTCCAAGTTGGAATATTATCGAGGTTGATGGCATCGAACAATTAACTTGTGCTTTTGCTTTTAAAGACTATCTTTCAGCATTAGGCTTTCTTCAAAAAGTAGCTCACCTTGCAGAAGCAGAAGATCATCATCCTGAAATATTATTAGAGTGGGGAAAGGTTACAGTCTCATGGTGGTCACATAAAATTAAAGGACTGCACAAAAATGATTTTATTGCTGCAGCAAAAACAGATTCTTTATTTATCGAATAATTATTCTTGAGGCGATAAAAAATCCAATAAGAGTTATTGCGCCCATTAAGAAAAAAGATTCAATGTACAGATTTAAATCAAAAGCTCTGCCAACTAAGACCATGCCAACTGGCTGAACTGGCACAATAATTAAAGCGGAGATACCCCTGACTGAACCCAAATTTTGAGGACCAAAAGCTTTTAGAAAGCTGGCGCTCATTAAAGGCATTGCGCCACCAAAACCAAGTCCAAAAACAAAACAAAAAACTATAAACAAGCTGTAATCAGTAGCAAGAGTTAAACCAAATATGCCAAAAGATTGCATTGCCATCATAAGCATGACGGGAATATTTGGTTTTAATTTATCCATCAAGTAGCCAAGCAATACTTTTCCTATAACCCCCCCGAAGGCAGCAAAAGAATAGGCAAACACCGTTTGTTTAATAGGGAACCCAAAAACTGACCAACTTCCAAGAAAGCCTAGATTTTCTGAATGTAAAGGAAGGTGTAATAAAACGCCTCCCATAGCTAAAAACTGAAAAGCGAAAGCAAGAGAAATAACCCAGAAAATACTTTTTTTGAGAAAATCTTTTAAATCCATAAGCTCAAAAGTTGACATAGATTTTGGCTGCTCCGATAGGTTATCTTTTTGTTGGCCTATTTCTTCTGGCGTATCAATGACTAAGTATCTAACTGCTGGAATGAGTATAAAAATTACTAATAAACCGAATACCATGTATACGTTTCGCCAACCAATCCTATCAATTAAAGGATCTACTAAAATAGGAAGAATAACTCCAGAAAAAGATATACCTATCGCAGCTACACCCAAGGCAACACCGGCGTTGCTTTCAAACCAATTAGCTACTAATTTTGTTACAGATAGGTTGCCTAAAGCAGGGCCACCAACTGCAAGTAAAGTTGCATAAATTAAAAGCAAACTAAAACTACTTTCCACAAAAGAAATAGAAAACAAACCTAGGCTAAAAATAATTCCACCAATCATCATAATTTTTTTGATCGAATACCTATCCAGTAATCGACCTAAAAAAATTGAAGCAATAGCTGAACCTATAAACCACAGAGCTAAAGCACTAGACATTTGAGATTGCGTCGCACCGATGTCTCTTTCTAAAACTGAGAACATTAGAGGAAAGCAATAGAAAACAAAACCAACAACGGAGAATTCCATCATCATTCCGGTATAAACCATTTGCCAGCCTTTAAATTTCATAAATTTACGATTACTTTGTTTTTTATTTCCTTTCTGTATAATTTGAAAATGTTGCGTATAGAAGAGCAAGCTCTGACCTTCGATGATGTACTTTTAGTACCGCAATACTCTAGCGTCCTACCTCAAGAAACCGATTTAAGCACAAAACTCACAAAAGAAGTAACTTTAAAAATTCCTGTTGTTTCAGCTGCAATGGATACAGTAACAGAAAGTCGAATGTCCATTGCTCTGGCAGAATTAGGTGGAATCGGCATTATTCACAAAAATCTTTCTATCTTAGATCAGGCCAAGGAAGTCAGCATTGTCAAAAAGTTTGAAAGCGGCATAGTCAGAGATCCTATCACCATAGCTTCTAATAAAAGTGTTGGAGAGCTAATAAAACTTACACAAGATTTAAATATTTCCGGGATGCCAGTTGTCAATGATGGCAATCTAGTTGGGATTGTAACCTCTAGAGATTTTAGAAACGTTTCGGATCTATCGGCTCCAGTGAAATCGATCATGACTCCAAAAAAACGTCTTGTCACAGCTGAAGAATCCGCAAATATTGATCATATTAAAAACCTTTTATATAAAAACAGAATAGAAAAGATTTTATTGGTAGACAAAGGTTTTAACTTAAAAGGATTAGTAACTTTAAAAGACATTAATAAAAACAAAGACTTTCCTTTTGCTTCGAAAGATTCTGAAGGGAGGCTTCTCGTTGGAGCTGCCGTTGGCAATGGAGAAGAAACTGATGAGAGGGTAGACGCCTTGTTGACTGCTGGAGTAGACGTCATCGTTGTAGATAGTGCTCATGGTCATTCAAAAGGAATTATAGAAAGAGTTAAAAGAATTAAGAAATTAAACAAGAAAATTCAAGTGATTGGTGGAAATGTTGCTACAGGAGAGGGAGCTTTAGACCTGATTAAAGCAGGTGCAGATGCCATAAAAGTTGGCATTGGTCCTGGTTCAATATGCACTACTCGAATCGTTACGGGCGTTGGCGTTCCTCAGATATCAGCAATTGCAAATGTTGTAAAAGCAATTGGGAAAAAAAATGTCCCCGTTATTGCCGATGGCGGGATTAGGTTTTCTGGTGACATAGCTAAGGCAATAGCAGCCGGAGCAAGTACTGTGATGTTGGGTAGTATTCTAGCCGGAACCGAAGAGGCACCTGGCCAAGTTGAACTTTATCAAGGTAGAAGCTACAAATCTTATCGAGGCATGGGATCAGTAGGCGCTATGTCAGGAGAAACTAATTCGGGAGACCGTTATTTTCAAGAGGAAGTCTCAAGTTCGGATAAGTTAGTTCCTGAAGGTATCGAGGGCAGGGTTCCTTATAAAGGCTGGGTAGAAACAGCGATACACCAAATGCTTGGCGGTTTAAGACAGAGTATGGGATATACGGGCAGTAAAGATATAAAAACGATGCGGACTAAACCGAAATTCGTAAAAATAACATCCGCTGGTATTAATGAAAGTCATGTTCATGATGTAAGCGTTACCAAAGAAGCTCCAAACTATAGAATCAGTTAAAAGTGAAATATCCCATCGATTCAGAAAAAATAATTATTCTGGATTTTGGCTCTCAATATACGCAACTCATAGCAAGACGAATCAGAGAGCTTGGCGTTTACTCTGAAATTCTCTCTTGTAGCTCGTCTTATAAAAGAATTCTCAAAGAAAACCCCAAAGGTATTATATTGTCTGGCGGTCCTGAATCAGTTAATGCCAAAAAGATGCTTAAAATTGATTCTCAAATTTTAGAAAGCGATATCCCTGTTTTGGGTATTTGCTACGGAATGCAACTGATGGCTCAACACTTCAAAGGAAAAGTTAAGGCTTCAAACAAACGTGAATTTGGTCACGCTGAATTAAAAACGCTCAAAAGTACATTATTCAATAAAATAAAGACTTCACCTTTAAAAGTTTGGATGAGCCATGGCGATAAAGTTTCTCATTTGCCTAAAGGGTTTAAAAAAATTGCATCCTCAAAAAATAGCCCAATAGCTGCTTTTGAAAATAAACTTCTAAACAAATATGGACTTCAGTTTCACCCAGAAGTAACTCATACCGAGAAAGGTGAACTTATCCTTAAAACCTTCACCAAAGATATTTGTGGTTGTCAGGGAAATTGGAAGCCGGAAAACATCGTTGAAAAACTAATTGAAGATATTAAAAAACAAGTTGGAGGCAAAAAAGTCTTGTTGGGTATTTCAGGGGGCGTTGATTCCTCTGTTGTTGCAGCACTGTTATCCAAAGCTATTGGAAAAAATCTGGAATGCATTTTTGTCGATAATGGCTTGTTAAGAAAAGACGAGGCCAAACAGGTTCTCAAGGATCTTAGCAAAGCTTTAAAAATAAAAATTCATTTTTCAAATTCAGAGAAATATTTTCTAAAAAATCTAAAAGGAGAAACTGATCCAGAAAAGAAAAGAAAAATCATTGGTAACAATTTTATTGATATCTTTTTGAAAGAAGCGAAAAAAATAAAAAATATATCTTTTTTAGCGCAAGGAACAATTTATCCAGACGTTATAGAGTCATCAGGAATTAAGGGAGGAAAAGCTCACGTTATTAAATCCCATCATAATGTTGGTGGATTGCCAGACTACTTGGACTTGCCTTTGGTGGAACCTTTAAACTCATTGTTCAAAGATGAAGTTAGAAAAATTGGTACAACCCTAGGATTACCTAAATTATTAATTGGCAGGCATCCTTTTCCTGGTCCAGGGTTGGCGGTAAGAATGTTGGGTGAAATTTCAAAAGCAAAGTTAGATATTTTAAGAGAGGCAGACCATATTTTTATTGAAGAACTCATGGCGGCAAACCTTTATGACAAAGTGAGTCAAGCATTTGCAGTTTTTTTGCCTATTAAAAGTGTTGGTGTGGTGGGAGATGCAAGAAGGTACGAATATGTTATTGCTTTAAGAGCAGCTGAGACAGTTGATTTTATGACCGCCAAGGCATCACATTTAAATCATAATTTTTTAAACAAAGTTTCTGACAGAATCATTAATGAGATACCAAAGGTTTCCAGGGTAGTTTATGACATTTCTAGTAAACCACCAGCCACTATTGAGTGGGAATAAATTGAATATATTAGAAATATCCTTAATTTCATCAGCACTGTTATGCTCATTAGTTGCTGGAATTACTCTAGTTTTTGCGATTGTCGTAATGCCTGGCATTTCAAAATTTGAAGATAAAGAATTCTTAAAAGCGTTCCAGCTAATAGATGAAGTAATCCAAAATAATCAACCGCTTTTTTTATTGGTTTGGCTGGGATCAACCATTTCAGTTTTTGTAACGATATTGAGCTGCATGATAACTTTGGGATTTCCGAATTCTTTACTGATAATTTGTGTTTGTAGTATTTACTTATTTGGCGTCCAAGGTATCACCATACAAATCCACCTGCCTTTAAATCGAAGAATTCAGAACTTGGATATCAATAATTTAGACAAAGAGAAGCTAAATAAAGAGCGTATAAAATTTGAAAATAAATGGAATTACTATAATAAAATTCGAACAGGAATCGCATTCTTTGTCAGTCTTATGCTTCTCATTATTATTACTATTACATAAACTAACTATTGAATGGGAGTAATAGATGTTTGAAGGATCTTGTCATTGTAAGAAAGTTCGTTTTCAAATAGAGACTGAGAATGTTTATGAGGATCTATATAAATGTAACTGCTCCTTATGTAGAAAGAAATCTATTGTAATGAAACCGGTATCACTTAATTTTTTTACTTTGTTAGAAGGAAATGAATATTTAGGTTTATACAAATGGAATAAAAATATTGCTGAGCATTATTTTTGTAAAGTTTGCGGAGTTTATACTCATCACAAAAGAAGAAGATATCCTGATCAAATATCAGTAAATTTTAACTGCTTAGATGATTTAGATTTATCCAAAGATATCAATATAGGATTAGTAGATGGAGCTAGTCATGACTAGTTATTTACAAAGTAAATTTCTTTTAAAATATTTTTTAGATTTTGCTTAATCGGTACGTCTAAAATTTAACCTCTTTAATAAATATATTTTTTAGAATATTTAAATCATTAAATATAAAAATAAATAAATTAAAATACTTTAAATCATTTGTTTATGTGCCTTGATGTATAGAAACTTGTAAACTTTTGCTAGTATTACGTTCAATACTTTTTTAAACCCAAGTATTATTTTTATCATGAAAAATATATTAATTACTGGCTCTACCCGTGGACTGGGCTTGAATCATGTTTACTATCTTGCTAATCAAGGCTTTAGTATTGCCTTAGTTGATTTAAGTGACACAGCATGCAATGTTTATGGCGAGGTATCTTCTCTTAAGGAATTATTAGATTCTCTTAATTCATCTGGTAGCGATAACAAATTTTATAAATGTGATTTAACTGATTTTTCTGCTACAGAAAAAATCTTTAAAAAAATCTTTAAAGATTTCGGAGAAATACACGGGTGTGTTTTTAATGCTGGTGGAGATGTAGCAGGCTATTCTAAAAAGGCTGATGGTAAAAAGCCTAAAAATAATAATCTTGATATTTCTATTAAAGATAACAAGATTATTATGGATAGAAATTATTTGACTTGTTTTAATTCGGTAAAGGCCGTTGTACCTTTACTTAAAAAACAGAAATTTGGGTCTATCGTAACGACCTCTTCAATGAATGCTAATCAAGGTATAGACAGTGAAATATCGTACTCAATAGCAAAAACAGCTGTTGCACAGCTCACCAGAGCTACTGCAGTTAGTTTGAGAGATTTCAATATAAATGTAAATTCCATAGCTCCTGGAGGAACTTTGACTGGTAGATTTCTTGCTACAATAAAAGATAGAAGCAAAAAAGATAGAGAAAAAATATTTTCAAAATCAGATTCAAGATTACTGAAACCCGCAACTCTTGATGATATTTCAGGAGTTGTGTCTTTTTTATTATCCCCTCAGGCAGCATATGTCAGCGGCCAAGTAATAAGGATAGATGGAGGTCAATCTCCTTTTCCAATATAAATGCAATGGATAAAAATTTAACTATCGTAGCCGGCGGTAACTCGGGTATCGGACTTGAGATAGCAAAGGCATTTTACAAGAGTGGCTCAAACATAGTTATTCTAGGAAGAAATAGCTCTAGAAATAAATTAGCCGTCAAATCTATTAAAAGGTCTTCAAATTCTGAAACAAAAATTAATAGCTATGTTTGTGATATGTCTTCTGAAAGTAAAATTTTAGAAACATTCTCAAAAATAAAGAAAAATTTTGGCAAGGTAGATAACTTTATAAACTCAGTAGGTTTGTGGAAACTATGTCCCGTAACAAAGATAACTAACAAATTTGTGAAGAATTTGCATGATAATAACTTCTTGCCCATTATCTTAGTTTGCAAAGTTGCTCCTATTTTTATGAAAAAAGGCTCGTCGATAGTAAATTTAAGTTCCTTTGCTGCAATAATGCCCATGGCAGAAGGGTCAATTTATGGAGCATATAAAGCTGCTGTAATTAATTTTACTAAATCAGCTGCAGATGAACTTGCTCAGAAAGATATAAGGGTTAATTGTGTTACACCTGGAATTATAGAAACCCCAATGACTTCTGGTCACATAAAAAAGAATAAATCTACCCTATTGAAACCTATTTCTCTTAAATCTATAGGAACACCACAGCAAGTGGCGGGCACAGTAAAATTTCTCTGTTCTGAGGATGCAAGCTATATTACTGGTGAAAATATTGTAATATCTGGCGGGAAATATATAGTGCAAAAATGAAAAGATATGAGTTTATTCTTCAATATCCTAAGCCTCTCAAATTAGAGGATTTGACTGATCTAATTGATATTGGAAGTTCAGGAAATTTTTCACGTTATTCTTCCGATTACGTTTTAAATTTAGAAAAGGATCTAGCTGATTACTACAACACAAACCATTCTGTTACTTGTACTTCAGGAACTGCAGCACTCCACGGTTGTTTAGTTGCTTTAGATTTACCTCCTTCTAGCGAAATAATCATCACCCCAGTTGCAGACATAGGAGTCGTTTTACCCGTTATATATGAGAATCTTATTCCCGTTTTCGGAGACTTAGACCCCGAGACTTTCAATATGAGCTTAGAATCAATAAAAGAAAAAATCACTAGTAAGACAAGAGCGGTAATTGTTGTCCATCTAGCTGGAAATCCTTCCGACATAGAAGAAATAGTAAAATTTTGTAAAGCCAATGATCTTTACTTGATGGAAGATTTTTCTCAAGCTCATGGAGCAAAATTTAATGAAAAAAAAATAGGAAGTTTTGGAGATATTTCCTATGGCAGCTATCAACAAAGTAAGCAAATTACTTGTGGAGAAGGCGGAGTGATTGTAACTAATTCAGAAGAATTGCATAGAAAAGCATTCATTGGAGTTGATAAAGGATGGCAACGACATCTTCCACTGAAAGATAGATTTTACGAATTCTTGGCACCTAATGTTAGATTTAATGCAATTCAAGCAGCTATTTTGAAACCTCAATTGAAAGTACTAGATGATTTAATTAAGAAAAAAAGAGAAAGAGCAGAAGTTTTAGACAATATTTTTTCCTCTTACCAAGACCATATTCAAATTCAAAAAAAACTAATTGGAGCTTATTCCTCGTTTTATTCTTATCCTCTTTATATGAATGATACCGATAGTAGAAATCTACTTCTTGAGAAACTTAAAGATGATTATGAATTAATTTGTGCATACGGATATGCAAATCCAACACCACTTTATCAATGTGTAAATGCTCTAATTGATCCAAAGAAGTATGGGAAAGGCTTTGCTTATCAGGAAAGAACTTATCCACCGGGGACAAGTCCTAATGCTGAAGATTTATTATCTAGGTCTTTTCTCATACCGTTTAATGAAAATTACTCAATTGCCGAAACAAGAGAGATTGGTGAGAGAGTTACAAATGCCATAGATGAATTATTTTCCTGATGAATACTAAAGTTGTAGGAGTTGTTCCAGCAAGACTTGAGTCAAAAAGATTGCCAGGAAAGGCGTTAGCCGACATTTGCGGTCTTCCCATGATAATTCATACTTGCAAAAGAGCACTATTATCCAAAACTCTTGATGATGTCTACGTAGCTACAGATAGCAAGGAAATCCAAGAAGTTGCAGAAAGCTTCGGTATTAAGAGCATAATGACTTCTAAGTATCACAAGAATAGTTCTGAAAGAGCTGGAGAGGCTTGTAAATTTATTGATTCTGAAATCGTAGTAAACATACAAGGAGATGAGCCTCTTCTTTATCCTGATCACGTAGATAAAATAACTCAACCACTTATAGATGATTCTGAGATTCAAGTATCTATGGGCATAACTAAGTTTTCAAAAATAAATAGTTCGTCAGATTTTAAAGCAGTAATGGATTCAAATAATGATCTTATTTATTCGTCTAGATCAGACATTCCCCATTTTTACATGAAAGATCATCAATATTTTTGGAAGCTTTGTTTTATAGTGCCTCACCGTAAAATTTGGTTAGAAAAATATCTTGAATGGAAACAAACACCCTTGGAGATTTTAGAAGATAATCACTTCCTAAGATTAACTGAGAATGGAGTTAAGATCAGATTGGTAGAAATCGACCAAGCCAAGATAAGCGTAGATACGCCAGAAGATTTAGAAGAAGTAAGACTATTAATGAAAGAAGATAGCTTAATAGAGGAGTATCTTTAATGAGTTTTAAAGTTTTAGTTTCAGCTCCTCCCATTCTGCCTCATGTAGAAGAGTACAAAGACCTATGCCTAAAAAAAGGAGTAGAGCTTTTCACGCCAGAATTCGACGTAACTGAATCCCTCAATGAAGAAGAGCTCATAAGCTTACTTAAAGATGCAGATGGTATTTTATGCGGAGATGACGATCTAAATGCCAAAGTTTTAAATAAATCTAAGAACCTAAAAGTGATATCTAAATGGGGAACAGGAATAGATTCAATTGATTCCATTTCGGCTAAGAAACTTAAAATAAGGGTTTTAAAAGTTCTGGATGTATTTGCAGCGCCCTTATCTGATACTGTCTTAGCTTATATTTTAATGATTTCAAGAAAGATAAATGAAAAGGATTTTGTTGTCCGAAATAATAATTGGTCAAAAATTCCTTCCTTTACGCTAAGCGAAAGGACCCTTGGAATTCTTGGATTAGGCCATATTGGCAGTGAATTGGCTAGAAAGGCAAGTGCTCTTGGTATGAAAGTTTCATATTTTGATATCAGAGACATAGAGAGCAACATACCTAATGTTCAAAATGTCTCTTTTGAAACTCTTTTAAAAGATTCTGACTTTATCTCTATACATTGTGATTTAAATAAGACTTCAAAATACATGTTTAGTAATAATGAATTTAATCTTATGAAGGAAGACTCAATTTTAATAAATACTGCTCGAGGCTCTATAATTAAAGAAGAGCATTTGATAATTGCTCTGGAAGAAAAGAAAATTGGCGGAGCTTGTTTAGATGTTTTTGAAGAAGAGCCATTAAGCGATGACAGTCCTTTAAAGAAGTTTGAGAATGTTTACTTAAGCCCTCATAATTCAAATGCCAGTCCTACTGTATTTAGAAAAGTACATTTGAAGGCAATTGAAAATATTTTTATAGGTTTAGGAATATCGTAAAACCTATTTCACATCTATCTTAATTACTCTTTGATATAGTGTTTTGAAAACCAATTTTTATTGGGATTTCAAAGGGTTCAACTTTTGAGCGAGAGTAGTTTTTACTTTAATAAAGGATTATTAAAGATGCTATGACAGTTTTGAACGCTTCCCAGCAAAGTTAGCAAAATATTCTTTGATAACTTTTAAATCTTTATCTACATCTCCTGAAGGACTAAAGAAATCTCCAAGCTCGATAGTTTTTTTAGAAAAATCAACTCCAGCCATCATAATTTTACTATTGGTTTCGTTAGCAATGCGTAAAAAACCAGACTTGAGTCTTTTCACTTTTTTCCTAGTGCCCTCTGGAGATATAACAATGACAAAACCTTTAAATTTCTCAGTAATGTTATAAATTTCATTTTTTAAACCTTCTGGATTTGCTCTATTTACAGGAATTCCACCCATTTTTCTTAGCAGCTTGCGAAAACCTTTTTTGAAAATTGAATGTTTGCCCACCCAATGAATGTTGACATCAAGACTTAAAATAAGTGACATGGCAAGAACAAAATCCCAATTTGAAGTATGTGGTCCAGCGATTATTACTACACGCTGATCTTTAGGAAAATGACCAGTAGTTTTCCAACCTGTAATTTTCATTAAGAATTTACCCAGCCACCTGATAAGCCTAGGTCTATAAGCACGTAAATGCTCAGGGATAAAGATTTTGTAATTATTCAAGGTGCCTATTCTATATGCTATAAAGGAGTATATGTTATGAATATATTAGATTTATCCTTAATTTCATCTGCTTTTTCTTGCTATTTTGTTAGCAAGCATATCGGTGTTTAAATGGTTTCTACTAAGCGAAAGTAGAAAGAACTAATGACTGCAAAAATACATTTTTACTTCGATTTTATATCTCCTTATGCCTACTTTGCATGGCGCAGACTTCCTATACTAGCTAAAAAATATAATCGCGAAATCGAAGCACATCCAATTGTATTTGGAAAATTATTGGATAAATGGGGACAATTAGGTCCAGCTGAGATTCCGCCTAAACTAAGATGGCTAAATGAGTATTGTATAAGATATGCGGCTATAAATGGATTTGAATACAACCCACCGAAAAAACATCCCTTTAATCCTCTAGCTGCTTTAAGAATATCTTTGAAGGAAGTCAGCGGTATTAATCAACTTGGAGTAATAGATGCAATATTTAAAGGGGGCTGGAGTCAAGGTGTAGATCTAGGAGATTTATCCTCATTGAAGGCCTTATTGACAAAACAATCCTTAGATGGAGAAAACCTCATTCAGAAAATTTCTGAATCAGATATAAAAGATTTACTAATTAATGAGACTAGTAACGCGATTGAGAAGGGAGTTTTTGGCGTCCCAACAATAATTATTGACGATAATTTATTTTGGGGAAATGACCAAATGGATCATATCGAATTATTATTGGATGGCAAAGATCCTTTGGATAAGGCAAAGCTCAATGAAGAAGAGCGACCGAGAGCAATTGATCGCAAGGCTTTCAAAAAGCAAAGTAAAGAATGATTTGTAAGCTATTTTTCATGGAATAAAAATGGACCCATTATCTCAAGGAACAGTTGGAGCAGCTTTTGCACAATCTACTGCCAGTAAGAATAATATTCTTAAGATAGGCATTATTGGTTTTCTTGCTGGATTAGCACCTGACTTAGATGTCTTGATCCAGTCTTCCACTGATCCAATTTTATTTCTTGAATATCATAGGCAGTTCTCTCACTCACTTTTTTTTATTCCCTTTGGCTCTATGATTGTTGCATTAATCATCTTCCCATTAGTTAAGAAATCAATGAGTTTCAAGACTATCTACATAGCAAGTTTTCTTGGATACGCTACACACGGATTACTCGATGCCTGTACCTCTTATGGAACTCTGCTTTTTTGGCCGTTCTCAAATGAACGAATAACTTGGAATAATATTTCTATAGTTGATCCTCTGTTTACAATTCCTGTTTTAATTCTTGTTGGAGTTGCAATAAAAACAAAAAAAAGAATTTATAGTTTTTTTTCAATTGGATGGGTTATTTTTTATCTTTCTTTAGGTTTCGTTCAATATGAAAGAGCTTTATCAGCAGCAAATGACCTAGCAGAATCAAGAGGACACAATCCTGAGCGTCTAACTCTTAAGCCATCCTTTGGAAATTTAATTTTGTGGAAGTCTATTTATCAAAATGAAAAAACTTTTTATGTTGATGCAATTAGGACAGTTCAATCATCAATCGTTTGTTCTGGAGAGAGTATAGAGATTTTTAACTACCAGCAACATTTACCCGGACTTGATAAAAAGAGTCAGCAGGCCAAAGATGTTGAAAGATTTAGATGGTTTTCTCAAGATTATTTAGGATTTGATAAAGGAAAAAAACTTGTAACAGACGTACGTTACTCAATGCTACCAAATCAAATTGAGCCGATGTGGGGATTGATTATTAATGACCAGCTAAATAACAAAGATCACGCAATTTGGTGGACAGGACGTGATTTAGATCAAAGAAAGTGGAACTTATTCATAGGGATGTTGAGAGGAAAAGAATGCCAAAAATAGTGATTTGAATCGATGCAGAATGTGTATTGGAATTGCAAAGCCAAACACTCTGTAGACTTCCAATTGTCGTTATTAAGATGATATGAGCTATAATTGTCCTAAAAATCAATAAGATTGGAGTAAAAATGAGCAACGAAGAATCCCAGATAACCAATGATTTATCAATTCAAGATCTCGTTACTAATGCGCGAAATGCTCAAGCGGAATACGAGTCATTTAATCAAGAACAAGTTGATGCAATTGTTCGCGATATAGGTAAATTTGTTTACGATAACGCCGAGCCGCTAGCAAAAATGGCTGTGGATGAAACAGATATGGGATCTTATGATGACAAAGTCTTAAAAAATAAGGGTAAAGCAAGAGTTATATGGAATAACCTTAAAGATAAAAAATCAAGAGGAGTGATTGGTGAAGATGCTGATTCAAACCTAGTTTTTGTTGCCAAACCAATGGGAGTAGTCGCTGCTGTAACTCCAGTGACAAATCCGATTGTAACTCCGATGTGTAATGGCATGTTTGCACTCAAAACTGGTAATGCAGTTATTTTTGCATCTCATCCAAAGGCTCAAAAATGTGCTGAGTACTTAGCTTTAGAATTTATGAAAATCGTTAAATCTCACGATGGTCCTGATAATCTTATTCAAGTTGTTACTGACGGTTCTGTTGAAAAGACGCAACAACTTATGCAGTCTGCTGATGTGGTCGTTGCTACGGGCGGAGGCGCGATGGTTAAATCCGCTTATTCATCTGGCAAACCTTCTTTTGGGGTAGGGGCAGGAAATGTACCAGTCATAATTGATAGAAATATAGACTTACAAGATGCTGTTGAAAAGATAGTAGATGGAGCATCTTTCGATCATGGCATTATTTGTTCTCACGAACAATTTGTAATTGCTCCTGAGGAAAATTTTGATAAAACGATAGAATTATTCACAAATACAGGCAAGGTTTGGTTCACTGATGATAAAAACCAAATACAAAAATTACGAGAAGTAGTTTTTCAAGACGGGTACTTGAATAAAGATGTTGTGGGAAAATCAGCAACTGACGTAGGAAAAATGGCAGGAATAGACGTTCCAGATTCTTCTAGACTTATTTTGCTTCCAGCTGATGGATCAGGAACTGAAGATGTTTTGGCCAAAGAAAAACTCTGTCCAGTCATTGCCATCGTGCCTTATTCAACTTTCGAAGATGCAGTCAATATGGCAAAAGCTAATCTGCTTGTTGAGGGAGCTGGTCATTCAGCAGCCTTGCATTCAAATAACGATGAAAATATTCAAAAAGCTGGCCTTGAGCTACCAATTAGTCGCCTTGTCGTTAACCAACCGAGTTCTACTACTGCTGGAGGTTCGTTGACTAATGGTTTTGCACCTACAACAACTCTCGGTTGTGGTTCTTGGGGAGGGAATTCAATTTCGGAAAATCTTGATTATAAACATCTAATGAATGTATCTCGTATCGGAAAAATTATCCCTGATAAAAAAGTCCCAACCGATGATGAAATTTGGGCATGATGTCTGTCAAGCGAAAGCAAATCAATTGACCAATATTGTAATTTTTAAAATTTAAAAATTATTCAAATTCTTTTGAATTTTTTAACATGTGCGCTGGGCCATGTTCTAGATTTATAGCTGCGTTCTCTCCATAAAGCATCTCTTTTTGAGCTCCATAATTTTTTCTATCCTTTGCAAGGGGGGCTAGTTCCTCCGCTTTTTTAAGTGCTAATTCAGGCAAATCTTCGAATGAGCCTGTTCCTTGGATAATGCCAGCTTTGTAAGCAGACAATCCAGTCCAGCGTTTAGATAGCTGAACCGTTTCAAAAAAAGAATTTGCAGGAATCTTATGGCGAAATAAAGCTAATTCTGGTCTTGGAATTTTTAATCCAAGTTGCATTTCATTAGCGCATAGAAATCCTCTATCCTCTCTCATGAATCTAACATCATGAGAAAGAGCAAGCATAAAACCTGCGCCAAAAGCATGACCGTTGATAGCGCAGATTGTCGGAATAGAAAGGGTGATTATTCTCCCCATTAAGAACATAAATTCTTCTCCAAAAACTTCTCTATCTCCTCCCTTAGGATGCTTTTCAGGTGCTTGCATCCACTCTAAATCAAGTCCGTTAGAAAAAAATTTTGGATCTTTAGATGATGTTATCAAAGCTCCGGGGCCTTCATCTTTCTCAATTTCATCTAATGCTTTGGCAAATTCCTTTACAAAAGTTGTATTCCAACGATTCTCACCTGCATCCATAGTTAAAAAATAAATCGACTCTTTTTTTTGTAACTCAATCACAATAAATCCTATAGCTTTCTGAAGTATAAAAACACTATACACAAAAAGTCTTTGAGAACTAAATTTCGAAAAAATAGAAAAACTATTAATTTCTAAAGCCTCAAAACCAGGATTTTAAAAATTAGATAGCGTAAAAATACTTTTTATGTTGATATTCTTGTATGACAAAAAAACAAAAACAAGATAATCCCGAATTTATTTCTTTAGAAGAATCAACCTCTTTAAAAAAAGGAACTAGAGTTACTTTTATTCCCGGTCTTCAGGCGATGTATGCTGAAGCTCTAAAAAATATTTGTTATGTCAAAAAGATCCCTTTAATTAGAGTTCTTCATCCTTTAATGGGCACTGATAAGGAAACTGGACAAGATCGGCAAGCTAAACTCTATGAGCTAACCAGTCAGACTAGCTTACCTACCATGTTTCATGACGAAGAAAGACCAAGAAATGTCTGGATAGAACAGCTCTCTTTGGCAGAAAGAATTGGGGCTGAAGACAGCCCGTCTATAATTCCAGAAAATTTTGATGATAAAGCAAAAATGTTTGGACTTTGCGCCATAGTTTTAGGCGAAGACGGTTTAGTTTGGAATATGAGAATTTTATTTGATAGTCCCTTGGCTCAAAAGTATGGATATAGTGAAAGCGCAAGTTCTTTAGCTCCAAACAAAATGGCAGAAATTATTTCTCTAATAGATAAAAGATTGGAGTCTCAAGAAGCCAAAGGTTCAAAATATTTAGTAGGAAACTCTTTATCTGCAGCAGATATATATTGGGCTACCATGAGTATGGCTGTCTTGCCTGTGCCATTAAGTATTATGCCTAAGACAAAGCAAAATCAAGGCATGCTAATGTTTTTTGAATCGAATTCAAAAATTCCTAAGATAAAAGAAGTGCTCTCTCAAAGATTAATCGATCATCAACATTATATTTTAAATACTTACTGCGAAACGCCAGCAATACTTGGAGGCGATACTTTAAACGAATAGGAAATAACTTTATGATGATGAGAATTTAACAATAGGGGTATATCAAACAATGAAACAGCATAAGCTACTTTTTTTAATAATTTTTATTTTGATTTCTTGTTCTGAGACTCAATATCAAACTCATTCTTCTAACTTAACTCCTGAAGTAAAGTTAATGATAGAAAAAGATATTGCTTCAAAGTCAGCTCCAAATCCTTACAAAAATGCTTATTTTGGCGATCTGCATGTTCATACAGAAAACTCTTTTGATGCTTACACTTTTGGTACTATCGCCTCACCCAATGATGCATACAAATATGCTAGAGGAAAAGCTATTAAACATCCTACTGGGTATCTAATTCAGTTAAGTCGCCCTTTAGACTTTTATGCTGTAACTGATCACGGAATTTTTATGGGGATTATTAAAGAGGCAGCTGATACCACCTCTAAAATTTCAAGGTACGAACTTGCAAAACCTCTTCATAATTTAAATGAAAATGTTAATTCAGATATTTTATCGATTTTAAGTAGAGCAAATAAATTTAGGCCATTTGCACAAAAATTAGGTAACAGTATTCAAGATGGAACTATAGACGCAAAGCTCTTACAAGAAGTTAGCAACAATGTTTGGCAAAAAACGATTAAAGCCGCCGATCAAGCCTATGTTCCAGGAACATTTACTACTTTTGCAGCCTATGAATACACTTCTTCAGTAGAAATCTATGATAATTATTTACACCGAAACGTAATCTTTAGAGATACTAAAAACCTTCCTAAAAAGCTCTTTACTAGAGGCGATAGCCTTAATCCAGAAGACTTATGGGATTGGATGGATGGTCTTAGGAAAAACGGCGTAGAAAGTTTAGCCATACCACACAACTCGAATATTTCTGGCGGGACTGCTTTCCCACTTACTTATTACAATGGTGACCCTATTGATGAGGACTACGCAGTACAAAGAGCAAATAATGAGCCTTTGGTAGAAGTTACCCAGGCTAAAGGAACTTCTGAAGCTCATCCTTTGCTGTCAAAAAATGATGAGTGGGCATCATTTGAAATACCTGTAGAAAAGCAAGCAAAACTTCTTGAGAACGCTAAAGGAAGTTATGTCAGAGATGCTTACTTAAGAGGATTATCTTTATCTAAAAAAGGCATTACCAATCCTTATAAATTTGGTCTTACTGCAGCAAGTGATACTCATGTTGCTGGTGGGTCTTATAGTGAAGAGACTTTCTTTTCAAAAATTGGTGTATTAGATGGCACACCTGAACTCAGAGGCTCTGTTCCATTTAATTGGATCCTTGCTAAGGCTGCTAAAATTTTTAGACCGGAAGCTTTTGCTGAAATTAATGGAAAAGATTATTTAGCCTTCTCAGATAGATTAATAGGTTTTTCTGCATCTGGTCTGACAGGAGTTTGGGCAAAAGAAAATACCCGAGAAGAAATTTATGATGCTTTTCGACGCAAAGAAACTTTTGCAACAAGTGGCCCAAGGATAAAGATACGATTTTTTTCAGGTTATGAGTTTGAAGACTCTGATTTAAAGGATTTAAATCTTCTTGAAACAGCTTATTCAAATAATTTATCGATGGGTTCAACTATAAACATAGAAGAGGGCAAAGAACCAAGATTCTTTGTTTGGGCTATTTCAGATCCTTTAGGCGCTCCCCTACAAAGAGTTCAGATAATAAAAGGCTGGTTAGAAGACGGACTGCATAAAGAAAAAGTATTTGATGTCGCTTGTTCTGACGGATTGAATGTAGATCCATTAACCAATAGATGTCCTGATAATGAAGCGAGGGTGAATTTAACAGATTGTGCAATAAGTAATGATAAGGGAGATTCTGAAATTAAAACTTTTTGGAAAGACCCGGATTTTTTAGCAGACCAAGAAGCATTTTATTATTCTAGAGTTCTTGAAAATCCTGTTTGTAGGTGGTCGACTTGGGATGCTATACGCGCGGGAGAATCTCCTAGATCTGACATACCAGCAACTATCCAAGAAAGAGCTTGGACATCACCCATTTGGTTTAACTAATCCTTAGAATATTTATTTAAATTTAGGTCATAATTAGTTTTTATTATGTCAATTTGGAATAACTTATCGTGGGTAGAGAGCATTCGAAACCCTGTTCTATCAATTTTTTTTGAGAATATCTCATTAGCTGGCTACCCTACTTTTTTAATTTTATTCATCTCCTTTGGATATTTTTATTGGTCTCCGTCGAGATTTTCTCGGGTAGCAATGTTGTTATTTATTTCAGCCTTTATTAATGCCTTTTTAAAAGATTTTTTTCAAGATCCGCGTCCAGATATTCAACTAATGCTAGATCCCAAAGTGGGAACTTCTTATGGGTGGCCAAGTGGACATGCTCAAATAGCAGTAACCTTATGGGGCTTACTAGCTTATGAACTCAAGAATAAGTGGATAACCATTGGCGCTCTTACATTGATCGCGTTAATAGCTTTTAGCCGCATGTATTTAGGAGTACATGATTTAGGCGATGTTTTTTCTGGTTTGGTTATTGGCAGTTTTATCCTTCTAATTTGGCACTATGCGATTATTTACAAGTTTTATGAAAAATTTAATGAGTTAACTTGGTTATTCATAATTTTATCCTTCCAACTTTTAATCTATTTAATTTATCCTACCCATGAAGGGCATGAGATAAGTATTTGGTTTTTAGGCGTCATGTCGGGTTGGTATATTGGTTCTTCACAAATTATTTTAGCTAATAGTCAAATAATGAAATTACTTTTGTCTCTAATTAGCTTGGTTGGCGTTTTTTTTGCAATGGTATTTACAACTCAGTTAGAAAGTTCACTAGAACTAATAGGAATAATTTCTATTCTATTTAGTTATTCTTTGGGTTTATTCTTTTCAATTTTTGTAACTTGGGTAATACCTAGATTTTGGAAGATGTTTAGTTTATAAAATTGATAGATGAATGAAGAAATAAAACTTTGGGGTTCTGGTACTGCAAGGACATTGAGACCGATCTGGATGGCAGAAGAAATGAATATAAATTATGAATTAATTCCAATTGGTCCTCGAACAGGAGAAACTCAAGGATATGAATTTACAGAAATAAATCCAAAACAGAAAATTCCCGCAATGCAATGTAAAGAATTGAATCTCTCCGAGAGTTTGACAATATGTCGGTATCTCCAAAAAAATTATTTATCAGAAAATATTTACATTCCAATTGATGAAAAAGATATTTATAAAGAAGATGAGTGGTGTAATTTTATTTATGGAGAATTAGATGAAACATGCCTATATGTTATGAGACGTCATTATGATCTGAAAGATATTTATGGAGAGTCACCAGTTGTTGTCGATGCGTGTAGAAAATATTTTATACGTCAGTTAGATGTGATGGAAAATCATTTAGAATCTAAAAAAACTATTTTGGAACAGGGCTTTGGCTTAGCTGATATTTTTTTAATGACCTGTTTGGATTGGGCGGTTTTTTATGAGTTTTCTTTGCCAAAAAATATCAATCAATATAGAGATAGAATAGCCTTAAGGCCTGCTTATCAAAAAGCAATGAAAATTAATTATTCAAATAAGTAAAAATATGGGACCACTGGAAGGAGTAAAAGTTTTAGATCTTACCAGCATGGTTTCTGGTCCGGTGGGCGCTATGATTCTTGCAGATCAAGGAGCCGAGGTGATCAAGGTCGAACCTGTAACTGGCGAATTAGTAAGACATATGGCTGCGACTCATAATGGCCTTAATCCGGTATTTTTTTCATGCAATAGAGGAAAAAAATCTATTGCACTGGATCTTAAGTCTGAGGAAGGAAAAGAAATTCTTTTTAAACTCGCAGAAGATGCAGATGTTTTTATGCAAAATTTTCGTCCAGGTGCAATTGAAAGGATGGGGTTTAGTGAAAAAGTAATCCGGAAAATAAATAAAAATATTATTTATGTCTCTATAAGTGGTTTTGGTAATAACGGTCCCTACGCTAATTCGAGAGTTTATGATCCTATCATTCAAGCTCTAAGCGGGGCAACTGACATTCAAGCTGATAGAGAAACTGGCCAACCCAAAATGTTTAGAATTATTATTGCCGATAAGGTAACTTCCCTGACTGCTGCTCAGGCAATCTCATCAGCACTTTTTGTGAGAGAGAAAAAAGGAATAAGTCAACATATCGAATTATCGATGTTGGATTCAATGCTTTCATTTTTCTGGCCTGAAGGCATGGCTGGAATTGTTTTCGCAGAAAATGAGGTGGACGTAAGAAAACTTCAAGGTTCTCAAGATTTAATTTATAAGGCACAGGATAAATATATTACCGCAGGAGCTGTTTCAGATGCTGAATGGAAAGGAATGTGTCGAGCTTTGAATAGAGAAGATCTCATCGAAGATATTCGTTTTGCTTCGCCAGCAGGAAGAGTTAGTAATGCACAAGAGAGGAAGGAAATTACTGGACAAGAAATTTTAAAGTGGAAAAGCGAAGAGATATTAGTTCGTTTTAAAACAGAAGGGGTACCAAGCGCTCCTTTATTAGATCGTATGGAATTATTGGACAATGAACAAATCTTAGAAAATGAATCAATTTTAAGGTTGAACTACGAAGGCTTTGGGGAAGTTCGTCAAGCTAGGCCTGCAGCACGTTTTGAAAAAACACCGAGTGAAATTTCTAGACCAGCACCGAAGCTCGGAGAACATGGAAGAGAAATCCTCACAGACCTGGGCTATTCTAAAGAAAAAATCTCTTCTCTTGTATCTGAAAAAAAACTTTTCATACCAAGTCAGTAGATTTTTTTATGATAAATCTAGATTCAGCAAAGCCAATAATTCTCTATGGTTCGAATATTTCTTACTTCACAGGCAAGATGGAAAATTATTTTAAAATCAAAGAAATTCCTTACGAGCGTAAAGTTTTAAAATATCCAAAATTTGAAAAAACTATGAAAGAAAAGGTTGGTATTCATCAAATGCCGGCAGTAGAACTACCCGATGGAAGATGGATGACAGATTCTACAAAAATGATTCAGTGGTTCGAATCTCAAATTTCAGGAAACAGCTTGATTCCTGAAGATCCTTTACAAGCTTTTATTTGCTTTCTATTAGAAGATTGGGCTGATGAATGGTGGTGGCGTCCCGCAATGCATTACCGCTGGCACTATAGTGAAGGAGCAAATTTTGCCTCTAGACATTTAGCTGAAGAGCTTTTGAGTTCAATACCAGTTCCCTTATGGATAAAAAAAATATTTTTAACCAGAAGACAAAGAACTGGTTATACAACTGGCGACGGCATAACTAAAAAAAATGTTAAACAAATAGAAGAAAACTTTGTAAGTTTGCTAGGAAATTTAGAGGTTATATTCAAAAATAGACCATTCTTATTTGGTAATCGTCCGTCTATTGCTGACGTTGGACTATCTGGTCCTTTTTTTAGACATTTTGCATTAGATCCAATTCCTTTAGAAATTATTCGTCAAGAAGCACCATTCGTCCTTAAATGGGTTTCTACTTTATGGAGTACAAAAGTCTCAAAATGTGACGAAAATTATATTGATGGAATACCAAATGATTTGGAGCCTCTTTTAAGAGAAATAGGAAATACTTATTTACCCTATCTTTGCGCAAATGTAGATGCAGTTAATTCTAAAAAAAAGAATTTCGATTTTAAAACTGAAAAAATGTTTTTTAAAAAGGCTAGATTCTCTCAATATAGGGTATGGTGTTTGGATGAGCTCAGAAAACATTTTGAATCAATACCAAAAGAAAATTCTAGCGCATCTAAGCAAAAGCTTATGGAATTTGGCTGCTGGGAACCTCTTTGGAGAAATAAAAATCTCCCTTTATTGGATAATCAAGAAGTAGAATTACCATTTAAAGCCAATAGAAAAATGCTTGGCGTTAACGAATAAGATAGATTTATGAATTTGTACGATTTTCCCAGGGCTCCAAATCCAAGGCGCGTAAAAATTTTCGCCTGCGAAAAGAATATCGAACTGGAACTAATTAATTGCGATATGGCAAAAAGAGAGCATAAAACTCCAGAATTTCTAAGAAAAAATCCTAGTGGAAAAATTCCAGTTCTTGAGCTTGATGATGGTAGGTGTATTTCCGAATCAGTGGCAATTTGTCGATATTTAGAATCTTTAGAACCAGAACCTAATTTGTTTGGGAAAGATTCTTATGAAAGTGCATACATAGAAAGTAGAAACAGACATATAGAATTTGAATTATGGACTCAAATTGGAATTTCGTGGGTGAATGGACCTATAGTAGGAAGCCTTGGAATTGTAGATCAAATTTTAGAAGCTAAGAATATGAGCGACAAAAATGTGAGATCATTTTACGATCGTCTTGATAAAGAGTTTGCTTCAGCAGAATATGTTGCTGGAAATCGCTTCAGCATAGCCGATATTACTTTAATTACTGCGATAGATTTTGCTTCTGAAATGGTAGACTTAAAACCACAAAATGATCTAGAAAATTTAGCTAGATGGTTCTCAGCGGTTTCTAGTAGATCAAGTATGAAAATCAAGTAGTAAAATAAATAAATTTTTTTTGAAAAAAAGGGAGGAAAATATGCCAGAAATGACATTATTAGGATGGTTCCATACCATTCTTGGAATTGGTGCAGTGCTAAGTGGTTTTTATGCCATATTGAGGTACAAAATTATTTCATTGGAAAATAAAGTAGGCAGAGCTTATATAATTTTGACTTTAATCGTAGCTGGATCAGCTTTGGCTATTTACAATCAAGGTGGTTTTGGCGTTGCTCATGTTTTAGCGGTCCTTACACTTGTTGCCCTTTCAGGCGCAATTATTATGGAAAAGTTTCAATTATTTGGATCTTTTTCTAAATATTTTCAAGCACTTGGTTATACGAGTACTTTTCTTTTTCACATGATTCCAGCAATAACAGACTTTTTAAGAAGAATACCTGTTGGAGATCCATTTGTAGATTCCTTTGAAGCTCCTTTATTAATAAATTTCCAATTATCCTTCTTACTCATATATTTCGTAGGTATTATTATGCAGATGTTTTGGCTAAAAAATAGGAGATATTGAATGACAGATGAAAAGTATACGCCACCCAAAGTCTGGGAATGGGATAAGGAGAGCGGTGGAAAGTTTGCGAGTATAAACAGACCAATAGCAGGCGCAACCCATGAAAAAGAATTACCAGTGGGCAAACATCCTCTTCAACTCCATTCTCTGGGAACTCCAAATGGAGTTAAGGTAACAGTGATGCTAGAAGAACTTTTAGCATTGGGTCATAAAGAGGCTGAGTATGACGCTTATTTAATTAATATTGGAAATGGTGATCAATTTGGAAGTGGTTTTGTTGATATTAATCCCAATTCAAAAATTCCTGCTTTATTAGATCGTAGCTCTGAACCTCATACCAGAGTGTTTGAATCTGGTGCAATTTTAGTTTACCTAGCAGAAAAATTTGGTGAATTTATCCCTACCGACTCTGCTAAAAGAGCAGAATGTATGTCTTGGCTTTTTTGGCAAATGGGTAGCGCTCCATATCTAGGAGGAGGCTTTGGTCATTTTTATGCCTATGCTCCTGAAAAATTTGAATACCCGATAAATCGTTTTGCAATGGAAGTTAAACGCCAGTTGGATGTCTTGGATAAAAATTTAGAAAATAGAAAATTTATTTGCGGCGATGAATACAATATTGCCGATATGGCAATTCATCCTTGGTACGGTTATTTGGTATTGAAAAATGCTTACAACGCAGCAGAGTTTTTAGATGTGAAAACTTATAAAAACGTTGTTCGTTGGGCTGAGGAAATTTCAGAAAGACCAGCTTACAAAAGAGGCGCGCGGGTAGGTAGACCGCCCAGTGGACCTGAAGATAATGCAATTCCTGAAAGGCATGACGCCAGCGACCTTGATTAAACATGAGCAGTAAACTTAAGATTTTTGGTGTGCCGATGTCTCAGGCTGTAAGGACAGTTCTATGGATGATGCTTTATAAAAAATTTCCTTTTGAGTTGATCATCACTGCACCAGGCTCTCCAAAAGAAAACGGAACTCGTCATCCTTCTTATTTGGAAAAATATCCCAATGGAACAATTCCTGGCCTAGAAGATCCTGAAACTGGATATTTATTATCGGAGTCGATCGCAATCATGTGTTACTTGTGTAATAAACACAAATGGAACGACTTATACTCGGAAGATCCTGAACTAAGAGGTAAAGTTGACCATTACCTTCACTATCATCACCGAAGTATCAAAGAGGCATCCACTGGTTATTTTGCGCCAATTTTAAGACCTGACTTAGGACTTTCAGAAGACTTAATCAAGATGTCTCAAAAAATGTTTAATAATGCCCTCAAAGCATTAGAAACTCAGTGGCTTAAAAAAAATAAATTTATCGCAGGAGACCATGTCACTATTGCTGACTTTTCAGCATATGTTGAAATTGCACAATTGAATACACAATTTACCAATCTATTTGACTATAGCAACTTTGAAAATCTGACTCGTTGGTTAGAGGACATGAGCAAGCTTCCTTATCATGATGACGTTCATATGGTTTTAACCAAAATGGGAGACATTAGTCAAACAGTACCTGAAATGGAAATTATCATGAAAGCAAATTTAGAGACTTTCAGTCATTTGAATGAGATCGCTTCTAATTTGAGCTAATCACCTAATCTTTTAAGGTTTTTTTAACCTGCAATTCGTTTAAACATTTTACCAGTTAAATTAAGAACGGCTTTTCTGCTCATAAGACCAGTTAAGAAATTTAAAATTCTATTGGTTCTGCCACATAAGACGTATTGTTTATTTTTTTCATAACCTTCAAGACATTCTAGAGCAACATCATGCGAGCTTTGCATTGATACTCCAGATGCTGAGTTATCTCGATTTTGATATCTTTCCGTAAGTTCTTCCGATTTTTCTGTGGCTACTCGGGCAAACTCTGATTCCGTTCCCCCGGGAAGAAGCGCCATAACTTTGATATTTTTATCTTGATATTCAAACCTAATTGCTTCAGAGAACATCAAAACATATGCTTTTGAAGAAGAATAAATACTTGCATAGGGTATTGGCGCCAAAGATGCCATAGAGCCAACATTTATAATACCTCCACCACCTTGTCGAACCATATCAGGCAAATACAAATGGCAAAGATCTGTAAGCGTTACAACATTGAGCTGCAACATCTCTGCATAATCATCTCTTTCAAAGCTAGTCAATTCTCCCCATCTGCCGTATCCAGCGTTGTTAATTAAGATATCTACAGATAAATTTTGCGATTTTATTTGGTTATATAAAGCTTCGGCAGATCCCTGGATAGAGAGATCTTCCACAAAAACATGTGCTTTACCCCCAGACGCTTTAATTTTTTCAGCAAGCGCATGCAATTTATTTTCTGATCTTGCTGTCAGGATAATCTCTGCACCCCGTTTATTTAATTCTTCAGCTAAGGCATAGCCTATTCCAGTTGATGCGCCGGTGATTAGGACTTTTTTATCTTTATATACACTCATGAATTCATCTTACTAAGTTTCAATATATAAATAAATTAATTATCATGATTTGATGGATGAATCTAAAATTAAAGAGTTTCTTAGTTCTTGGACCAAAGGAGTTATTGAGATTGGACAAGCTTATTCAAATAAAGATGACTATGAAACACAAGCTTTAAATTTTTTATCAAAGCACTATGCCTTTAAAACTCAACAGGTACTGTTCAAACCAACTTTTACCAAAGAAAGAATATTTAGAAATAAATTAGAAGAGGCAATGTCTTATTTTGTAAGAGGAAAATTCTCTGAAGATAATGGCTTTGCTTTGAAGCCTTGGAAAGAAATAAATCTTCAAGAATTGAATATTTTGAATGAAAAGGATTTATCCTCGGCAATGGGAACGTTACTATTTAAACCTGCCTCTTCTGATGATACAACTTTAGTTGCTTTTACTTTTGTTTTTTGTCATGAAGAAGGAATAATTAAGATAAAGATTCACCACTCATCTCCTGTTAACTAATCATTTATTTTCTTTGGTTGCTAGAATCAATAATCCAGCTGCAATTGCTAAATTTTTAACAAAATTTTGTGTTTCATGAGCTTGTGAAGGATCACCGTTTAAAGCCCAAAAATTATGCATAAAGAAGTTAATTAAAATGGTCAAGCAAAAAAGAATTAAAGCTGAAAGTCTTAGATTTTTTCCCAAAACTATTAAAGCTCCAAAAAATATTTGTAAGAAGATTGTTAAAGGAAGCGCGATAACGCTCAAAGGGATTCCTTTGAGTATCATTAAAGATAATACAGCGGAGTAGTCAAATATTTTCGATAAACCGGGAATAATAAAATAGATACCTAAAAAAAATCTTCCAAGAAGGAAATAAAAATTATCATATCTTTTTAAAAAATTTAAGACATTCATTTTAATTTAATATTGTGATCATTAATTTGAGAGAATAGCATATAGCTCTAGATTTTTTAGAATGACAAACAAAACTTTAAACACAATTATTATTGGAGCTGGGATAGGTGGGCTTGTCACAGCTTTGTGTTTAGCAAAAAAAGGCCTCAAGTCAGAAATATATGAAAAAACTCCTGAGTTAAGTGAACTTGGAGCAGGTGTCCAGCTTTCTCCTAACGCAACTAAAGTTCTAAATTATTTAGGCCTCTTATCTGAACTCCGAAAATATACTTTTGAGCCTCAAGCTTTTAAGTTTTTAAACTATAAAAATAAAAATATTATTGCTGAACAGAATTTAGGTGAAGAAATAGAAAAAAAATATGGCGCACCTAATTACGATGTTCACCGCGCTGATCTACAAAAAGTTTTGCTAGAAGAAGTAAAAAAACAAGGAATAAAAATTCACACCAACTCAGTTGTTCATGATGTCAGTCAGGATGAGATTTCTGCTTATATCCATACCAATCAAGGAAAAGTTGAAGGAGATTTAATTATTGGAGCGGATGGAATACATTCTTTGGTTAGAAAAAAACTCTGGGGAGACGATAGGGCTAGGTTTACGGGTAATGTCGCATGGAGAATGCTTGTTCCAGTTGATCGTTTGCCACCAAATTTAGTCCAACCCAATACAACTGTTTGGTTGGGGCCAAATAAACATTTCGTTCAATATCATGTAAAAAATGGATCAATGTTGAATTGCGTGTGTTTAGTCGAGCAAGAAGGCTGGACAAATGAAAATTGGGCTGAAAGGGGGAACATTGAAGAATTAAAAGAGTTGTATAAAGGCTGGCATGATTCTCTCCAAACTCTTTTAGAATATTCAAATCCAGAAAGCTTGTATAGATGGGCCCTTCATGATCGTTTGCCTCTTAAACAATGGAGTAAAAAAAGAATCACTTTATTGGGAGATTCAGCCCACCCAATGCTACCTTTTTTAGCCCAAGGAGCTGCTATGGCTATAGAAGATGGAGCAATTTTAGCATCGAGTTTGGCATCTTTTAGTGATTGCAAATTAGGTCTGATTGATTATGAGAGTAAAAGAAAAATTAGAACTACTATGGTTCAAAAAATGGCAGCAAGAAATGCCAAGATATTTCATTTGTCTGGGCTGGCTGCCGTCATGAGAAATTTGGTTATGAATTTTGCTGGGAAAAAAATAATGAATGACTTATATAATTATGATGCAACAAGTATCTAGTGAATAATATATTTTTATAATTTTTAGGATAATGACTATGGAACAAAGATCTTTCAAACCATTCGGAACAGTCAGCGCTTTAACTTTAGGCGGTGGCGGAATTGGAAATGTGTGGGGCACAACTACTAGGAAAGAAGCAGTTGAGACTGTTCTGTCAGCAATAGACTCAGGTATAAATCACTTAGATATGGCGCCAATGTATGGCAGAGGCGAGGCTGAACTAGTCGTTGGAGAAGCACTAAAAGATAGGGATTTATCTGAATTAAAGATTACAACAAAATGTCAGTTGGGCACTCTTCCAGATTCTAAGATTTATGACAAACTCAATGAATCGCTTATAGAAAGTTTTGAGAGAATGAAAATAGATAAGGTAAATTTATTTCTTTTGCACTCTCAATTGATTAAGGATGACTATCAACTGCCTGTTTTAAATGATTTAAAAGATTCAATTACAACTTCTTTATCTTGTTATTACGACTCCGTGATTCCAGCATTTGAAAAATTGAAGTCTGAAGGAAAGATAGATTCATGGGGAATAGGTTTGGGAGAAGAACAAGCTTTAATTTCCGCAATTAATCATGAAAAACAACCTGAAGCTATGCAGTGTGCAGTAAACATGATGAACTCAATTGGAGCAATAGGCTATATCAGCAAAAAACCCAATCCAAATAGAATTCTAAAAGAGTGCCAGGACAAAGAGATTCCTATTTTGGCTATCAGAGCAGTTCAGGCAGGAGCATTAACTTCAAAAATGGATCGCGTACCTCATCCCTCAGGAAGAGACAAACCTGATTTTGATGACTATGAGAAAGCAAAATCTTTTAGAGATCTTGCAAAAGAGTGGAGTGAATCTCCAGCCTCTCTAGCACATCGTTATGCTCTTTCGACACAAAAAGTAAGCTCAGTGATTTTGGGAGTAAAAAATACTCAAGAATTAAAAGAATGTTTAGATGCTGAAAATATGACTGAGTTAAGCGAAGAACAATTAAAAGAACTTAAAAATTTATTTACTTAATTTATACATAGAAAATATCCAGAAATAATTTCCATTTTTTTCTAAGTACATTTCATCTTTCAATAAATCTATATTTGCTATCAAACGCTTTGAGAAAGGCACCTCTTTTTCCAAAATCTTCTCCCATTTATCTGGAAAAGATTTTTTCATGGTATTTTCAATTTCTTGAATATTTGAAAAAGAAGTTGTACAAATGTTTAAACAGCCTCCATCCTTGAGATGTTCAGGACTGCCTTCAACAACTCTTACGATTAAATTTGATCCGCTATCATCTGCTTTGGGAACTTCGGTCGGAAACCAGCCAGTTACTTCAGCAATATTTTTCGATACCCCAGAAACATCACAACAGATTAAATCGTATTTACTGGTCACGTTTTGAAATAAGTCAGACTCAATAACATTAATTGAAACATCGTTTCGCTTTGCATTAAGTTTTGTCAGTTCTAAATGTTTATCGTAAATATCGCAAGCATCAACTTCAGTAGCTCCATTTTTTGCGAAATAAATTGCTAGAGGCCCAATGCCGCACCCCATGTCCAAGACCTTTTTATTTATAAAATCAGCATTTAAAGCGCACTCTTCACTAATTAAAGTTGGGCGAAATGAATCTTCAGAAGTTTCAAGTTCTATGTTGTGAAAGTTAACAATCATTTTTTAAAAAGAAGGTTTATATGTCAAAACCTTTACCTACATAGGATTAATTGGCGAAGGGCAAGGTTTTTCTTTCTCAATTATTTCAGCTGCTAACAAAGCCAAGTCATCTCTGAATAAATCAGCATATATTTGAATTCCTGTAGGAATGCCGTCTGAAACTCCAGTAGCTAAAGCCACTGCAGGTAACCCTAAGCCGTTAGCAGGCGCAATAAAGTAAAAACTTTTCTTGAGTACATCATCTCCTAATTTTGGATCCAAATCTGTATCAATTTGCCAAGGTAAATTACACCAAGTTGGACCAATACAAACCTGATATTCATTCAAAAAATTTGACCAAACTTTTCTAAGCCTAAATCTCTCAACAAACTTTTGATCCATTGATAAATTAATATGACTGAAAGTTTCAGTATATCTATCTAGGTAAGCAGCAGTTTCTGGTTTAAAAAGCTCTTTAGGAGCAAGTTGCAAACCACCCTCAGCAAGAATTACTCCCCATATGTCATAGACCTTATCTAATTCTGGAGCCTGTACTTCCTCAACAATCCAACCATTTTCGGAAAGAATTTTTCCAGCATCTTCAATTTCTTTGACTGTTGCCGAGGGAAGTTCAATACCATCTATTTCTTTTACTAAGGCAGCTTTAAATTTCTCTGGCATTTTTCCTTCCAATGGAACGTCAACCGAATTTGGATCATCAATATGTCTGCCTGCCAAAATTGAAAGGCCAGTTTTAATGTCTTCAACCTTTCTTGCCATTGGCCCATCAGTTAAAAATGGAGCAACTAAACCGATATTTTCCATAGCGCCACTATGTACTCCTGGAACTCTGCCTACTGTTGGTTTGATTGAACTTATCCCACAGCAATAAGCAGGATTTCTCAGAGAACCACCAACATCATTTCCCAATCCAATAGGAGACATTCCAGTTGCTATTGCCGCTGCTTCTCCTCCGCTCGATCCTCCTGGAGTTAATTTTTTGTTCCAAGGATTGAATGTTCGACCTCTCAGTGGATTATCGGTATCCAGGCGCAAACCCATTTCAGGTAAATTGGTTCTACCTATTGGAATAGCCCCAGCATTCAACATCCGATCAACAATTGGAGCATTTTTTGGCGGAAATTCTTCGGCAAAAAAGGGTAGTCCATTAGTTGTTGGTGAATCTAAAAAATCTATGTTTTCTTTGATTGTGAAAGGAACTCCATGAAGAGGCCTTGCCTTATCTTCTTTTGAGGCATTATCACTTTTGATCGCTAATTCCAAAGCAGATTCTTCCAAAGAAATCGTAATAGCATTAATTTCAGGGTTTACTTTTTTTATTCGTTCAAGGTGAGCTTTCACAACCTCCTCACTTGAGGTTTCTCCTTTATTAATAAGCTGCCCTAATTCAATGGCACCTTTTTTAACTAATTCGTCCATATTCTCTCCCAAATAATGAAACTTTGAATTAAGATTATCATAGACTTTCAAAAATTTTTTTGAATTTATATTAGGAGATAAAAATGCACGCTATAGAAAAATGGTACGAAGTAATCAAATCAGACAATCCAGATAAATATGATGAAATTTTAGCTGAGGATTGTGTTTTTTATTCTCCAGTGGTTTACACGCCCCAAAGAGGAAGAGAGATAACCAAAATGTATTTGATGGCAGCAGGAGGCGTCTTTGGAGGAGAAGATAGCCCAAAAGAAATTTTAGATAAAAAAAGCCCTTCAAAGTTTAGATACATCAAAGAAGTAATTGGTGAAAATTCGGCTGTTCTAGAGTTTGAAACCGAAATAGATGGTATCTACGTAAATGGTATAGATTTAATTAGCTGGAACGAAGAAAATAAAATTACAGAATTCAAAGTTATTGTAAGACCTCTCCAAGCGGTAAATAAGCTTCATCAACAAATGCAAGATATGTTGGAAAAAATGAAGACATCTCAAGGATAGTTTAATAAATTGATTTCAAGAAGAAGTTTTTTAAAGTTATCTGGCTTATTAATAGTTCTTTTATTTTCAAGATCATTATTTTCTTGGCTTAGCAAACCAAAAGTTCTTCACATATTATGTTCTGCAAGTAGCGACAAATTAGCAGCAACGATATCTTTATCAAAAGGAATTAATGAACTATTTCTTAAAGTTGATGAAAAGATTTTTAATGGCACAAAGATAGATAGAGAAGGAAAACATTGGCAGTTTATTTGCGAAAACTTAAGATCGAATAGAACCTACTCTCTTTCTTTAGTCTCCAAAGAAGAGATATTAGAATCAGATTGGCCGCTAAAAACTCTGCCAAATAAAAATGAAGAAGTAAATAATCTCAAGATTATGGCATTTACTTGTGCTGGTGGAGGAGATGGAACGTCTTTTGGAGGTAAAGAATTTTTTAAACCCTTTGTTTTTAGACAAAAAATGTTTGATGAGGGCATTAGCAATAAACCTGACATAGCAATAGCAATTGGAGACCACGTATATTGGGATTTGAGAGGAGGAGATTTACCTCCTTTAGGAAGACAACAATCAGCATTTATTAAATTTTTAATAGGAGGCTTACTTAAGTTTTTATATGGATCTTTCAACAGAAACGAAGATGGAAGAAGCGACCATAATGAAATGGTTCTGAAAAATATCGGTAACGATCAAATAGCATCTCTATATGGAAAACGCTTCAAAAGTATTCCTATTTTTTTTCTCCCTGATGATCATGATTATTTTGAAAATGATGATGCTGAAGAAAATCTAGTTACTTTTCCTGCAGATGAATTTAGTAAAAGTGCTTTTAAAGGAATGGCTGATTTATTTTATCCTCCTCTTCTAGATTGCCCCAGTGATGCAATTGAAAGAAAAATTGGAAGAATTCGTTACGGGAGTCTTTTTGAAGGTCTACTTGCAGATTGTGCTGGCGATATGTCATTAGGAGGAAAACAAGCTTGTTTGGTGCATTCAAAAAATGAGGACTGGATTTTATCTCGTTTTAAAAAATCATCAGCAAAGCACCTTGCATTTATTCCTTCACACCCTATGGGATATACAGCAGGAAAGTGGAGAGAATGGTATCCAGATGTAGTAGCTTCTGATGAAGAGGATGGAACAATTATGAATGAACTTTTATCAGGAAAAAAAGGAAAACTAACCACCAAAGCTGAAAAATATTTATGGCAAAAAGGATGGTTTTTACAACATCAAAGATTTTTGAAGGGGCTATCTGATAGAAAAGGCAATAGCTTCACTTTTTCCGGAGATATTCATGCTATAGGATCAAATCAAATAATCAAAAGCGGGGATTATTTCCTTAAGAAACCAATTTTATCAACCTTAGTAGGGCCTATTAGTAGTTCGACAGGTACTTGGCCATCTGCAGCTAGAGGAATTATTGCAAGCAAACCAGAATTTCTTGATGTAAATGAAAAATTAAAAATCAGAGAAGAAAACGGTTTCTCTTTAATAAATATAACAAACCAAAAAGTTGATATTAATCTACATATCTGTGGAGGACATGGAGGATCCGAAGAAGATGATGGCTCTATCAAAAAGGTAATAAATCTTCAGGTATAAAATTACCTTGGACCTTGTCCATCATCAATTTTTATACAAGTTCCAGTCACACACTCTGAAGATGGAGATACTAAAAATAATAAAGTTGAATCCATTTGTTCAGGAGTACAAATCCTTTTTCTCGGAAAAGCCTGACTAAAGTCGCCTATTCTTTCGATCATTCCATCTAACATCTCAGATGAAAAAGCTCCCGGAGCAATTGCGTTTACATTTATATGATTTTTAGACCATTCTACTGCCAAGGCTTCGGTCATTCTCACTATAGCTTTTTTGGTAATTGAATAAAGAGCAGCTGCAGATTGAGGAGTAGTATTGAAAGCAGCAATTGAAGCTATATTTACCATTCGTCCTGGCTTTTTTTCACTCATAAGTTTTCTCGCAACTTCGCAAGAAAGAATATAGGGACCGGTTAGATTTGTTTCCATGACATTATCAATTAACTCTTCAGATTGTTTTACTGCCCACTGAGCATCTGGTATTCCCGCATTATTAATAAGCGTATTTATAGTTCCTAAATCACTTGAAATCGATTCAACTGCAGAATTAATACTTTTTCTATTCGTCATATCTAATGGTACGACCAGACATTCTCCGCCATCAGATTCTATTTCTTTTGCTAGAGCTTCTAATTTTTCTTTTCTTCGAGCAGAGATTGCAACTTTAGCTCCGCATTTAGCAAGAACCTTAGCAAATCTATAACCTAATCCTGATGAAGCGCCTGTGACTAAGGCAACTTGATCTGATAAATCTAAAGAAAAATTTGGCGTTTCGTATTCTGACATTATGACCTCAATAAAATTTTTAATAATATCTACTATTACATATCGAGTTTGATGTTTAAAATAGATTTTTAAAATTATCATGCCTAGAACATTAAAAAATTGTCATAACTTTACAGATTTAAAAGATTTAGCAAAAAGACGTTTACCCGGACCGCTTTATCACTATATTGATGGTGCGGCGGAAGATGAAACAACTTATAGAAGAAATACAGAATCATTCATGGATGTTGATTTAGTTCCAAATGTTCTTGCTGGAGTTGAAAACATTGATATGTCTGTTGAAGTCATGGGATACAAAATTGATTTGCCAATATTTTGTTCTCCGACAGCTTTACAAAGACTATTCCATCATCAAGGTGAAAGAGGAGTTGCGCTTGCTGCAGAAAAATTTAATACATTGTTCGGAGTCTCTTCTTTAGGCACCGTCAAGCTAAAAGACATTGATGACTTAATCAAGACTCCAAAGATGTTTCAATTCTATTTCCATAAAGACAGAGCGTTGAACGATTCAATGATAACAATGGCTCAAGAAGCAAATTTTGAAATCTTAACTTTGACTGTTGATACAATTACTGGAGGAAATCGAGAAAGAGATTTAAAAACTGGCTTCACAACACCTCCCAAGCTAACCCCTAAAAGCATTTTTGAGTTTGCTTCAAAACCAGCCTGGGCCCTTAATTATTTTTTTAGAGAAAAATTTGAATTATCTCAGTTATCAAGTCACGTTAATGAAGGAACCAATATTGCTATATCAGTTGGAGATTATTTCTCGACGATGTTAGATCAAAGCATGACTTGGGATGATGTGATAAAACTTAAAGAAAATTGGGGAAGAAAGTTTTGTCTTAAAGGAATTATGAGCGCTAGTGATGCAAGAAAGGCAGTAGAAATGAAAGCCGATGCAATTATGATATCCAATCATGGCGGAAGACAGTTAGACGGGGGGAGAAGTCCTTTTGATCAACTTGATGAAATTCTTCAGGAAGTAGGAGGAGAAATCGAAGTTATTCTTGATGGTGGCATTCAAAGAGGAACTCATGTTCTTAAAGCCATGGCAATGGGCGCAACAGCTTGCTCTGGAGGAAGAATGTATTTATTTGGTCTAGCAGCAGCAGGGCAAAAAGGAGTTGAAAAAGCTCTTGGCAATATGAAAATTGAAATAGAAAGAGATATGAAATTAATGGGAGTTAAAAATCTTAAAGATTTAAAGCCTCATATGCTTCGAAAGAGACAGTTTTTAGCATAAAATAAATTTATGAAAGCAGAATTTTTTTACAGAAAACCTCTTAAAGAAGGTGAGTTAAAGCCAGCATTTGGAAAAAAAGAACCGGATCCAGATAGACCAGACCACAAAGGTTTTTTTAAAGAAGTATTCAATGCTCGAGAAGAAGAACATTCTTTGAGCGAATCAGGTTTTATTCTTCTGAATCATAAATCATCAATTAAAGATTTTTATGACGATAAGGAAGTGACTGAAGTTTATTACGATGAAATCTCAAAGCTGGTTAAAAAACAGACAGGAGCAAGTGAAGTTTTTATTGTTTCGCATATTGCTAGAAATGAAGCAGAAGCTGCTGAAGGTAAGAGGCTGGGAGCGCACAGATTAGTGCATAACGATTTCACACCAAATTTTAAACAAACTATTCAACCCTTGCTTGATGAAAACAATTCAAACCCTAGCAGAATAACTGTTTATAACTTATGGAGGCGTTTTGATAAAGATGGAGTGAATGCTCCTTTTGCTCTTTGTGACTCAAGAACAGTCTCGGAAAAAGAGCTTATACCTACCGATTTATTTAATTACGGAAAAGAGGAAGAAAATACTGAAACTTTAGCGGATGAAAATGGATTCACTGTTGAAATATATCAATCGATGAACAGTGACAACCACAAATGGTATTTCTATCCAAAAATGAATAGAGACGAGGTAGTAATGTTTAAGACTTACGACTCTAACGAAAAACCTTTTATGCCAACTTTGCATAGCGCCTTTGATGATGTTGCTTTTAATGAAAATGTCTCACCTAGAGAAAGTATCGAAGTAAGAGCAATCTGTTTTTTTGATTAACGAGTGAACGAAAAAACTCAAATCGAAAAAAAAGTACAGCTATATTTCGATAGCATGTACGAGTCTGATCCCCAAAAAGTCGAAGAAGTCTTTCATCCCAATGCAAAAATTACTGGATTCATGCAAGAGAAATTATTTGAACAATCGGTAGAGGATTTTGCAAAATTTGTAGCTTCTCAGCAACCTTCGGCAAAAGAAAAAGAAGAGCCAAAAGATTTAGAAATTCTCTCTATTGAAATTGCTGGAGATACCGCGGTTGCCTTAGTTAGGGATAAATATATAGGTTTGAGTTTTTTAGACTCTTTGTCTTTTTTAAAAATTGAGAATAACTGGGTTATTTATAATAAACTCTTTCACGTCGAGACTTAATTCAAAAAAGGAGAAAATATGTCTGAAGAAAATACATCGAGAGAAATTCGTTCGGAAGTAACAAGCGAAGGTCAATTAAAGCTATCTATTGAATCAGTAGAGATGCCTACTCCTAAAGATCATGAAGTGTTGTTAAAAGTCGAAGCTTCTCCTATCAACCCTTCCGATTTGGGTTTGCTTATAAGTTTTGCAGCTGATCTTAGCTCTATTTCTACTGAAGGCTCGGGCGATGATAAAACTACTACAATGAACATTCTTCCTGCTCTTCATAAGACTATGACTGCAAGATTTGATAAATCAATGAAAGTTGGTAATGAAGGTGGTGGAGTTGTTGTTGATTCTGGAGAGGCAGGAAAAGAACTTATTGGCAAAACCGTAGGCGTTGCTGGCGGCGCAATGTATTCTCAGTATAGATGTGTGCCTGTTGAAAGCTGTCTTGTAATGAATGATGGAACAAGTCCAAAAGATGCTGCTTCATCATTTGTGAATCCTTTAACTGCTTTAGGATTTACTGAAACCATGAAAATGGAAAATCATACGGCTATTATCCATACTGCAGCAGCTTCGAACTTAGGTCAGATGTTAATTAAAATATGTCAAGCAGATGGCATCCCATTAGTAAATATTGTAAGAAAAGAAGAGCATGTAACCCTTTTGAAAGATCTTGGTGCTGAAAACGTTTGCAATATGAGCGAAGATTCTTTTATGACAAATTTAATTGCCGCAATCGATTCAACTGGAGCTACTCTTGGGTTCGATGCAACTGGAGGAGGAAATGAAGGCAAATTAGCAGGACAGATTTTATCTGCTATGGAAATTTCTGCAAATAAAAAAGCCTCTGAGTACAGTAGATATGGTTCTGATACTTATAAGCAGGTCTATATTTATGGAGGCTTAGATCCAACACCTACGGTTTTAAATAGATCTTATGGACTTCAATGGGGCTTAGGCGGATGGCTACTTACTCCTTTCATTGCTAAAGCTGGTCCTAAAGTATTTCAAAAAATGAGAGAAAGAGTAGCAAATGAAATCACTTCAACTTTTTCGAGTTCTTATACTGCAGAAATATCTTTAGAAGAAATGCTGGAACCTGAGATTCTCAAAAGTTACGCTAAGCAAGCAACTGGAAAAAAATATTTAGTTACTCCTCACAAGTAATTATCGACCCTTAAACACGGGTTGTTTTTTTTCAACGAAAGCCTTTGTAGCATTTTTATGATCTTCAGTTTCTCCACAATGAACGTGATGAGTTACTTCAAGGTCAAGACAATCATCTACCTCACCGCTCACAGCTCGATTTAGATTTTCTTTCATATAACGAAAAGCAACAGAGGGACCTTGTGCCAGTTGTTTTGCAATCTCAAATGTTTTTTCTTCAAGTTCCTCATGTTTTACGATCCAATTAGTCAGTCCTAATTTTAGTGCTTCGTCTGCAGTAATTTTATCTGAAAGAAAATATAATTCTTTTGCTTTAGATAAACCAACCAACTGAGTCATGAAGTATGACCCACCGTAATCTCCAGAAAATCCTACTTTGGCAAACGCAGTTGTGAAAAAAGCACTACTAGACATAATTCTCAAATCACATGAAAGAGCATAAGACATTCCAGCTCCTGCAGCTGGTCCATTTACTGCAGCAATTGTTGGTTTAGGCATTTTAAATAATTTTCCCGAAGTACCTCTTTGATGAATTCTTTGTTCATGAATTGCAATATCAATTGTTCTCTTAGGATCATTTTTTTTATTCGCCATGCCTTTAACATCGCCACCGGCACAAAATGCCCCCTCAGATCCTGTCAATATCACAGCACGTACTTCAGAATCATTTTCAAAATCCTCTAGAACTGCCATCATGGCTGCATTCATTTCATCAGACATTGCATTTCTAGCTTCCGGTCTATTCATAATAATTTTTCCTATGCCGTCACCTTTTAAAGCTTTTAGGTGATTCGTGCCCATATCAATTTCTTTCATTATTTCTCCTTTTCTTAATGTGTATTCTGTTATTCTACAAATATTATGAGATTAAGACAGTTAGTTATTGTTGCAGAAGAAAGAGATTCAATCGCGTCTCAAATATGTAAAGTATTTGATTTAAAAGTAGCTTTTCATGATGACGGATTAATTTATTTTGGTCTTATCAATTCTTTAATTCCCTTAGGCGATACTTTTATAGAAATTGTTACCCCAGTAAAAGAAAACACCACAGCAGAAAGATATCTCAAAAGAAGAAATGGTAATGGTGGTTATATGGTAATTGTTGATTGCGATGATGTGGATAAGGAAAAAAAGCGCGTCGCCCAAGAGGGTATTGAAGTCGTTTATGAATCCGAAAGAAGTGAAGGAAATGTAACAGGTCGCACCATTCATCTTCATCCTAAAAACATAGGCGGGGCAATTGTCTCTATTGATAAGATGAATCCTGAATCAGGATGGCTTTGGGCAGGACTAGAATGGCAGAAATATGTATCCAAAGATGACAACACCAAGTGTTTATCTGGAGTAGTAATGCAATCTGATGACAAGGAAGCTTTGTGCTCTAAATGGGAAAAAGCTTTTGGTATTAAAGCAAATGAAAATCTTGAAATTGCTTTTTCAGACTCCAGAATAAAATTTATTGATGCTTCTGATGGAAGAGGTGAAGGTATAAATGCTTTTGAAGTTTCAGTTAAAGACAAAGAAATTATTTTAAATAAGGCAAGAGAATTAGAATTATTAAAAGAAGATAACATTCACATAGGCGGAGTGAATTTTATTTTAAATTGATTCCTTTTCAGTTAAGCTTCGCTCTTTTATAAAAATGCACCGATATCTTTCTTTAATCTTTCTTATTTTTTCTTTTTCTATTTTTGGATCTCAGGCGATTGGACATGCGCCTATTGGAGTTATGGCAGATCACGCCCATGAAAAAGGTGAATCTATGCTATCTATAAGAGCTTCTTATATGAAAATGCGAGGAAATATTTCTGAGGGTAATAATATTTCTGATTCTGAAATACTTACTTTTGAAAATCCTCATTCAAATTCACCAGCTAACTTAAGCGTGGTACCCATTGAGATGAGTATGAAAATGTTAATGATAGGAGGAATGTATGCTCCTTCAGATGAAATTACTTTGATGTTAATGACCATGTTCATGGATAAATCAATGAATCTCAATACCTTTCATGGCATGTCTAGAAATCACTTAGGATCGTTCAATACCTCAAGTGAAGACCTTTCAGATATCTCTTTTTCTACATTAATAAATATTACAGAAAATAAAAAAAGTCGGTGGCATGCAGAAATTGGGCTAAGAAAATCTTTAGGGTCTAATTCTAAAAAAGCAAAAATGCTCACTCCTATGAATACCACTATGACAATGCTATTGCCTTATGGAATGCAGTCTGGAGACAAATCTACTTCATTAGTTTTTGCTTTTACAAATGCATATTCACTATCAGATATTCATTTATTTGGAAATCAGCTAAGATTTATACAAAACATCTCTTCAAAAGATTGGCATTTTGGGAATAAAATATATTGGGATTCATGGTATCAATATTCTTTCAACAGAGTTTTTTCTTTTTCCAGCAGACTAAGATTCACTCATCAAGAACAAATTTCTGGTTCTAATATATTAATTACTGCTCCTGTTCAGACTTCTATTACATCGAATTATGGTGGATTTACAGGAGATCTTGGAATTGGCTTTAATTTTTTAACTAGCATCTTTTCAGGTTCTGAAGACAGGCTTGCGGTGGAAATAGTCAAGCCAATTCATTATGAAAAAAATGGATTGCAGATGAAAGATGAAGTTCAATTAATTTTTGGCTTTCAAAAATCTTTTTAAAATACAAATTTTAATAGTATATTTTGAAGATGGCTAAATTAGTGCATCTTTCAAAAACTTCATCTGTTGATGAAATTATTGAAGTTCTTGATAAAGATGCTGGAGTGATAATTGATAATCTCATCGATCAAGATGAAGTTGAAGCTTTAAATCAAGATTTATCTCCCTATTTAAAAAATGATGTATTCGGAAGAGATGAATTCACTGGTTTTAAAACAAAAAGAATTGGAGCTTTGATAGCAAGATCCCAAGCTTGTAGAAAGCTTGCTCTCAATAAATTAATAAATGAAGTTTCAGATAAATATTTATCTCCCTTTTGCGATGGATACCAATTACATTTTACGTCCGCAGTAAGTATAGCCCCTGGAGAAAGCAAACAAATTTTGCATCGTGACAGAGGCATATGGGGAGGGTATCTTCCAAGAAAAGTAGAACCTCTCATGAGTACCATTTGGGCTGCGTCAGATTTTACGAAAGAAAATGGAGCAACACAGATAGTTCCAGGATCTCATCTTTGGGAAAAAAATCGCATTCCCAAGAAAGATGAAATCGCCTATGCCGAAATGAAGCAAGGGTCTGTTCTTTTGTATACAGGAACTGTTCTTCACGGAGGAGGTGAAAATTCTTCAAAAAAAGATGTCAGAACAGGAATTTTTCTTCATTACGCTTTGAATTGGTTAAGGCAAGAAGAAAATCAGTATTTGTCATGTCCTCCTGACATAGCTAAAGATATTTCTCCTGAAATAAGATCGTTAATTGGTTATTCAAAAGGAGGATACATACTTGGTTTTTATTCTGACCCCAAAGACGAGAAAGCACTATTTGAGTCGGTTTCACCTGCAAATATGTTTAAGGACATTACAGAGGATAACTTTTCTTCTTTACCCGAGCCTGATGATTTAATAAAAAAATCTACTAAGTAGATTAGAAATAAAATATTCCTATTAGGTATCCTCCATAAAAAAAACCTATAGCATAAATTGGATAAGCTCTAAAAAAGCTCCAAAGTGATTGTAAATATTCTTTCAGCATTATAGATATTAGGGGCATAATAATAGACAAAGTAATTTTGCTTTTTACTTATAATTATAAAAAAAACATTAAGAACAATGACAGTAAAATATTATGATTGGGCAGAATATCAAGCCAACTTCAGACCAAATAAAGTAGCCATTAAAGAAGTTTCTTCGGGACGAATTACTTCCTATAAAGAATTGAATGAAAGATCTAAATCGCTTGCAAGCTGGCTACAAAAAAAAGGACTTAATAAAGGCGATCGGGTAGCAATTTTGTCACATAACTCTGCTGAAATTTTTGAACTTGAGTTTGCTTGTGGAAAAATTGGCGGTATCGAGCTGCCTTTAAATTGGAGATTAACAAAACCAGAACTTCAGTATATTTTAAATGATAGCTCCCCAATGACTTTAATTTATTCAGATGAATTCGAAGAGGTAGCTTTAGAACTTATAAAAGACTGCAATATTTCAAATTCTTTAATGTTTGAGGAAAATAATTTAAGTAGCCAATACGAGAATGCTTTAAAAGAAGGGCAAGACTTTAAATCTGTAGAAAGTACCCATGAAGATTTAATTATGTTGATGTATACCTCTGGAACAACAGGTCACCCAAAAGGCGCTATGATTTCTCATCAAATGCAATTTTTTAATGCAGTAAACCTTGGAGCTACAGCAAGAATTACAGATAAAACTATTCAATTAGTAGTTTTACCTTTGTTCCATACTGGCGGTATGAATTGTTATGCCAATCCAATTCTTCATAACGGCGGCCAGATAGTTTTAATGAAAGAGTTTGATCCAGGAAAGTCCCTTGAAATTATAAATAACCCAGAGCATGGCATTACTCATTTTTTCGCTGTACCAGCTCCATTTCAATTTATGATGCAGCATCCTAATTTTGAAACTACAGATTTTTCTGGGATTGAAGGTGCTGGAGTAGGTGGAGCACCTTGTGCTGAAATAATTATTGAAACCTGGCAAAACAAAGGAGTAGAGCTATGGCAAGGTTGGGGTATGACTGAGACTAGTCCCGGAGGTATAGGATTGTCTGGTGATGATGCTGCACGCAAAATAGGGTCAGCTGGCAAACCTCTTCTTCATACCGAAGTAAAAATTGTAGATTCTGATGGAAAAGAAGTTAATCAGGGAGAAGTAGGAGAAATTTTGATTAAAGGTCCAAACATTACTCCTGGTTATTGGAATAATAGGAAAGCAACTGAAGACTCATTTATTAACGGTTGGCTTAAAACAGGAGATGCAGCTCAAATGGATGATGAAGGATTTATTTATATAGTTGATCGTCAAAAGGATATGTATATTTCTGGAGGAGAGAATGTCTATCCGGCGGAAGTTGAAAATGTTTTATATCAACTTACTGAAATAGCAGAAGTTGCAATTATTGGTATCCCAGATGATAAATGGGGAGAAGTAGGATTAGCTTTTATATCCCTTAAACAAAAAGAAAACTTGTCTGAAGATGAGATTATCAATCACTGTCTTAAAAATCTTGCAAAATTTAAAATTCCAAAATCTATAGAATTTATAGACGCCTTACCCAGAAATGCTACCGGAAAAGTTTTAAAAAGGGTTCTGAAAGAAAATAAGCTTGGTAAAACAGCTCCCGCAATATCTTAAATGGAAGAAAGGTCAGAACTTATAGAATTGCATAAGAGGCTTTCTAAGACTTTAGATGAAGAAAGGGAAGCGGCAAAAGAAAAGCGGCACGAAAAGGGTTATCTTACTGCTAGAGAAAATTTAGAGTATCTTGTCGATGAAGGTTCTTTTGTAGAATATGGTCAACTTGCTATAGCAGCTCAAAAAAGTAGAAGAAAACTAGACGAACTTAGAACCGAAACAGCAGCTGATGGAATAATCACTGGATTTGGAAAAATAAATAGTAAAATTTTAGATTCAAAGAAAGCTCTTTCAGCCATAATTATTAATGATTATTCCGTCCTTGCAGGAACTCAAGGTTATTACCATCATAAAAAACTAGATCGAATCTGCGAGACGGCAGAAAAACAAAATCTTCCAGTAATTATGTACACCGAAGGTGGGGGTGGAAGACCAGGAGATACTGATGTACAAGTTCAATTTGCAGGTTTGCAAATCCCCTCATTTAGCAATTGGGCAAAACTTAAAGGAAAAAGCTTGAGAATTGCTGTTAATAATGGATATTGTTTTGCAGGAAATGCTGCTTTATTTGGTACAGCAGACTTCTGCATTTCAACAAAGAAATCTTGGCTGGGTATGGCTGGCCCAGCAATGATAGAAGGGGGAGGATTAGGAAAGGTAGATCCTAAAGATATTGGCCCTGGAGCAGAACAGGAAAAGCTTGGCGTTATTGATTATCTCGCTGAAGATGAAAAAGATGCAACCAGATTTGCAAAAAAACTACTTTCTTATTTTCAAGGAGACATGGATTCATGGGAGGTTAAAGATCAGTCATTATTAAGAAATCTTATCCCTGAAAACAGAAGAATGGCTTATTCTGTTAGAGATATCATAGAGACAATCGCAGATAAAGATTCTTTTTTAGAAGTAAGAAAAATTTATGGCCGAAGTATAATTACTGGCTTCATTAGACTGGAAGGAAAACCTATGGCAATAATTGCCAATGATTGCCAACAATTAGGAGGCGCAATAGATGCTACTTCTGCAGAGAAAGCAGGACAGTTTTTGTCAACTTGTAACGATCATAAAATACCTATAGTTTCTTTAGCGGATACACCTGGTTTTATGGTTGGTGTAGAAAGTGAAAGAGAAGGCGCTGTGAGAAAAATGGGAGGTTTATTCAATTCCGGGGCAAATATTTCTGTTCCCTTAGTGGCTATTTTTTTAAGGAAAGGTTATGGCTTGGGTGCTATGGCAATGGTGGGAGGAAGTTTTTACATTCCAATTTATACAGCTTCTTGGCCAACTGGAGAATTTGGCGGAATGGGTTTAGAAGGCGCTGTCAAACTAGGGTATAAAAAGGAGCTTGAGGCTATTGAAGATGATTCTGAAAGAGATGCTCTTTTTAACAAATTGGTTCAAAAAATGTACGATGCTGGTAAAGCTTTAGAAGCTGCAACACAATTAGAGATAGATGCGGTCATCGATCCGGCAGAAACCAGATCGATAATCATTAAAGCTTTGGAAACTTCCTAATAAGGAAGTAAAAAATTACGGAGTTCTCATTACTTCAGCTGATGTGCATTTATCAATTGAAGCAGATTTAAGTTTTTCGACCGCTAATTTAAGTTTTCTGTATTCGGATACTTCTGGATTTAATCCAGTTGACTTTACCCCAATAAAACTAGTTCCAGCAGCAGGATCATGCATTTCGAGTCCATAAGATGCATAGCTAGTAGATCTAGTTGAATTTTCTATGGCTTTTTCAGCAACGCTATCAATTAAAGCTGAATGTCTAATTCTTTCTGCTTGAAGTTCAGCACAACCAAGAGCTGAAGCATCAACTTCCCAATGGTAGGTTTCGGCATTTGCCTGACCTTTACCACCAGCATCTTCTACAAAATTATCCAGAAGATACTTTGTAGCAACAATATTATTTTCCATAAAAGGAGTACTAGAACATCCTATTAATGTGAGTAAAGTTATTAAAGCTGACAGTTTTAAAACTGGAGCAAATAAATTCTTAAATTTGGTTAAAATCATTGATAATTCTCCTAAGACACTTAATATGCCTTTACGACGGCAAGTTTAAGACTATTGAAAAGTTAAGTCAATTTTTAGAAGAGCATTATAAATGCCTAAAATTGTCCCAATAAAAATTTTAAAAACAATGAAAGAAGAATACGAAATTTTAAAGCTAGGTAATCCAATTTTAAGACGTACAGCAAAAGAAGTGTCTAAAGAAGAAATTTTATCTGAAAACATTCAGAATTTAATTGATGACATGTGGAATGTCATGGAAAAAGCTGGTGGAATAGGTCTAGCAGCACCACAAATTGGCATTTCAATACAATTGGCTGTTATTAAGTTAGAAAGTAGTTCAGATAGGTATGAAAACTTAGAAGATTCTGAAGAATTTATAATATTTAATCCTGAATTAGAGGTAATAAACTCAGAAAAACAGGGATTTTGGGAAGGTTGTTTAAGTGTTCCGGGTTTAAGAGGCTATGTTAAAAGACCAAAAAAATTGAAGATTTCTTATTTAAATGAAAAAGCAGAAAAAAAAGAAGTAATTGTTGAAGATTTTTTGGCTACAGTATTTCAACATGAATTGGATCATCTTTTTGGCTATCTTTATGTAGATCGTCTAGATTCTACAAAAGACTTAGTTTTTGAAGACGAATTAGTTAACATAACTAAAGATAAAATCTTAGACTGATAAAAATGACTAAATATTTAATTTTGATTCTTCTTTCTCTTAACATGCAAGCTCTAATTATTCTTCCAGACAAAAATATAGATTCAGACTCGTGGCGATTTATAAAAGATCAAGTAATGGGGGGAAAATCAGATGGGTTTATGACTTTTAAAAAATTCCCTAATGAATCTTTTGATTACATTTCTGCCAAGGGAAATGTTTCTACCGATGGAGGGGGATTTCTGATGTTTAGAAAAAAAATTACTTCAGAGCTAAGCGGTTTTACAAAAGTCCAATTCAAAGCAAGAGGCAATAATGAAAAATATTTCTTACATATAAAAACCAAGGGTTCTATTTTTCCCTGGGTAAGATATCTTGCTGAATTTGAAGTTTCTGAAGAGTGGAAAGATTATGAGATTAAATTTAGTGAATTTGTTAAGTTTAGTAACAAAAGACAGAAAAAAAATACTTTAAATCCAAATAAAATCAATCTTTTTGGTGTTGAAGCATCGGGCAGAGATTTTGAAATGGCTATTGAAATAGCATCAATAAAATTTTTATAAACATTTATATATATGATTACTAAAGCAGACGATTATCCAATCCACCAACTTCCTCATCCTGTTTCTGAAGTAGGTACTGAAAGAAATTTCTATGATAGATATTTTTTTAATGGGTATTCGAAGAAAGAAAATTTTTATTTTGCAGCCGTTCTTTGCCTGTACCCGAATTTAAACATTATGGATGCGTCTTTCACTTTAGTAAAAGATGGAATACAGCATAATATTAGATCATCAAGAGTATTAGGACTTGAAAGACTAGATACAAAAGTAGGGCCAATCGAAGTGAAGGTGATAAATCCACTAGAAAAACTTTCAGTAGAGTTATCAGAAAACGATTCAAATATTACAGCAAAACTAGTTTTTCAAAAAAGATTTGACCCTATGCAAGAACCAAATATGACCCTTTTTAATGGTCCTAGGAAGATCATGGATACCTGTCGACTTACACAGCATGGAAATTGGTCTGGAGAATTTAAAATTAACGAAGAACTTATCAAGATAGATCCTAAAGATTTTGTTGGTACAAGAGATAGGTCGTGGGGCGTAAGACCTGTAGGAAGTGGTGATACTCAGCCTATGGTTCCTTTTGAAATGCCTCAATTTTTTTGGTTATGGGCTCCTGTTCATTTTGATGATCTGGCTACTCATATTTATTTCGTTGATAATGAAAAAGGTGAGGCAGACAATTCTTTTGCAAAGATTCAGTATGCAGATGGAAAAGAGCAATCTAATTTTATCTCACATGAAAAAAATATTATTTATCATCGTCAAACAAGGAGAGTTAAATCTTTATCGCTAAAACTCAAAACTTCTAAAAACGAACAATTTGAATTTGAAATTACTCCTGAAATAAACATCTTTATGTGCGGTTTAGGCTACATGCATCCTGATTGGGGTCACGGTCAATACAAAGGAGAATTAGTAACTCAATACGATACTTATGATTTAAAAGAAGATCCTCAAGATCCTCCATTTCTTCATTTACAAGCTTTATGCAACGTAAAATTAAAATCTCCCGAAGGAGAAATTTCTGGAAGAGGCGTTTTAGAGCAATTGTTTTTAGGTCCCCACGAGCCAAGCGGTTTTAAAGATCTTTTTGATAAGCCTTAATGCCGATATCTTCTGAAAAAAATTTTGAAAAAAAGTTATTTCTTTTTAAAGAATGGCTTAAAGAAAAAGAAAGATATTCTGGCGAAAATATTCAAATTGAACCTAATGCATCTTCAGAAGCAAGCGGCTTTTCGAATGAAACATTTTCTTGCAGAGTAATCGGAAAAAACCTGGTTGAAGATATTGTACTAAGAATAAAACCAACTGGCTTTCAAGTTTTTCCGAAATATGATCTAAAAATGCAAGTTGAAATAATGCAAGAATTAAAAAAAAATAAACTACCAGTTCCAGATATTCTTTTTTTTGAATCTGATGAAAATATTATAGGTGCAGAATTTTACGTAATGAAATTTATTGAGGGAGAAGCTCCTTCAGATAATCCGCCTTATCATATGGATTCAGAAGGGATGATGGGTAAGGCAAACTACGATCAAATAAGGTCTGTCTGGTTGGGCTGGCTTAACAACCTAATTACATTTCATAAATTAAATTTAAAAGATTTAGAAGTTGGATTTTTAAAGAAAAGAATTCATGAGGAATGCCACCTTGCTGAAGATATAGAATTTTATAAATCCTTTATGAATTGGGGAATGGAGGGGGAGGAAAATTTATTTTTGAACGAAGTTTATTCTTGGCTTGCTTCTAATATTCCTAATGAATCTAATGAAGTGAAGTTATGTTGGGGTGATTCCAGAATTGGCAATGTTTTATTTCAAAATTTTAAACCCAAGGCTCTCCTAGATTGGGAAATGGCAACGATTGGGGATCCACTTTCAGACTTAGCTTGGGGACTGACTACCGACGATATTAGTAGTTTAGGCTTGGGCATAGAAAAACTTTCTGGTTCAATTTCCAATAGAGAAGCCATAGAAATTTGGGAAAAAGGAACTGGTTTCTCTGCAAAAAATTTTAATTATTACAGGATTTTATGTCTATTCAAGTTTTCAATAATCATGATTAGAGTTGCAAAAAAACTTATTCTCAATGAAATAATGCCTCTCGAAAGTGATTTTCATATAAATAACCATGTTTCAAATTTTTTAAAAAAAGAGTTCAATGAAATTAATTAAAATTCAGACAAAATTTAATTGTTCCGCAGATGATCTTTGGAACTTATTTTCCGATGTCACTCGTTCAGATTGGGTACCATTCGCTAAAGATATATTACTCGAGGATAACATCAGAACTTTTATCATGGACGGTGTAGGAGAGATAAAGGAACAAATAATAGACCTAAATAATGAAAAGAAAACTCTTTCGTACAGCGTAATAAAATCTCCTGCTCCCTTAAATCATCATCTTGCAAAAATCTTGGTATTGGCTGAAGCAGAAAATCGTGCAACTCTCATTTGGACTTCGGAAGTTGAACCTGACCATTTTGAGCAGCTTATAAAAGATGGCATGGAATCTTCAATAACTTTGATAAAAAAGATTCTTGAATAGCAAGGTCGAAAAAGATATTAGATTCATGAGGATGGCTATCGAAGAAGCTAAAAAAGCTTCTTTAATTGGCGAAGTACCGATTGGCGCTGTTTTAGTAAAAGACAATAAGATTGTCTCTTCAGCACATAACATGCCTATAAAACTTAATGATCCATCAGCTCATGCAGAAATAAATGTTCTTAGAGATGCAGGAGAAAAAATAGGAAATTACAGGCTAAATGAATGTAACTTGTATGTAACTTTAGAACCTTGTCTTATGTGCTTTGGAGCATGTATCCATGCAAGAATAAATAACTTAATCTATGCGTCAGACGATCCTAAATCTGGAGTTATAACTAGCAATTTAAATTTAGTTGATGAAACTTTTTTAAATCATAAAATTTCAATCACAAAAGGCGTTTTGTCTGAAGAAAGCAGTCAACTACTAAAAGATTTCTTTAAAGAAAGAAGGGTTAAAAATTAAAATCAGTCCAAACAGGAGCATGATCAGATGGTTTTTCCATAGCTCTGATTTCGTAATCTATATCAGATTCTTCTGAAATATCTAGAAGGGAACTAGTTACCCAAAGATGGTCAATTCTAAGTCCTCTTTTAGGGTTATCGTTAAAGCCTCTACTTCTATAATCAAACCAACTGTATCTATCATCTCTGGAAGGAAAAAATTTTCTATAAGAATCATAGAATCCCCAATCTTTAATTTTTTTCAGCCACTCTCTTTCTTCAGGTAAAAAGCTACATTTTCCAGTAGCCAACCATCTTTTTCTATTATTTTCTCCAATGCCAATATCTATGTCCTCTGGAGAAATATTTAAATCTCCAAGAATAATTACGTTATCTTTATTAGTGAAATTACTATCAAGATATTTCATTAAATCTTTAAAAAATTTTTCTTTATAAGGGAATTTTTTTGGATGATCTCTACTTTCGCCTTGAGGAAAATAACCATTAATAATGGTCACTTTCTTTTTGTTGAACATATGCTCCGAAGAAATCAAACGACATTGAGCATCTTTATCATCAGACGGAAAACCTATCTGATAAAAATTTGGTTCCTTTTTATATAAAGTAGCGACTCCATAATGACCCTTTTGACCATTGATCAAAGCTTGATAACCAAGCTCATTTATACTCTCCATTGGAAAGTTTTCGTTATCGACCTTAGTTTCTTGTAAGCAAATTATTTCAGGTGAATGTTTTTTAATAAGCTCACTTAGCTGGTGAAGTCTTGCTCTCAGACCATTAACATTAAAAGAAAATATCTTCATCTTGATTCCACTCTTGACAATCTTTTAGGCTTGCTGAAATTAATCTGATCTATCAGTATTCTCGCTGCTTCCTCTAAAACCATTTTTTCTGAAAACTCATTAATTTCTTCAGGATCAGCATCTAAGAATTCTTGAAAATTTAGATAAGGCTTTAATCCTAATGATGTCCTAAATTTATTTTCTATGAAAAGTCTTTTTTCTTCTTGAGATCTTTTTTTAGACTTTCTTACCAAATAATTTACAGGAATCAATTCTTTTTCAATTTCTTTTTTTGCATAATTTTTTTGACCTTTTATATATTCGTTTAAATTAGAGTCTAAAACTCTTTTTCTAGAAAAACTTTGAATCATGTCTATATTAGAAGTTGAATCAAAAGGAGCATATTCAAGAGAGGATATATCATCATAAGGAAGAGAGTTTTCTAATGTCATTTCTCCTATCTCTTCACTGTCAAAAACGAAAGGTAAATTAATGTCAGGCACTACTCCTAAATTCTGAGTACTTTTACCCGAAACTCTATAGAATTTTTGTTCAGTAAATTTTAATTGACCATATGAAAGGTTTTCTAGGCGCTGAACCGTTCCTTTCCCAAATGTACTCGTTCCTACTACCAAACCTCTTTTATAATCCTGAAATGCTCCCGCTAAAATTTCTGATGCAGATGCACTCAATTTATCAACTAGAATTAAAACAGGTCCGGCATAATTTTGTAGTCCACGGGTATGACCTAAAGGCTGAATTGAACCATTTGACTCCATAACTTGAACAACACTTCCTTTCCCAATGAATAATTTTGCTAGGGAATAAGCTTCATATAAGGAACCTCCAGAATTTCCCCTGAGATCCAAAATCACTCCATCAACTTGTTCTTCTTTAAGTTCTCTTAATAAATTCCTTACATCCTTAGAACTACTTTTATAATTAAATTGATTTTTACTAAATGCATCAAAATCCATATAAAAAGCAGGTAAATCTATTACGCCAATGTTGTAAGATTTATTTGTTTTAAATATTTCTATTTGTTTCTTCTTAGCTGCCTGATCTTCAAGTTTTACAAGTCCTCTTGTAATTTCTATTACTTTTCCTAATATATCGTCAGGAGAAGAATTTGGAATTATTTCTAATCTAACTCTAGTATTCTTAGGACCTCTAATTAATCTGACAACTTCATCAATTCTCCAGTCTCTTACATCTTCCAAATCTTTTTCAGGCAATGACGCTACTCCAACAATCTTATCGTTTACCTTTAACAGGCCTGATTTATCAGCAGGTCCACCAGGAATGAGCCTTACTATCTTTGTAATACCATCTTCAATTGAGAGAATAGCACCTATACCTTCCAAAGAAAGACTCATATTTATTTCAAAATCTTCTTGAGATTTAGGCGAAAGATAGTTTGTATGAGGATCATATAAAGAAGTAATGGAGTTCGTGTATAAAGAGAAAATATCATCAGACTTAATTCTATTTAAACTTTTTATCCTATTATCCAGTCTCTTTAATATTTTTCTTTTTGTGCTGACAAAATCGTCATTTGACAGGAGAACACTTATGAATTCATTTTTTATTAATAAAGAATGATAATTTTTAATTTCTTCGAGAGAATTAAAAGAATCCTTATTTTCTCTATTTTTATCAATAAAATAAATACTATTTAAATCACTAGTATTCTTAAGAGATTCCACAATAAGTTTTTGAGAATTTATCAATTCTAATGACCTATTGGAATAGCTTAGATAAATATCAAAAACTTGTTTTAAATTAAATATATTCTTGAATTTACTTAAGAAAGAATTAGATTCTTTCTTTGTAAATATAACTTTTTCTTTATCTAAATTTAATAAAAAATTTGTTAGTACTTTTTCTTCAGTTACTTGAGTATTTTTCTTAAAGTGATCCTCATTTAAAATTTGAAAGATTTCACTAATAAGTCCGTCATATTCTGCTTTGACTTCTAAATCATTACTAGAAAAAATATTTAATGAAAAGAATAGCCAAAAGATTAAAAATGGAATTTTAAGGAATAGAATTTTTTTTAAAAACATTATTTACTTGCCTATTAAAGTATCCTTTTCGTTCCAAATATTATGAAGCCAGTCTTTAAACTCTGATCTTAAAATTTTATTCTCTAATAGGTCTATGTTTAGAAACTTTGCTGGAATTTTAATCTCTCTAATTATAACTTTTACAGAATTCATTCTTCCACAAAGATAATCCCAAAAACTTCTTTTTTTTGTATCAAACTTAATTGTGAAATCTATTAAAGAATCTATTTCATTAACTAAACTCAAAGCGGTAGCTAATCCTCCTTCTTTTGGCTTTAAAAGATTTTTAAAAGGACTTTTCTGATGTAAATTTTTTTTAATTGTAAATCTAGTACCTTCAGCAAAACTAAATACGGTTACAGGATATAGAGCATAATGTTTCAATGCTCTTCTCATTTCTCTTACATCCTTACCGCGCAACTCGGGATTATTTTCAAGTTGTTTTTTTGTATATCTTTTCAAAAAAGGCATATCCAAGGCCCACCAAGAAAGACCTATTACTGGAACGTAAATTAGAACATATTTCATAAAAAATTTAAGCATAGGCATCTTTCTGTTAGTGATATCTTGCAGGAGAAATATGTCTGCAAAAGATTGATGATTTGAGGTAGCTATAGTCCAACCATCAGACTTAATATTTTCTTTACCGATAATTTGCCATTTTGGGTTGTGTAAAGCTTTTACCCAAATTTTATTAGTGAAGATCCATAATTCACCGACTTTTATAATAAATTTTGTGAACAACACTTTTAGACCTGTTATTGGTAAGAAAAATTTGATTATTCCTAGAGGGATCAACAAGCATGACAGGATAAAAGTATTTAAAACCAAAATGGTAATCGATGTTATTCCTATTATATTTTCAAATATAAATTTCATTTTGTTTTCTCTAAATCTTTAATCCTAAAATATGCTTTTCTTTGATCTTCGATTGTATGCGGTCTTTTTTCATTAAAAACATAAGGATGTCTTCTAATCAGTTTTTCACATAAATTATCCACTACTTCTTCAAAAGAAAATTTATTATTTTCATCGCTGATATGACTATGCAAAACTATTTGAAGAAGCAGATCGCCTAGCTCATCCTTTAAGTTTTGAAAATCTTTTTTTTCAATTGCTTCAGCCACCTCTTCAACTTCTTCTTTTAAAAAAGGTAATAAAGATTCAGAATTTTGTATTTTAGTCCATTCGCATCCAAAATTTGGATCTCTTAGTTTTGAGATTATTTCGATAAGGTTATTTATCTTGGTTTCAACCACGGCTTAATTTAATAACCGGTTAATTCAGCATATCTATTTTTATGAAATTCTGAGTTTCCAAAGATCTGTTCTGCTACTCTGGCTCTCTTTAAATAAAGCCCTATGTCGTATTCATCAGTAACACCAACACCCCCGTGTAGCTGAACAGATTCGTTTGAAATAAGATGAAAAACTTCTCCGACTTTTGCTTTAGCAAGACTCGCTAATCTTTCCAAATCATTACTACCCTCATCAAAGGAAGTAACTGATTCTATTACGCACGATTTACAAAGCTCTAACTCTGAAAACATTATTGCTGCTCGGTGTTGTAAAGCTTGAAATGAACCAATTTTTGCGCCAAATTGATCTCTTTCTTTTAAATAATCTAAAGTTATTTCATAGGCTTGAAGAGCACTTCCCAACATTTCGGCAGAGATAGCAACTCTGGAAATGTCTAGTACTTTTTCTAAGATTTCAAAACCTTTTCCTTCCTCGCCAATAAGATTATCGGCAGAGCTTTTTACATTATCAAATTTAATGTTTGCAGCATTTCTAGAATCAACCATTTTTGTTGGTGTAATAGATAATCCTTCAGAATTAGTATCAACGATTAAAAGACTAATTCCATCTTTTTCTGACTCGTTGTTAGATGACCTACATGCAACAATTATTTTGTCTGCAAAAGTGCCATCAAGCACAAAGGATTTTTCACCATTGATAAAAAAGTCTTCTCCTTCCTTTTCAATAGAGCAAGATATTTTTTTTGGATTGTGATGATTAGATTCTTCTAAAGCCAGAGAAAGCTTCAATCCCTCACCTGCAACCTTGGTAAGAATTTCTTTTTTTACTACATCATTTGCATGATTAACTAAACTTACTCCAACAACTGCTGTAGAAAACAAGGGAGAGGGAGTAAGAGTTTTGCCAAGTTCTTCAAGGATAGAAGCTATTCCAGCAACGCCAAAATTTGAACCACCATACTCTTCAGGAATAAGAATTCCAGCCCATCCCAAAGCAACCATTTCATTCCAAATTTCCTCGTTATAGCAATTTTCAATTTCACTGTCCCTAACTTCACGAAAATGAGTAGTAGGAGTTCTTTCTAATGCAAATTTTTTTGCGCTATCCTTCAGAAAGGTTTGTTCTTCATTTAAAACTAATGACATATATTCTCCCTAATATCTATTTTATTGAGGTAAGTCTAAAACTCTTTTAGCAATTATATTGAGTTGAACTTCAGAAGTTCCTCCTTCTATAGAATTTGCCTTAGTCCTTAACCATTCTCTTGTTATAGCAAGTTCTGCTGGTCCAAAGCCAGCACCTTCCCATCCTAAAGCCTTTGTACCCATTGCTTCCAGCATTAATTCGTATCTCAGTTTATTGCTTTCACTACCGTAATATTTAAACATCGAGGAAGCAGCGCTTGGACCTGAATTAGAAGACTTACTCTCTTCGCTAGCTCTTTTCATCGTTAATGAAAAAGCATGAGAATTTATGTCAAAAGAGGCTATTTTTTGTCTAAGAGCAGGGTTAGCAATTTTTCCATTTTCCTCTCCGACATAACCCTTTGCCATAGTAGCCATACCTGAAGTTACAGGTTTTGCTTTTCCTTTTTTTGCAGAACCGCCACCAAGACCCATCCCAGCAATCATATTTCTTTCATGTTGAAGAAGTCTTTTGGCGACATCCCAACCTTTGTTAAGTTCGTTTACAAGATTTTCTTTAGGAACCGTAGCATTATCAAAAAAAGTCTCGCAAAAAGGAGATTTTCCAGAAATGAGCTTTATAGGTTTCGTTGTTACGCCTGGTTGGTCCATATCAATTAATAAAAAACTTATACCATCATGTTTGGGTTCTTGTGGTCCAGTTCTTACTAACGTAAAAATCATATCGCACTCATCCGCATATGAAGTCCAAACCTTTTGACCATTCACTTCAAAATGATCGCCTTTATCTTCAGCCTTAGTTTTTAAACTTGCTAAATCTGAACCCGATCCTGGTTCGCTATAACCCTGACACCATCTTATTTTTCCCTTAACTATATTCGGAATATGCTCTTTTTTTTGTTCTTCAGATGCAAATTCAAGTAATGCTGGGCCTAACATCCATATTCCAAAGCTAGATAACGCTGGCCTGGCTTTGATCGCCGAAAGTTCTTCTTGAAGAATTTTATTTTCATCAAAACTTAGCCCGCCTCCGCCATATTCTTTTGGCCAAGTAGGACAGGTCCAACCTTTTTCACCCATTTTTTCTAACCACAATTCGGCATCAGGATGTGGAAAAATGCAATTTCTTCCTCCCCAGACGACATCTCGAGGCCCCATAGGCTTTCTCATTTCAGGAGGACAATTTGCCTCAAGCCATTCTTGTGTATCTTTTCTAAATTGTTCTAAGTTTTCCATAATAAAGTTTTGTTATATTTAATTAATTAAATGAGCAATTTACTCAAATTAGTGTCTAATTGTAGCAATTTACAATTAAAATTCAGCCATGTCTTTAGAATTTTTTATTCAAAACCCAGAAATGTTATGGATATTTACAGTATTTTATGACTTGACCTTAGCTATTTTTCTTTTCTATTTCTTTGGTAAAAATGGTCTTTATACAGCAGTTATACTAGGAATCATTCTTGCTAATTTACAAGGAGGAAAAGTCAGCGAGCTTAATATATTTGGTGAAACTTTTGTAGTTAGCATGGGAGCAATTATGTATTCCGGAATATATTTTGCAACTGACCTTCTAAATGAAAAATATGGAAGGCAAGAAGCTAATAAAGCTGTGATCATTGGAGCAGTAGCCAATGTAATAGTAATGTTCACTCTTGTTTTAAGTACTTTTTATCTTCCGTCTGGAATAACTTCATCAGCAAATGAAGTTCATCAAGCAATTTCTACTTTAGCTTTGTACTCACCAATTTTCGTAATAGGCTCCATTACCGCTTACTTAATAAGCCAAAGTTTTGACGTCTGGGTTTTTCATAAGATAAAAACCTATACTGGTGATAAATACCTCTGGTTAAGGAATAATCTATCTACTTTAAGCTCCCAAGCTCTTGATACTTTCATATATACTTTCGTTTGGGTTCTTGCTGGGCAACTATCTTTTGAAGTAGCCTTAGGTATAGCCTTAACAAAATATGTTTTTAAGTTTTTCATTGCGATAATAGATACAATTTTTATATATATGGTAAGAAACTATGATCCAAAGGATTTAAGGACCTAAAATGAAAAAAATTTCTTCTGTAAACATTATTCACTCATCGACTCGTGACTATAAAGAAACGTTATCAAGATGTGAGAAAGTCATAGATGAAAACGGTGTTATTGTAAGAAATGTCGTTGCAAATCAATCTCAATCTGACCTAAAAAAACTTGATTCTTCTGCAGACCTCATTTTAGTAATTGGTGGAGACGGAACGATGATAGGGGCTATCAGAGATCTGAGTCACTTAAAAACTCCCTTCCTGGGAGTAAATATTGGAAAATTAGGTTTTTTAACTGATCTCCAATTAGGCTCTTTGGAGCTAGAACTTCCAAAAATCTTTAAAGGCAACTATCAGGAAGAATCACGAAATCTTTTAGAAGTATCAAACAATAAAAATTCTTTTACTTTGGTAAATGAAGTTGTTCTTCATTCGGGCGAATTAGCAAAAATGACAAGTTTTTCAATTTATAAAAATCAAAAGTTAATAGCAAATCATAAATCAGACGGGTTAATTATTTCTTCTGCTACAGGCTCAACTGCTTACATGTATTCCGGAGGAGGTCCTGTTTTGTATCCCACTTTAGATGTTTTTGCTATCATGCCGATGTTTTCTCACAGTTCCTCAACAAGACCGCTTGTCATACCTGCTGAAGATGAATTAGAGCTTAAATATGAACATAATGAAAAAGCAAAAGTCATTTTAGACGGACACAATGAATTTGATTTGAATTCTGGAGAAAATTTGAAAATTAAAAACAGCACTACAAGATATTTACTTTTGCATCCTCAAGATTATGATTATTTTGAAGCATGTAGGTCAAAATTATATTGGGGACTTCCAATTGTTAAATAAATTTAAGTACGCTCTGTTTATCTTTCTCTTGAATAATTCTTTTTCGCAGGTAGAAGATTACGAGCAGTACCTTAATTTTCTTCCTGATTCAGTAAGATCATCAGTAGAATCTAGACTATCAAACGATGTGGAAGACAGTTCTGATTATATGGAACTAAATGAAGTTCAAAGAAATTTAAGAAGCCAAGACAATGAACAATTTAAAGAGTTCGATGATTACGGAAATGAAATTCCAGAATTTTTCGGTTACGATCTTTTTAAATCTAAAGATTCTTTTCAGACGCGTGGAATTATTTCGGCTCCTAAAGATTATGTCCTTGGACCAGGAGACGAACTCTCAATAAATTTTTCAGGAAGTATTCAGGCTATAAAAAAAGTTTCGATTAATAGAGAAGGAAATGTATTTTTAAGAGAATTGGGAACTATTTCTCTAAGCGGCTTAACTTTTAATGAAGCTTCAGAAAAACTTAAAAACGTTACAGAAGCGTCTCTGATAGGTACGGAAGTTGAAATATCATTGTCTAGACTAAGAACAATCCAAGTCTTTGTTCTAGGCAATTCTAAAAATCCAGGCTCTTACAATCTTTCTCCCTTATCTTCTATTTCAAGCATTCTTTTTAATACCGAAGGGCCATCAGAAAATGGATCTTTGAGAAATATTTCTTTAAAAAGAAATAATGAGGTGATTGGCTCTCTTGATCTATACGATCTCCTTATAAACGCTAATACTAGTAATGATTTAAGAATCCAATCTGGAGATGCATTATTGATAAATCCTGTCGGAAGTAGGGTTAAAGTTTGGGGAAATGTTAATAGACCAGCTATTTACGAAGTTCTAGAAAATGAATCCTTTGATGATGTTCTTAATTTTGCTTCTGGATTGTCCAGCAAAGCAGATAATAAAAGAATTACTTTAAGCAGAATAAACAATTTTGGACAAAGGGAATTCACAGATTATTCTCTTGAAGAAATCAGCAAAATTGAGCTTAAGGACGCAGATGAAATTTTTATTCATGATTTATCAGGAAAACTGGCAAACAATATTACTATCGAAGGATTTGTTAATAGCAGGGGGATTTATTCTTACAAAGAAGGAAGTACTTTGTCTGATTTTATTGATGAAAATGATTTAACCGATTCTACTTACTTACCTTTTAGCATAATTTCTAGAAAAAATGGCGGAGCTTCACGAGAGAAGATTTCAGTTGATCTAAATAAAGAAACAAGAGATAGCTTCAAACTTCTCCCCAATGATTCAATTTATATTTTTTCTGAGTACGACATTGATTTCATTAATTCAGCATTACTTGCCGATGCTTTGAGTCTTCTTAACGAAGATGATAAGACAGAATTAGACAATTTCTATGCTGAAGAGAAAAGAAAAGCTGAACAAGCATATTTAAATGCAACACAATTTTCTGGAAACCCTCCAATTAAATTTGATTCTATCAATCAATCTTCTTCGACATTAAATTCTTTAAATTTTGAATCAGAAGAACAAAAGAAAGAAAGGTTAAATTTATTAAAAAAAAATCTAGTTCAATTTATTCCAGATGATAGATATCCTTGTAAGTCCTTAAAATATGCAGCTAGTTTTAATGCTTCCACTTTAGTTACAAATTTGCAAAGTCTAAAATTTTCTACTTCAGAAACTAATATCTCAGATAGATTGGGTCTAAATGAGGGCTGTCCAAAAATATTTGAAGATAATCCAGATTTATTAATCGTTGCTTTGGAAAATGCCACTCTTTTGAGCGGCGAAGTTAGAAAGCCAGGTTTTTATCCAATAACTAATAATATCAATTTAAAAAGCCTTACTTCTTTCGCTGGCGGCGCATCAAATTTAGGAAAATCTGGAAATTATGAAATTTTTTACTCAATGGATAATCTCGAAAATATTGATTTCAGAGATTCTAATATTCTTTTAGAATCTTCAGAATTCCCTAAATCAATTGTTTTGCAGCAAGATCCCAATAAACAAGAAACTTTTTCAGTATCTATCAGTGGTTTTATTAAGAATCCAGGAACTTACTCAATTGCAAAAGGAGAAAAATTAAGTTCTCTTTTAGAAAGGGCAGGAGGATATGAAAAAAATGCCTACCCTTATGGTGGAGTATTCACAAGAGTTACAGTCGCAAAAAGAGAAAAAGAAGCTTTTGCTAAAGCGGCAGATCAGCTTGAAGAAGGAATAGCTACTTCTTTAACTAGCGGAGCAATTTCTAATACAGGCAATCCACAATTAGCCCTATCAGTTATATCAAACCTTATTACGAGACTTAAAAATATTTCGCCTATAGGAAGAATCGTTACAGAAATGAATTTAGATAATTTAAATAAAAATCCTGAAATTGATATGGTCTTATCTTCAGGCGATAGAATTTATATTCCTTCTGAAAAATCAACTGTAACTGTTACTGGAGAAGTTCTATCTCCCACAAGTTTTGTGTTTTCAAAAAATTTAAGAGTAAACGATTACATAAAATTAGCAGGTGGTTTTGCTGATTCAGCAGATAAACGAGGTATTTTTGTCATCTTACCTAATGGACAGGCTATAAGGAACGTCGACAGGTGGAGAATTGGCAGAAGTAAAATCGAACCTGGTTCAACTATAATTGTTCCTAGAGATTCCACTCCATTTAATGCCATATCGATATTTAGAATATTTACTCCGATTTTAGCGAATTTTGCTACTGCAGCTGCTGCAATAAGTGCCCTTGATTAAATTAAGAAAATTCATTGAAAAATTTTATTTAGCTTTCACAAGAATCCTTCCTCCAGAATTTGCGAAGAATTTAACCCTCTTTTTTCTTAAAATTATTTATCAATTTAATTTATTGAATCTTTTTTCATACTCAAATTCTATAAATTTACCCAAAATCGAACTAGCAGGAATAAAATTTAAAAATAAAATAGGAATTGCTGGAGGTCTTGATAAAAATGCTGAATTTTTTCATATTTTTGGGCATCTAGGCTTTGGTTTTGTTGAAGTTGGGACAGTAACTCTTGAGCCTCAAAAAGGAAATCCAAAACCTAGATTATTTAGATTTGTTAGAGATAAAACTTTAGTTAATACGCTTGGCTTTAATAATTCCGGGGCTGTCAAAATACTAAAGAACATAAAAAAATTTAAGCCAGAATTTAATGGAGTTTTGGGAGTAAGTATTGGTAAAAGCAAAAATACTAAATTAAAGAATGCTTGGAAAGATTATCTTCATCTCATGGATTACTTTTTTCTAGAAGCAGATTATCTTGCAATAAACATTTCTTCTCCAAATACTAAAAATCTAAGAGAACTATCCTCGAATGAAAATGTAGATTTTCTGTTAAAAAAAATTTCTGAAAAGAAAACCCAACTTTACAATTTGCATAAAAAAAAGACTCCAATTTTTTTAAAAATTTCACCTGACGAATCAGACATAAATTTAAAAAATATAATACAAGTTGCAGAAAAAAATAACTTAGATGGATTTATTTGTACCAATACCTCTGTCAATCACGGTTATAAAGTATCTGGGGGTATGAGCGGTTCTCTTTTAAGCAATAAATCTCTAATTATTCAACAAAAAGTTTCAGAACTTAAATCAGACAAATCTATTCTGATTGCATCAGGAGGAATCATGAGTAAAGATGATGTTGAAGATAGATTTTTACATTCAGCTGATTTAGTTCAGTTATATACCGGATATATTTATTACGGAAATACTCTGCTTAAGGAAGCTTTAAAAGTTTCCTCTTCTTGACAAATATATAAAAAATGTCACATATTAAAAAGGATGAAAAATTTAGTCATAGTAGAATCAGGAGCTAAAGCAACCAAAATTACCGATTATCTTTATAAGAATTTCCCTAATCAAGATTGGGAAGTGGCTGCATGTTTAGGCCACATAAGAGATTTATCGGATGATGAATCCGCAGTTAATCCTAATAACTGGCCTGACCTTTTTTGGCAAGAAACTCAAAAGGGCAAAAAAACTATTCGAGAACTTAGGAAGATTTGCAAAACAATTGATACCTTATATTTAGCTACGGATCCTGATAGAGAGGGAGAGGCAATTTCATGGCACTTATTTTCTGATTTTTCTGATAAAAAACTTCTAAAAGAAATAAAAGTCAAAAGAATTACGTTCAATGAAATTACTCCTTCAGCCATAAAACAGGCTGTGAACTCACCTAGAGAAATAGATCAAGATTTGGTAGATGCATATTTAGCTAGACGAATTTTAGACCATTTAATAGGTTTCAAAGTATCACCGCTAGTTTGGAGACACGCACCTCCTGCAAAATCTGCTGGCCGAGTACAGTCCCCCTCATTGAGAATAATCTGCGAAAGGGAAAGTGAAAGAGATAAACATCAAAAAGAAGAATACTGGCCTATATCTTTAAAATTAAACTTTGAAAAATTTATTTTTGATGCTGACTTAATTAAAATAGAGGATAGAGATGTTAAGAAAGAACCTTTATCTTCAGAAAATGAAGTAAAAGATGTCAGCACGGAATTAAAATCTACAACTTTTATAGTAAAGACTATAGAGACTAAGTCTCAAAGTAGTTCTCCCAATCCCCCATTTAGAACTTCTACGTTACAAATGACAGCAAGCAGTTTTTTAGGCTTTACTGCAGACAGAACAATGAGGTCGGCACAGAGTCTCTATGAGGCAGGGCTAATAACTTATCTGAGGACTGATGGAATTAATATCAGTACATCTCCAAATACTGGAGAACCTTTTTCTGAAGAAAACCCAGGACCTCCGCCTTTAGAAGAAATTAGAAATGTCATAAACCAAAAATATGGAAAAGAGTTTCTTTCCGAAAAAGTAAGAATATACAAATCAAAAGTAAAGAATTCTCAGGAAGCACATGAGGCGATCAGACCAACAAATATACAAACCTTTCCAGAAAATCTTAATTTAGGACAAGACGAACAAAAACTTTATTCTTTAATCTGGAATAGGACGGTTTCAAGTCAAATGTCTAATGCTCAATATGAAAGAAAAAAGATCGTTATTAATTCAGAAGATGGCAAGTATTTATTTAATGCTGCCTCCAGAAAAAATATCTTCGAAGGTTTTGAGACTCTTTTTTCAAAAAATACCTCAGAAGAAATAAAATTTCCTGACTCTCTAAAAGAAAATGTAGAAGTCAAACTATCTGAAATAATTTCTGAGCAAAAATTTACTCTTCCTCCTAATAGATATTCTGAAGCTTCATTAATAAAAAAAATGGAAGAGCTTGGGATCGGCAGGCCTTCTACTTACGCGTCTACCGTCAAAGGATTAAGAGATAAAAAATATGCTTATGGTGCAAAATCTATAGCTCCTTCAGACCTAGGAAGAGTTTTAAATTCATACTTATGCGGAGTTTATGAAAAGTTCTTCATTGAAACAAAGTTTACCGCTGAGCTTGAAGAAGAATTAGATAAAATTGCGGAAGGAACTCTTTCATGGACTGATGTCTTAGATAAATTTTGGGCAGAGTTACAAAGTTATTTAAATAAAGAAATAGATGGAATACCTCTAAATGATGCTGAAAATTTTAAAACTAGACAAGTTTTAGATTTATTAAATCAAGAGTTAGAAGAAGTAATCTTTCCAAGGAATGAAGAAGGAAAAATTTTGAGAGATTGTCCTAAATGTTCAAGCGAGACAAGTCTTAAAAAAGGAAAGTTTGGATATTTTGTTGGTTGCTCAGAATGCAAATGGACAAAAAAACCTTTTGACTTTTCTACCACTTGGGAAACATATAAATTGTTACCAAAAGAACTTGGCGAACATCCGGATCTTAATGAAATGATTTATGCAGATATGAGTATCAATGGTCCGTGTGTTTGGACATTAAGAGATGAAAAGAAAATATATGGTAGTCCTGATGAAGACGAAAATATTTTAGATATTGGGCTAAATAGGGCAGTAGAACTTATTGAAAGAGATTCCGGTGAGAACATACTGTTTACAGAAGAAAATAGTGGGATTCCTATTTTTCTAAAAAACGGAAGGTTCGGAGAATATACTGAATTTGATGGTTTTAATAAGGCATCAAAACTCCCTCCAGATGATAAGCCAAAAAATCCAAAAGTTTCTTACTACAATCCAAATGAATTAGATTATGAAAATAAAGAAACTAGAACATTTGTTTTAAAAGCTTTACGAATTATAGGTTTTCATCCGAATGATCAAAGACCTATTGGTATAAAAATTAGAAAACCTGGAAAGGCATTTAAGTTCGTAAAGTATATAAAATGCGGGGAAAAAGAAGTTGAGTGTCCAAACGACTTCTATAAACTTGAAGAAGAAGACCAAGATAAATTAATCAAAGATGCCTTTTCTATTGAGAGTTTTAAAAAGATTTAAGAAAAATCACGAAGCAAACCAACGCACGTACCCTCAAAGACCAAATTATCTTTTTTTGGATTAATTTCAATTTCAGAATATGAAGAATTTTCTGGCTTAAGAACTACTAAATTATCTGAAATCTTATTTAGAGTTTTGACAGTTACTTCGTCATTTATCCTTGCCACAACAATATTTCCAACTTTAACAGGCATTTTTTGATTAATAGCAATCAAATCATTTTCAAATATTCCTACTTCTATCATGCTGTCTCCCTTTACTTTCAGATAAAAATCAACACCATGAGCAAGGATTCCAGGATTATTAGGAATTGTCTTTTCAATATTCTGTTCAGCTAAAATAGGCCCTCCAGCACTCACTAATCCAACTACAGGAATACCTGTAGACTCTGCAGAAAGAGTTATTCCTCTTGAAGTACCAGCAGCAATATCAAGCACTCCTTTTCTCTGAAGAGCTTTCAGATGATCTTCAGCAGCATTTGGTGATTTAAAACCAAACATTTTCGAAATCTCAGATCGAGTAGGGGGATATCCATTATTTTCAATTTCATCTTTTACGAAATTAAATATTTCAGCTTGTCTTTTTGTTAAATTATTCATAACTGTAATTATATACAGTATTAGAAGACAATGGTAGAATTTCTCATCTAATTAAAAGTATTTAAAATAAAGTTTTTTATAATTAAACGAAATATAGTATATTAAGATGAAAGATGAAATTTCAACAACTAGTTTATGTAAGAGAAGTAGCTAGAAGCAATCTAAATGTTTCAAAAGCTTCTAAAACCCTTTTCACCTCTCAACCTGGGATAAGCAAACAAATAAAGCTCTTAGAAGAAGAGCTTGATGTTGAATTATTCGAAAGATCTGGCAAGCATCTTGTAGCTATTACACCAGTTGGCGAAAGAATTCTTGAGCAAATAGAAGAAATCTTAGCCTTGGTAGATGGCATAAAACATGCCGCTACAGAATTTTCCGATGAAGAATACGGAACATTAAGTATTGCAACAACCCATACACAAGCAAAATTTACCTTGCCTAAAGTAGTTGATAAATTTGTTAAGCGATACCCAAATGTCCATTTTCAAATGCATCAATGCACTCCAGATGAATCAGTTGAAATGGCAGCTAAAGGGGAAGTAGATATAGCTTTATGGACAGAAACTACTGAAAAAGGAGAAAATTTGGTTAAGATGCCTTGCTACAAGTGGTCAAGAAGTATCATAGTTCCCAAAGGTCATCCCTTGGCGTCTATTCCAAAGATTAAATTAAAAGATCTTTCTCAATATCCAATCGTAACTTATGTTTTTGGATTTACTGGAAGTAACGATTTAGATAGAGCCTTCTTCGAAAGAGGATTGAAAGCAAATGTTGTCTTTACTGCGACTGATGCTGATGTAATAAAAACCTATGTGAAAATGGGAACTGGCGTAGGAATCATAGCAAGCATGGCTTTCAATGAAGAGGAAGATAAAGACCTAATATCAATACCTGCTAATCATCTATTTGATTCGGGAACTACTTTTATGGGATTTAGAAGAGGAACATATTTAAGAAGTCATCTTTTCGAATTTATCAATATGTTTGCTCCTCACTTGTCAAAAAAAATTGTTGCTAAGGCATGCGCAACAAAATCAAAAAAAGATTTAGATAAAGTTTTTGAAAGTATAAAGCTTATTCGAAGATAACAATAATGGTACATCTCTGTTTAGATTTTGAAGGCGTCCTAATTCCTGAGATATGGCAATGTCTTGCAAAAGAGGTTAATTCAGACGATTTAATGCTTACTACACAAGACCTTAAAGACTATGACGAACTAATGTCTTTAAGAATGAAAGTTGTAAGAGAAAAAAATATTAAATTAAGTGACATTCAAAATATTGTAAAAGAAATAAAACCTTTTGAAGGAGCCCAAGATTTTCTCAATTGGGCCAGATCAGAATTTCAAGTGACTATAGTTTCAGATACTTTTTACGAATTGGCCTGGCCACTGGTTGAGAAGCTTGGCTATCCAGCTATTATTTGTCACAACATGACAGTAGAGAATGATGAAATAACTGGTTACAAACTCAGACAAGAAAATAACAAGCAAAAAGTAATAGAAGCATTACAGTCTTTAAAGTACAAGGTTTTCGCTTCAGGAGATTCTTATAACGATATCAACATGCTAAATACTGCTGATTTAGGAATTTTTTTTCAAGCTCCAAAGCATATTAAAGAAGAATTCCCACATTTGTTAACTGCCTCAAATCATGGAGAGCTTAAATCAATTTTATTAGAGCATAAATAATGCCAGACTCTTTTTTTAAACTTTTAAAATCCGAAAAACCTTTATCTGTAGCTGGAGCGATTAATCCCTTTGCTGCTTTATTAGCAAAAAAAAGTGGTATTAAAGCTTTATATATTTCAGGAGCAGGAGTAGCCAATGCTTCTTATGGACTTCCTGATCTGGCTTTAACTTCTCTAGACAATGTACTCGAAGATCTTCGCCGAATTAGAGGAATATCAGATTTACCTGTGCTTGTAGATTGCGATACCGGCTGGGGTTCTGGTTTGAATATTTCTAAAACTACAAGAGAAATGATTTCTGCAGGTGCAACAGGAATACACATTGAAGATCAGGTGTCAGAAAAAAGATGCGGACATCGTCCTAACAAAGAAATTGTTTCAAAAAACGAAATGTGTGACAGGATAAAAGCATCAAGAGATTCTATTGATAATGAAGATTTTATGTTGATGGCAAGAACAGATTCTTTTGCAAAAGAAGGGATAAATGGAGTAATTGATAGGGCAAATCAATATGTAGATGCTGGAGCTAATGCATTATTTCCTGAAGCAATAATAAGACTAGAAGATTATAAAATTTTATGTAGCGCTATAAATGTTCCGGTTTTAGCAAACATTACCGAATTTGGAATGACTCCTTTATTCTCAAAGAATGAGCTTAAAGATTCAGGCATAAGTTTAATTCTTCATCCGTTAAGTGCATTTAGAGCAATGTCTAAGGCGGCCTTAGAAGTTTATACAGCGATTTCTAACGAAGGCAATGTCGAAGATATTATTCAAAAAATGCAATCTCGGGATGAATTATATGAAATTCTCGACTATCATACGTACGAGAAAAAAATAGACGATTTATTTTCTAAGGATTGATTCATGAGTAAAAAATTAGAAGGCGCGGGATTACGTGGCCAAGTTGCAGGACAGACTTCTCTTTCAACAGTTGGAAAAGAAGGTCATGGATTAACATACAGAGGTTATGCAATAGAAGATTTAGCTGATAAAGCTAAATTTGAAGAGGTCGCTTTTCTTCTTTTATACGGACATTTACCTAATAAATCTGAACTTTATGAATATCAACAAAAGTTAATTTCCAACCGAAAACTTCCTGAAGAATTAATAAAAACTCTGGAACTTATTCCAGCCTCAGCACATCCTATGGATGTTATGAGAACGGGGTGTTCTGTTTTAGGAAATCTTGAACCTGAAGGAAATTTTTCTAATCAAAATGATGCAGCTGATAGAATTTTAGCGATTTTGCCTTCAGTGATCTGTTACTGGTATAGATTTTCACATGATGGAGTAAGTATCGATACCCAAACTAATCACGAAAGCATAGGAGGGCAGTTTTTAGCACTGCTTACTGGCAAAGAGCCCTCAGAAGATCACATAAGATGCTTAGATGTATCTTTAATTTTATATGCTGAACATGGATTCAATGCATCAACTTTTGCTTCAAGGACCTGCGCTTCGACACTTTCAGATCTTCATTCTTGCATCACTGCAGGAATAGGCACCTTAAGAGGACCTCTTCACGGAGGAGCAAATGAAGCAGCAATGGAAATGATTGAAAAATTTTCATCTAGAGAAGATGCAAAAAATGGCGTTTTAGATTTATTAAGCAAAAAAGAAAAAATTATGGGCTTTGGTCATGCTGTGTATTCAACTGAAGATCCTAGAAACAAAGTCATAAAAGCATGGGCAGAAAAATTAAGTGTTCAAGATGGTAACGAATTGTTATATCAAGTTTCTGATGAAATAGAAAAAATAATGGACGAAGAGAAAAATATGTTTGCTAATACAGATTTTTTTATGGCTTCTGCCTACCACTATTTAGGAATTCCAACTAGCATCTTTACACCTTTGTTCGTTATAGGTAGAACAACAGGCTGGTCGGCAAATGTTTTTGAGCAGAGAGCAGATAACAGAATTATCAGGCCTAGCGAAGAATATATTGGTCCGGAAAGTGCTGTTTGGACAGACATAGAGAATAGATAAAGATGTCCAGCAACGTCGAAACTAATGTTCGTCAAGACTTTGATGAGCCCATAAAAAAAATAGTAGATTTCGTCTATAACAAAGAAATAGAGAGTTCTGAAGCATATGTCACAGCTCGTTATTGTCTAATGGATACCATTGGTTGTGGCTTATTGGCTTTAAATTTTAAGGATTGTGTAAATTTACTTGGTCCTCATGTAGAAGGAACATCTGTTCCAAATGGCGTAAGAGTCCCAGGAACAAATTATGTTTTAGATCCCGTAAAAGGGGCTTGGGATATTGGTGCAATTATTCGTTGGCTGGATTTTAATGATACTTGGCTAGCTGCTGAATGGGGACATCCTTCTGATAATTTAGGAGGCATATTATCTGCAGCTGACTATGTATCTCAAAAAAACATTTCTCAAGGAAAACAACCTCTTAAAATTAAAGATGTTTTAACTGCGATGATTAAGGCACATGAAATTCAAGGAGTTTTAGCTTTAGAGAATAGTTTTAATAGAGTCGGCCTAGATCATGTTTTGTTAGTAAAAATTGCTTCCACGGCTGTAATATCTTTTTTAATGGAATTATCTAAAGACCAAGCTTTAAATGCTGTTTCTCAATCATTTGTTGATGGACAAAGTCTAAGAACTTACAGACACGCGCCTAATGCAGGCCCAAGAAAATCATGGGCAGCAGGAGATGCTACCAGTAGAGCATTAAACTTGGTTTTGATTACCCAAAAAGGACAAATTGGATATCCGAGTGCAATTACAGCACCTACTTGGGGTTTTCAAGATGTTTTATTCAAAGGGAGCTCACTTTCTTTACCTCAAGAGTTTAATAGTTATGTCATGGAAAATATCTTGTTTAAGATATCCTTTCCTGCAGAATTTCATGCCCAAACTGCAGTTGAGGCAGCAGTAAAACTTCATCCTGAAATAATTGATAGAATAGAAGAAATAGAAAAAATAAATATCATCACCCATGAATCTGCCATCAGAATTATTAGTAAAGAAGGTGAATTGAATAATCCTGCAGATAGAGATCACTGCATACAGTATATGACTGCCATTGGCCTCCTAAAAGGAAACTTAATTGCCGAAGATTATGAAGATGAGGTTGCTCAAGACCCAAGGATTGACGCACTTCGAAATAAGATGAAAGTTGAAGAAAATACAGACTATTCAAAAGACTACCTTAATCCAGAAAAAAGGTCTATTGCTAACGAGCTACAGATATTCTTTTCCGACGGTTCTTCTACTGAAAAGATTGAAGTAGAATATCCCATCGGCCATAGACGAAGAAGAGAAGAGGGCATACCTGTTCTAATAAATAAATTCGAAGAAAATCTTAAAACTCAGTTTTCATCTAGTCGAGCAAATAAAATCCTTGATATTTGTAACGATCAGTTAGAACTTGAAAATACTTCAGTTACAGACTTTATGGAATTATTAATAAAAGAATAAATAAATTAAGAGGGAGAAATTTATGTTGAAACTTCATTTTGCACCAAATTCAAGAGCTGGAAGAATTTTATGGTTATTAGAAGAATTAGAATTGCCATATGAACTAAATAAGATGGCATTCCATCCGACTGATCTCAAATCAGATGAGCACAAGGCTAGACATCCTTTAGGTAGGGTTCCTGTTTTGGAAGATGGAGATATTTCAATTTGGGAATCAGGAGCCATCGTTGAATATATTCTCAGTCGTCATAAAAATGGAGGCCTTAAGCCTGAAGTTGACTCTCCAGAATACCCAAAATATCTACAATGGTTTCATTATTGTGAAGGCATGGTTATGCCACCAATGAATACTATAGTGGTGCATACGATTCTTCTTCCAGAAGACCGAAGAGATCAGACCGTTTTAGGACAAGCGCAAAGGTTGCTTTCTAGAGCTTTAGAGCCCATAGAAAAAGATCTTGAAGGAAAAGATTATCTTATAGGTGATTTTTCAGCAGCAGACGTAATGCTTGGCCACTCATGCTTTATGTCTAACCGAATGGGTTGTATTTCAGATGAGATGAAGAATTTAAAAAGATATCTAGATAATATAGAGAATAGACCAGCTTTCAAAAAAGCTATTGAGACTGTTTGAAAGGCACTAAATATTGTTTTTCAATATTATCTTTAAGGTCACTTTTTTTAAAAAAAGTATCCTTATATTTTTCTTCAATAAATAGCTCAAGTTGGTTATCGTAATGCTTGGATTCATTATCTTGAGTTGCACTGCCATATTGATGAATGCTTTTAGAATCCTGAGAGCCTTCCTTATCCCAGCTTATGTGAATGTAGAGACCATCTCCTCCTACGGCTTTTAGGTCATTATCAATTTCTTCAAGACCATATATAGCTCTAAGAACATCTGGACCACCTTGCACAGGAACTTTTCTATCTCCCCTGTACATGAAATTTCTTTCTGACCATTCTGGATCAAGTCTTCCATATTTCTTGTCAATATCACTAACACAGTCTCTAAAAACTTCTTCAGTATCAGGAGGGGCGATTCCTTCTTGTTCAGCTAGCCATTCTGGACTTAGCACACAAACTCCTAGTGCGGCTGATTTGTTACTTAAATCAGTTTTCAAATTCCAATCTTTAAGAATTTTTTGACCTTCTATTAGTTTGTCTTCTACAAACTCTTTATCAAATATAGTTGATACATATTTATAGGACCTTGAGCTTTTTGAATAGGAATTATCAAATTTAAAGTTATCAAAATCAATTTCAGAAATTTTATTATTTTCCATGAACAATTCTTTTATTCGATAAGCTCTATTCGTCATTCTAGTTTGAAGACCCAAAGTTGCAGAATAATTCTCCTTTTTAAGATTATCTGATGGAGCTGAAACTTTAAAAGGATCTTGATTAGTACTTGCTAACCATCCTGAGGACGGGTTAAGAATTTGTGGTATTTCGTTTAAAGCTACATAGTCATTCCATATGTATTTTGATCTAGATCCATCTACTAAGTCTTTCCAATCTAAACCTTCGAGTCTTTTCGGAGAAGATGAATTGTGAATAAAAAATATATTTCCTTCTTTATCTGCATAAATTCCATTGAAAGAAATTATCGATCTCATATTCATGGCGTCCTGCCACTCTTGAAGATTTGATGCTTTATTAAGTCTAAACCATTGATCAACTTGTTTGATATCTTCCATTCCCGAAAATCTTAAAGCATAGGATTTTTTTCCAATTTCAATTACTGGACCATGCTTAGAATACTTAACATCTCTTTTAACAGTCCAACTTATAGGTCCAAATATTTTTACCGGCAGTTCTATTTCTTCAACTTTTAAATCTACCCATTCATCATCCAACAAATATTGATTACTATTATTTGGATTAATAACTAATCTATAAATGTCAGTTAAATCGGGTTTATTTACAGTAAAGCCCCATCCTAAATTTTCATTGAAACCTACAAAAATAAATGGCGATCCAGGAAATAAGCCACCCATAATATTTATACCTTCATCGCTTCGAATATGAGCTTCGTACCAAGCTAAAGGCCCCTCAAGCGGCTGATGAGAATTTATCATTAGCCTTGTAGAACCGTCATTACTTTTTTCTGAATTTATTGCATAAGCATTCGATCCTATAACAAAATTCTCATTTTCAAATAAATTTGAAAAGCTTTGTTCAGAATTTCCATTCAATTTTTCTAATTTTTGTATAGAGGTTACAACTCCAGAAAATAGTAAATTTTGAATAGCAAATCCTGCAACAATATCTTTTGGTGTAAAAGGAAAGTGCTTTTTAAATTTGTTATTTGGATTTTCAATCATCCAGTAATTTAGGCCTATTGCATATGCCTCGATAATTTCTCGTACTTCTAAAGATAGTTCGGAATCATACTGTTCGTCTATCCTTTCTCTTATTTTTAAAGCCTTGATTAAATAATCTATTACTGCTCCATCAGCGCCTTCTTTCAAGCCCATTTGAGCTCTATATAAATACATATTCTCAGCAATATTTTTTATGTCATCTTCAGCATGAGCAAAGGCAATACCAAAAGCCATATCAGAATTACGTTTTCCATAAACATGTGGAACCCCCCATATATCTCTAGTTATTTCTGCCTGGTACTTATTTGCTTCTTCAATAATCCTATTTTCCTGTTCCAGTATATTTATCTGACAACTGACAAAAATAAGAGAAAAAATAAGTAGGAATAATTTATTCAAAACAAATTCCAATCAATTCAGATAATTCTTTCAAAGCTTGCTTGCTGTTAAGGACCTTTATAGTAGTCATACCTAATTCTTTTGCGGGTTTTAAATTAATACCTAAGTCATCAAGAAAGATAGTTTCTTTAGGATTAGCTTTTGTTATTTCTAAAGCCTTAAGATAAAAATCTAAATCTGGTTTTCTTAATCCTAATTCTTTTGATTCTATTATGTAATCAAAATTATTCATTATTTTTGACCTTTCTTCATTAACATCATCAAGAGGCGAATTATCTTTCTCTCCCGAATCAAAATTATTTGTTAAACAAGCCAGAAGAATATTATTTTGTTTTAATATTTCTAAAGTTTTGACCATTTCAGGCCTTACACTTCCCTGTAAAAGATTAAGGATTTGTTCACCACTCACCTCGTATCCTAATGATTTACTTTCTTCTTTGAATAAAATATCGAATTCTAAAAGACTTATTTTAGATTGTTCAAGCTTAGCCCAAGCGTTATATTTATGATTGGTTGAATTTACTTTTCTTATAAAGTCTTTTGGTAAATTATTATTCTCTTCATACCTTGAAAAAGCTTCAAATGGACTTGAAGTTATAACACCACCAAAATCCCAAAAAACTGAACTAAATCTTAATTTTTCCATCTATTCGAGTAAGGACGATTAATAGCTTATAATCTCCCTTTTAAGTGTAAAGCGATATGTCAGGAAATACTATTGGAAAAATATTTTCAGTTACGACTTTTGGAGAAAGTCATGGCGTAGCTTTAGGATGCATTATTGATGGCTGCCCGCCTGGATTACCGATATCAACTAAAGAAATTCAGGATGAATTAGATTTAAGAAAACCTGGATCAAATAAATATACAACTCAAAGAAAAGAACCTGATCAAATAGAAATTCTTTCTGGAATCTTTGAAGGCAAAACTACTGGAACACCCATTGGATTAATTGTCAGAAATAAGGATCATAAAAGTAAGGACTATAAAAATATTAAAGATGTTTTCAGACCTTCTCATGCTGATTATGGCTATTTTCAAAAATATGGCATTAGAGATTACAGAGGAGGAGGTAGATCTTCTGCAAGGGAAACCGTAATGAGAGTTGCTGCAGGAGCTATAGCAAAAAAATTCTTGAAGCAAAAATTAAAGATAGAAATTTTTGGTTTTTTATCTCAAATAGGAGACATAAAAATTAATACTTTTTCTAAAAGCCAAATTAAAAAGAATCCTTTTTTCTGTCCTGATAAAAAAATAGTTAGGGAAATTGAAAACCTTGTTGATAGATTAAGAAAAGAAGGTGATTCTATAGGAGCAAAGATTTCAATCATTGCAAAAAATGTTCCACCAGGACTTGGAGAACCTGTTTTCGATAAATTAGATGCAGATCTTGCTCATGGATTAATGGGTATCAATGCTGTTAAAGGAGTTGAAATTGGAAAGGGGTTTGAAGTTGTATCTTTGAAAGGCACTGAGAATAGAGATGAAATTTCTCCTTTAGGTTTTATGTCCAATAATTCTGGAGGCACCACTGGCGGAATTTCTACTGGACAAGATATCTTCGCGAGTATTGCTTTAAAACCTACATCAAGTATTTTATCTTCAGGCAAATCGATTAATAAATCTGGCAAGTCTGTGAAAGTTCAAACTAAAGGCAGGCATGATCCCTGTGTTGGATTAAGGGCGACCCCAATTGCTGAAGCAATGGTAGCCATAACACTTATGGATCATTTTTTAAGAAATAGAGCTCAAAACTCTGATGTAAAAATTAAATTAAAGCCCATTAAATCCAGAAAATAATGTCTTCAAAAACTTTATACGATAAGTTATGGGAAGCTCATCACGTTGCTAAAAAAGATGATGGCAGCTCATTAATTTATATTGATCGGCACTTAATACATGAAGTTACCTCTCCACAAGCTTTTGATGGTCTTAGAGAAAGAAGCATTAAACCTTGGCGTATTGATTCAATCATTGCTACGCCTGATCATAACGTTCCAACAGAAAATAGATCTGATGGAGTAAAAGGAATTAATGATCCAATAAGCAAGCTACAAGTAGTCACTCTTGAAAAGAATGTAAGAGAATATGATCTTGAATATTTTAATTTAAATGATTCAAGACAGGGAATAGTTCATGTTATTGGACCCGAACAAGGACTGACTCTGCCAGGTATGACTGTTGTTTGTGGAGATTCGCATACTTCAACGCATGGAGCATTTGGTGCTTTAGCAATGGGTATTGGAACAAGTGAAGTTGAACATGTTTTGGCTACTCAATGCTTAATCTCAAATAAACAAAAGAATATGAGGATTAATGTAAAAGGAAATTTACCTGAAAGAGTTTCAGCAAAGGATGTGACGATGTTCATTATAGGAAAGATAGGAACTGCTGGAGGGACAGGTTACAACATCGAATATGCTGGAGATACTATCGAAAGTTTATCTATGGAAGGAAGGATGACTCTTTGTAATATGGCAATTGAAGCGGGAGCAAGATCTGGAATGGTAGCTCCTGATGAGACAACTTTTAGTTATATTGAAAATAAACCTTTTTGTCCCTCTGGAGAAATTTTTAAAAAAGCAAAAGAATATTGGAAATCATTAAAATCTGATGACGATGCCTTGTTTGATATTGAGCATGACTATTCTGCTAGCGAAATTCTACCCCAAGTCACCTGGGGTACTTCTCCAGAAATGGTAACCTCAATAAATGAGAAAATTCCTAATCCACTAGAATTTAAAAATGCAGAAAATTACCAAGATGCCCTTATTTATATGGGATTGAAATCTGGAATGAAATTAACAGATATTTTTTTAGATCAAGTTTTTATAGGATCATGCACAAATTCAAGGATTGAAGACTTACGAATAGCTGCAGAAATTCTCAAGGGTAATAAAATATCTAAAAGAATTAAAAGAGCATTAGTTGTTCCAGGATCTGGATTAGTAAAAAAACAAGCAGAAGAAGAAGGCTTAGATGAGATTTTTATAGATGCAGGATTTTCATGGAGAGATGCTGGTTGTTCTATGTGCTTAGGAATGAATCCAGATCAGCTTGGACAAGAAGACAGATGTGCTTCTACCTCAAATAGAAATTTTGAAGGTCGTCAAGGTTATAAAGGAAGAACTCATTTAGTCAGCCCAGCTATGGCTGCCGCTGCAGCTATTGAAGGAAAATTTGTTGATGTTAGAGAGGTTAAATGAAACAAATATCTAATGAATTTTCAGGAACATATGTTTGCCTTGATAAATCTAATGTGGATACAGATCAAATTATTCCTAAGCAATTTTTAAAATCTATTAAGAAAACTGGATTTGGAGAAAATCTTTTCGATGCATGGAGATATCTAGATGAAGGCACTCTTGAAAAAAAATCATCAAAAAGGATAGTGAACGATAAATTCATTTTGAATAATAAAATCTTTTTAGATTCAAGTATTCTTGTTGCTAGAGAAAATTTTGGATGTGGATCGAGCAGAGAACATGCTGTTTGGGCTTTAAAAGATTTCGGTATTAAAACAGTCATAGCCGAATCATTTGCAGACATTTTCTATAACAACTGTTTCAAAAATGGCCTCTTAGCTATCATATTAGATGCAGATATTATTGAAGGCATTTTTAAAAATTTTGATATAAATGAGGCTAACAGCTTAGAGGTAGATTTAATTAATCAAAAAATTTATTTAAAAAATAAATATGTGAATTTTAAAATTGATGACTATAAAAAAAATTGTCTTCTTGAAGGATTAGATGAAATTGGCTCGTCACTGAAACTTAGCAATCAAATAAAGTTATTTGAAAGAAACTATAAGAAAAAAAATCCTTGGTTATTCAAATGAAGCCTACAAAAAAAATTTTGATTCTTCCTGGCGATGGCGTGGGACCTGAAGTCTGCGAAGAAGCAGTAAAAGTATTGAAAAGCTTATCTAATTTAAATTTTAATTTAGAACTGGACTTTGATCTTATTGGCGGAGCTTCAATAGATAAATATAAAAGTCCTCTAACTTCAGAAGTAATAAAGAAAGCTAATAGTTCAGATTCAATTATTCTCGGAGCGGTAGGCGGAAAAAAATGGGATGATTTATCCCCTTCAGAAAAACCTGAGAAAGGGCTTTTAGATCTTAGGTCTAAACTAAATTTCTTTGCTAATTTAAGACCTGCAATTTCTTTCAAAGAAATAATTCATTCCTCTTCTTTAAAGGAAGAAAAGATTAAAGATCTAGATTTATTAATTGTTAGAGAGTTAACAAGCGGGATTTACTTTGGAGAACCCAGAGAAAAAAATAATAAATTCGCATTTAATACTATGATTTATAAATCATCAGAAATTGAAAGAATTGTTGAGGTAGCTTTCAAAAGTGCTATGGAAAGATCTAAAAAGCTTTGCTCTGTTGATAAAGCTAATGTCTTAGAAGTTTCTCAACTCTGGAGAGAAGTGGTAGATAAAAAATCAATACTATACCCTGAAGTGGATGTAGAACATATGCTAGTAGATAATGCAGCTATGCAACTTGTAAGAGATCCAAAGCAATTTGATGTAATAGTCTCGTCAAATCTTTTTGGAGATATTCTTTCTGATATATCAGCAATGCTGACAGGTTCCATAGGAATGCTGCCATCAGCATCATTAAATGAAAATTTAAAAGGTTTGTATGAACCTGTACATGGATCAGCTCCAGACATTGCTGGACAAGGTATAGTCAATCCCATTGCAACAATATTGTCAGTTGGAATGTTGATGAAATATTCTTTTGGAGAACCATTGATTTCAGAAAAAATACATAGTGCCGTTAAAAAAGTACTTTCCGAAGGATTTGCAACAAAGGATATTGCTCAAAAAAATTCAATAATAGTTTCTACATCTGAAATGGGAGATAAAATAGCAAATTATGTCTCATAAATTAGCAATAGTTGGAGGAACTGGAGCCGTAGGAAGGGTATTTATTGACTATTTGAATAATCACAAACTTGACTTAGATGAGATAAAAATTGTTGCGAGTAAAAGATCAGCTGGAAAAATTATAAAAATAGAAAATTCTGAAATAAAAGTTGAAGATATTGAAAGTTTTAATTTTTCCTCAGTAGATTTTGCTTTTTTTTCTGCTGGCTCAGAAGTTGCAAAAAAATACGCTCCTAAAGCAAAAAAACTAGGTTGTACTGTGATAGATAATTCTTCTTGCTTTAGAAGGGATGACAATGTTCCTCTTATTATTCCTGAAGTAAATGGAGAAATATTAGATAAACTACCGCTTCCTGAAATTATTTCTAATCCAAACTGTTCTGTTTCTCAGCTTTTGATTGCTTTAAAGCCAATTCATGATTTATATAAAGTTAAAAGAGTAGATGTAGCAACATATCAATCAGTCTCTGGCACCGGACAAGATGCAATTGAAGAACTGAAACTTCAATCAAAAAAATTTCTAGAGCAAAAAAAAGTAGAAAAAAAAGTTTATAAATCTCAAATTGCTTTTAATGTTCTTCCTGGAGCTGTGAGGCCAAAACTTGATAATGGCTATACCGAAGAAGAAATGAAAATGACTTGGGAAGCTCAAAAAATTTTAGATGATAGTATAAAAATATCATCATCTTGCGCACGTGTACCAGTTTTTTATGGGCATTCTGAAGCCGTTCACGTAGAAACGGAAAAAGATGTCAATATAGAAGAAATGATTTCTAAAATGAATTCTTTTTCCGGTCTAAAAGTAGTCGAATCAAATGATAGCTTTAATCCTAATCCACTTGATGATGCCGAAGGAGATGACGCAGTTTTCGTAGGAAGCATTAGAGAAGATTTATGGCAAAAAAATAGAGTAAACTTTTGGGTTATTTCAGATAATTTAAGAAAGGGAGCTGCTTTAAATAGTATGCAAATTTTAGAACGCCTCATAAGCAAAATTAAATGATGGAAACTTTATTGCCTAGAGAAATTTATTTAGTCATTGGAATTCTAGTCTTTGCTTCAATAATTTTCTTATTATTCTTTTCTAACGAAAAAAAAGATAAAAATACTGAAATAAAAAAAGATTCTTTCGAAGAATTAGGCAAAGAAGTGGTTACTAAACTAAACCTTGCAATTACATATGCTGAAATGAAGGACAAGAGTAAGGCTAAAAAATTATTGGATAGTATTAAAATAAGCGAGCTTAAAGCAGAAGAAAAAAGCTTATACGAGTTAATTCAAGATAAATTAAAATAAAATGCAGAGATACGCTCTCGGCATTGAATACGAAGGAACTCATTACAAAGGTTGGCAGAAACAAAAGAAAACATCTTTAACAATACAGGAAAAAGTTGAAGATGCTTTATCTAAGGTCGCCAATGAGGAAATTAAAACAATTTGTTCAGGAAGAACTGATTCAGGAGTTCATGCAGCAATGCAAGTCATTCATTTTGAAACCTCATCTAATAGGACAAATAAAGCTTTGCTATTAGGCAGTAATTCAATCTTACCTTTCGACATTAATATTATTTGGGTAAAAAAAGTTACGAATAATTTTCATGGTAGATTTTCGGCAAAAAAAAGAAGCTATCGTTATCATATATTCAACGGAAGACATCAATCAGTACTCAATAGAAAATTTTCTTCAATTATCAAAGAATCCTTAGACATAGTATCCATGCAAAAGGCTTCTAATTATTTAATCGGAGAAAAAGATTTTTCATCTTTTAGGGGAGCAGGGTGTCAATCTAAATCTGCTAAAAGAAATATTTTTGAAATAAACATAAAAAAAAATGGAAAAATCATTGTTATAGATATTTCAGCAAATGCATTTCTATTAAATATGGTAAGAATAATTGTTGGCACTTTAATTGATGTAGGTTTAAATAAAATAAACCCAGAATCAATTAAAGAAATTCTTTTGTTAAAAGATAGGACAAAAGCTGGCAAGACTGCAGAAGCCAAAGGTCTTTTTTATGTTGGTCCAGAGTATGAAGAAGGCTTTAATTTAAAAAAACCAAGATATCGAAGAAAACTAGTATTAACTGATTAATGAAATATTTTACAAAAATATGTGGAGTAACAGAACTTGAAGACTTAAAGGAAATCTGCGAGTTAAAAGTTTCTGCAATTGGATTTAATAGAGATTTAAATAGCCCAAGATTAGTTTCTTTGGAGTTTTTAAATGCTGCTGCTAATTATTTAAATGAAGAAATTTGTCCTGTAATAGTTTTTGTTAATGAATCCAGAAACGGAGTGCTTGAGGCTGCAAAACCATTTAAAAGACCTATTTTACAATTCCATGGCGATGAAGATGAAAAATTTTGTTCCTCATTCGATCTCCCCTATATCAAAGCAATATCAATGAATGAAAGTGATTACTTAAATAAAATGAATAGCTTTGAAACAAGTTTTGCTATTCTTTTAGATTCAGGAAATAAATTTATTAGAGGCGGGACTGGAGAAACTTTTGATTGGAAGCTTATACCCAAAGAAATGAATAGTAAGATAATAATTGCGGGAGGATTAAATTCCAATAACATATCTTCTTTGTTAGAGGTATATCAACCTTTCGGCATTGATGTTGCTTCTGGAGTAGAATCAAAACCTGGAAAAAAAGATATTTTAGAGATAAATAAATTACTAGAAAAAATAAATGAAAAAGAAAAGACAAACTAAATATTCTTTCCCTGATAAAGATGGAAGGTTTGGAAATTTTGGAGGTAAATATGTCTCTGAAACATTAATAACAGCTTTAGATCAACTTGAAGAAGTTTATTCTAAAGCAAAAAAAGATAAATTATTTCAGCAAGAAGTTATAAATGACCTTAACAATTTTGTTGGCAGACCCTCTCCTTTGTATTTTGCTGAAAGATGGACAAAAAAATTAGGTGGAGCAAAGATTTATTTAAAAAGAGAGGATTTAAACCATACTGGCGCTCATAAAATCAATAATACTGTCGGACAGGTTCTTCTTGCAAAAAAAATGGGGAAGAAAAGAGTAATTGCTGAGACTGGTGCTGGCCAACATGGAGTAGCGACAGCTACAGTAGCAGCTAGACATGGACTGGAATGTATTATTTTTATGGGCGAAGAAGATATTGAAAGGCAGTCTCTAAATGTTTACAGAATGAAACTTCTTGGAGCCGAAGTATGCTCTGTAGATTCAGGCACAAAAACTTTAAAAGATGCAATGAATGAAGCGATGAGAGATTGGGTTACTAACGTTGAAGATACTCATTACATTATAGGAAGCGTTGCTGGACCTCATCCATATCCAGAAATAGTTAGAGATTTTAATTCTATAGTTGGAAAGGAGCTAAAACTTCAATCTAAGAAAGAATTTGGAAAGTATCCAGACATTATAGTAGCTTGTGTTGGTGGAGGATCAAATGCAATGGGGATTTTTCATCCATTTATTGAAGAAACAAAAACTAAGTTAGTAGGTGTTGAAGCTGGAGGTTCAGGTGTTAAAACAGGAAAGCATGCTGCTCCTTTAAGTGATGGAAAGGTTGGTGTCTTGCATGGAATGAAAACATATCTAATGCAGGATAAAGACGGACAAATCCTTTCTACTCATTCTGTTTCTGCTGGATTAGATTATCCAGGCGTAGGGCCTGAACATGCATATCTCAGAGATATAGGAAGAGTTGAATACCAAAGCGCTACTGACAAACAAGCTTTGAAAAGTTTCCATGAACTTACAAGAATTGAAGGAATAATGCCAGCACTTGAAACTGCCCATGCCTTAGCTTATGTAAACAAAATAGCTCCATCACTCAATAAATCAAAAGTGATAGTTATTAACCTTTCGGGAAGAGGAGATAAAGATATGTTTACTGTTGCAAAAGAGGATGGTTTAGTCTTGTGACAAGACTTGAAAAAACCTTTAAACAAAATAAAAAAAATAAAATTCTAGTTACCTATACGGTCGCAGGAGATCCTTCTCTATCAACTTCAAAAAAAATACTTAATGATCTGATTTCATCTGGAGCTGACATCTTAGAAATAGGGGTCCCTTTCTCCGATCCAATGTCTGAAGGTCCAGTTATACAAAAAGCTCATGAGAGAGCATTAAAAAAAAATATTGAATTTCAAAATATTCTTGAAATTTGTAATGAAATAAGAAGTAAGAATAACAATGTACCCATTGTTTTGATGGGCTATATGAATTCATTTCTTTCTTTGGGTAAATCCCTATCTAATAAATTATTTAAAGCAGGTGTAGATGGAATAATAGTTGTCGATCTTCCTTATGATGAAAGTAAATTTTTTTTTCAAAATTTAAGAAAGAAAAATATAGATCTCATTAGGCTAATTTCTCCAACCACCGATCCAAAAAGATTAAAACAAATGTTAGCTTCTTCATCTGGCTACTTATATTATGTTTCACTTAAAGGAATAACTGGAGCAAAATTAAAAAACTTTGCTGAAGTAAAAAATAAAGTTAAAAGCATAAAAAAACTTACAAATTTACCAGTCGTCGTTGGATTTGGTATTAAAGATGCAAAAACAGCTAAAAAGATGGCTGCCTTTTCAGATGGAGTGGTAGTAGGAACAAAAATTATTGACTTTATAGAAAAAAAATCAATCAAAAAAATTTCAAACTTCACTAAATTATTAAAAAAGGCTATAAATTAGTATGGTTAAAAGTTGGTTTAATAGAATTTTACCTTCTCTTTCTAAACAGCATAAGGAAGAAAAGAAAAGTCCTGTTCCTCAAGGCTTGTGGCAAACTTGCTCAAATTGTAGAGAAATAATCTATGGTCCAGACTTAGAGGCAAATATGTATGTTTGTCAAAATTGTGATCATCATATCCGTATCGGGGCTCGTCATAGAATTTCTTATTTACTAGATCATAATGAGTATCATGAAATATCTGCAGATTTAAAAACAAAAGATTGGCTTTCTTTTATGGACACAAAAAAATACAAAGATAGGCTTAGCGATGCTAAAACTAACATTGATGAATCTGAAGCATTAATTTCTGTAAATGGAAAACTTAATGATAAAGAGATTGTCTTGTCGGTATTTGAATTTAGATTTCTAGGAGGTTCAATGGGCTCAGTGGTAGGTCAAAAATTTGTTGACGCAGTTGAATTTGCAATAGAGAAGTCTTGCCCTTTTATATGTGTATCTACTAGCGGTGGGGCAAGAATGCAGGAGTCTCTTTTTTCATTGTTTCAAATGACAAGAACAAGCGCAGCTTTAAATAAATTAAAAAAGCAAAAACTTCCTTTTATATCTATCTTGGCTGACCCCATTTATGGAGGTGTTGCAGCTAGTTTAGCTATGTTGGGGGACATAAATATAGCAGAGCCTAAAGCTCAAGTAGGCTTTGCCGGTCCTCGGGTAATTGAAGATACTGTAAGAGTTAAATTGCCTGAAGGTTTTCAAAGAAGCGAATTTCTTTTAAAACACGGCATGATAGATATGATTGTTCATAGGTCAAACATGAAAGATAAAATATCCAGTCTTATTACCAAACTTCACAAAACTGGATAATTTCTTGTCATCAGAACTTTCTAAATGGATTGAAAAGAAAGTCTTATCGCGCCCTTATAAAAAGAAACCCCTTTCTCGTTACAAACAAATATTAAATTCCCTAAAAATAGTTAAGCCTAAAGAAATAATTCTTGTAGGAGGAACCAATGGAAAAGGTTCTCTTTCAGAATTAATTACTAAATTAGCAGTAAAAAGTAATATTTCTATAGGCACATTTACCTCTCCACATATTTTAAACTTTAACGAAAGAATTAGAGTCAATGAAAATGAAATATCAGATAAAAAATTTTTAGAATCTTTAAAAAAAATATTATCTATGGATGAAGATAAGTCTTTAAATTTTTACCAAATAATATCTCTTGCAGCTTTAAATTATTTCAATTCTTTAAATCTTGATTTATGGGTCTTAGAAATAGGAATGGGAGGAAGGCTAGATCCAATGAATTTTTTAGAATCCGATATCTCCGTAATAACCAAAGTAGCTTTAGATCATCAAGAACATTTAGGCAATTCAATTGAAGAAATTGCAGAAGAGAAAGCAGGAATTATTAAAAAACAAAAACCAATAATATATGGCTCAATAAAAATACCAAATGCAATAAAAAATAAATCCAACAAATTAAAATCTAAATTGATTTCACCAGGAATAGACAAGCTATCTAAAAGGGATTTTAATGAAATAAAAAGTCTTTCTAAGAAAAATATAATTTCAAGCGAAGTAATTTATTGCTTTTATAAATTATGTGATTTGAGCAAATTTGACTTAAAAAAAAATCTTAATTTAAAATTTCTTAATGATTTTAATCTCTTTGGAAGACTGACTCATTTCGATAACATCTTGATCGATTCTGCTCACAATGAAGATGCTATTTTATTTTTACAGAATTACATTGATAAAAATTTTAAAAATGTAAAAAACTTAAATATATATTTCTGTTGTTCGAAAGATAAAGATCCTTTTACTTTGCTGAAGCCATTTGAAGGTAAAGTTGATAGAATCTATTTACCAGAAAACTTACATGACAGATTAATGTCTTCCAAAGAAATTATAACCAAAACAGCAAAAATTAATTTAGATTTTGTTTCTATTTCCTCTCTCAAAGAAGTTTATGATTCAATTTTAGAAAGCAAGAAAGATTCTCTTAATTTGGTAATGGGTTCTTTTTATTTTTCTGCAGAATTTTTGAAATATATTCAAAATAAAAGAAATTTATCAATTTCTCTTAGTAACTTAGAAAGAGCGATCTCATGAATTTTTTATTTTATTTAAATTCATTTGATTTTTTTATATTAATTATTTTTTTTAGTTCATTATTAATAGGTCTTTCTAGGGGCTTGTACATAGAGATAATTTCAAATGCTATTTGGATAAGTGCCATTTTACTCGCATGGTTCTTTAGATACTATCCGATGGAAATTTTTGATAATTTTACAAGCGATAAAGAAATAAAAAGCATTTTTAGTTTTGTTTCTATCTTTGTGGTTTTGCTTATAGTTTTTAGAATTACGGGTAAGGCTATTATGAAAGGAATGAATTCCATGCAAAAAGGACTGCTTGACAGAATTTTTGGTTCTTTCTTTGGGGGTCTTAGAGGATCAGTAATTATAATAATGCTGTTTTTAGTGGGAGAGACATATATAATGCGACAAACATGGTGGAAAGATAGTTATATGTCAGACTACATTCTTACTGGTGCAGATCATCTAGGCTCTTTCATAGGTAGAGTTCCTTACGAAGAAATTAATGCCGAAGATTTAAAAATCGATAAAAATCCCTTTAATTAAATGAATCTATTATGTGTGGAGTAGTAGGAATAGTTTGTAAAGAAGATGCTGCACCTGCTTTATATGAAGCTTTAACAGTAATTCAACACAGGGGACAAGATGCAGCTGGAATTGCAACAAATGAAGGAGATAAATTTCACAGTAGAAAACAATTAGGATTGGTAAGAGAGGTATTTAGAGAACAGCATATAGTTTCCTTAAAAGGCAAAATAGGGATAGGTCATGTCAGATATCCAACTGCTGGTGGGCAACATCGAGAACTCGCTCAACCGATGTATTCTAACTCTCCTTTTGGCATAAGCATTGCACATAATGGTAATTTAGTTAATACGAAAGAGTTAACTAAAGAACTTATCTATGAAGATTTAAGACACATTAATACTAATTCAGATTCTGAAATTATACTTAACGTATTTGCCCATGAACTTTATAAAGTAAATTTTCCTGGTACAAAGCCTTCTTCGAAAGAAATTTTTGATGCAGTATCAAGAACTCATAAAAGACTCAAAGGGGCATATTCAGTTGTAATAATGATTTGCGGTGTGGGAATTGTTGGGTTTAGAGATCCAAATGGTATAAGACCTCTTATTTTAGGCAAAAAAGACAACGATCTAATTGGGTCAGATTTTATGATAGCCTCAGAAAGTCCTGCCCTTGAAACTTTAAATTATGATGTTGTGGGAGATGTAAAACCGGGTGAAGCAATCTTTATTTCACTTGAAGGGGAGGTAGAGAGAAAAAAATGCTTTGAAAATACCTCTCATTTTCCTTGTATTTTTGAATATGTCTATTTGGCAAGACCAGATGCGGTTATTGATAAAATCTCTGTAATGAAATCAAGACTTAGAATGGGACAATATTTAGGAAAGAAAATTTTGTCTCTACATCCTGATCATGATATCGATGCAGTTATTCCCATCCCTGAAAGTAGCACCACTACAGCAATAGAAGTAGCAAAAACTCTTAATGTAAGTTACCGAGAAGGCTTTGTTAAAAATAGATATATCGGAAGAACATTCATTATGCCGAAACAAGAAATGAGAAGTAAATCTGTAAGAAGAAAACTAAATCCAGTCTCTTATGAATTTAAAGGTAAGAATATTCTATTAATTGATGACTCTATTGTTAGAGGAACAACAAGTAAACAAATTGTTGAAATGGTAAAAAAGGTTGGAGCGAAAAAAGTTTACTTTGCTTCTGCTGCTCCTCCGGTGAGATTCCAAAATGTTTATGGCATAGATATGGCTGCAACTGCTGAGCTTATTGCCCACCAAAGAAGTGAAAAACAAATTGCAGATTTTATTGGAGCTGATTGGCTAGTTTATCAAGATTTATCAGATTTAATTTTGGCTGCTAAGGAGGGGAATCCAAAAATAGAGAATTTTGAAACTTCAATATTTGATGGAAACTATATTTGCGGCTCTGTAACAGAAGAGTATTTATTGAACTTAGAGGTTAAAAGAAAAGACTCCAACAAAGTTTCTACGAAAGGTTTAATTAATTAGATTCTATAGTTACAGAAGGTAAAACTGCATTATCAGCGGCACTTTTATAAGAAGATATTTCGTTAAAATTCATATATCTAAAAATTTCTGAAGACATTGTATTTATACCTTTCATATAATCATTGTATTCATTAATAGAAGGCAATTTTCCAAGAATGGATGTTATTGCAGCCAATTCCGCAGAAGATAAGTACACATTTGCGCCGTCTCCTAGCCTATTAGGAAAATTTCTTGTGGAAGTTGAAACAACTGTAGAATTTGGCTCTACTCTAGCTTGGTTCCCCATACAAAGAGAACAACCAGGTATTTCTGTACGAACACCTGCTTTTTTATAAATACCATAGTAACCTTCTTCCTCCAGTTGGAATTTATCCATTCTTGTTGGAGGTGAAATCCAAAGCCTAGTAGGCAAAGGATCAGACACATTTTCAAGTAATTTTCCAGCAGCTCTGAAGTGACCTATATTTGTCATACATGAGCCTATAAAAACTTCATCAATATCCACTTCTCCAATTTCCGATAAAGACTTAACGTCATCTGGATCATTTGGACATGCAAGTAATGGTTCTTTTATCTCATCTAGATTTATTTCAATTGTTGCAGCATATTTGGCATTAGCATCTGGCTTTAAAAGAACTGGATTTGCAATCCAATTTTCCATTTTTTGAGCTCTTCTTTCTAAAGTTCTTGCATCTCCATAGCCCTCAGAAATTAGCCACCTCAATAAGACTATATTTGAATTTAAATATTCTTTAATAGAGTCTTCTCCAAGAAGGACAGTACACCCTGAAGCAGACCTTTCAGCTGAGGCATCGGATAATTCGAATGCTTGTTCTATTTTCAAGTCAGGTAGGCCTTCTATTTCAAGACATCTTCCAGAAAAAATATTTTTTTTACCTTCTTTTTCAACCGTTAAAAGACCTTTTTGAATAGCAACATATGGAATGGCATTCACCAAATCTCTCAAAGTTATCCCAGGCTGCATAGTTCCTGAAAACCTTACCAAGACAGATTCTGGCATATCTAAAGGAATCACACCTAACGCAGCACCGAAGGCAACTAACCCTGAACCAGCAGGAAAACTTATACCTATGGGAAATCTAGTATGAGAGTCACCGCCAGTACCAACAGTATCAGGAAGTAACATTCTGTTTAGCCAAGAATGGATTATTCCATCACCAGGTTTTAGCGCAACTCCTCCTCTAGTTTTAATAAATTCTGGAAGAGTATGCTGAGTTTCTACATCTACTGGTTTTGGGTATGCAGCGGTATGACAAAACGATTGCATAACTAAATCAGAAGTAAAACCTAAACATGCAAGCTCCTTTAATTCATCCCTAGTCATCGGTCCGGTTGTATCTTGAGACCCAACAGTAGTCATCAAAGGTTCGCAATAAATCCCTGGTCTTATACCTTCAACACCACAAGCCTTTCCTACCATTTTTTGAGCTAGAGTATATCCTTCGTCTGATTTATCACTTTTTCCAGGTCTCACAAATACTTCCGATGAGGGAAGATTTAGGAATTCTCTAGATTTATCTGTAAGACTTCTACCAATTATTAAAGGAATTCTTCCCCCAGCTCTAACTTCGTCTAGGAAAGTTTCAGATTTGAGCTTGAAGCTACTTATTTCTTTTTCATTTATGTCTGTGATTTTTCCCTTGTATGGATAGATTTTAATTACGTCGCCAGTATTAAAGTTTTCAACATCTGATTCAAAAACCAAAGTTCCTGCATCTTCCATCGTATTAAAGAAAATAGGTGCAATTTTACTTCCTATGCATATTCCTCCAGTTTTTTTGTTAGGTATAAAAGGAATGTCTTCACCCATATGCCAAAGGACAGAATTTGTAGCAGATTTTCTAGAAGAACCAGTACCAACAACATCCCCAACAAGAGTCACGGGGTAGCCATTACTCTTTAAGTCTTCAATAACTTTAAGGGGATTTTCAGGTAATCCTTCTCTAGGCATTTTATACATTGCTAGGGCATGTAAAGGAATATCAGGTCTAGACCACGCATCAGGCGCAGGCGAAAGATCATCAGTATTAGTTTCTCCAGGAACTTTAAATATTGTAGTTATGATAGATTGAGGCACTTCAGGTTTAGACGTAAACCATTCTGCATTAGCCCAAGAATTAAGAATTTTTTTTGCATTTTCTGATGATTTAGATTTTTCTGAAATATCATTAAATGCATCAAAAACTAAAAGAGTATTAGATAAAGCTTTAACTGCTTCATCTCCACATTCTTCATCATCAATTAATCCTATTAAAGGTTCAACATTATAGCCACCAAGCATTGTGCCTAAGTAAAAAGTTGCATCTCTTGGACCAATTAATTCACAGGATATTTTTTTTTGTGCAATGTCAGCTAAAAATGCAGCCTTAATGTAAGCCGCATCATCTACACCAGCAGGAACTCTTTCAGTTAAAAGTTCTAGGAGATCTTTACTATCTTTTGAAGCATTTTTTATAAGCTCTACAAGATCACTAGTCTGCTCAACATTAAGAGGCAGAGGCGGTATTCCTAAGCTGTTTCTTTCCTTGACCGAATTTAAGTAATTCTCAAGCATCTCATTTCCAAAAAAAAAGTTATTATATCATGAAGCGTCAAGAATCTAATTTACTAAATTTATTGATAGAATACTTAAATGACTAAAAGAACCAGAACCCCTTGTGTAGGAATTTGTTCTACTACTTATGGTGATGAAGTTTGTAGGGGCTGTAAGAGATTTTCATTTGAAGTAATAAACTGGAATGCTTTTAATCCAGAAGAAAGAGAAGCAGTTTGGAAAAGATTAGAAAAATTAAAATCACAAATAATGTCTTCTAGATTAGAAGTTCTTGATTCCGATAAACTTTCACAAGGCATAAAAGAGTTTCGGTTAAAGGTAAAAGATGACTTAAATGATTTATCAAAAGCTTTTGAAATTATCAAGCAGGCTAGCGAAAGCTTTCAAAGTTTAGATGACTTTGGAATAAATTTATTTAAAAAAGAAAAAACATTAATTGCTCTTAAAGAAGAGATTGAAAAGGAGCTATATATTCTTTCTAAAGCTCATTTTGAAAAATACTTTATAGAGCCAATGAACAGAAAAAAAATTATTTAACTTTTCCAGAGATAAGATTTACCTCTTGATCTATTAATGTAATAAACCAGTATTTTCTATCCCAATCACCTAAAACAATTCTCGTACCATAATCTTCAATGTGAGTCTTTGGTCGATGAACATGACCATGGATTAATATATCAATGTCATATTTTTGCGCCACTCGATTTACTTCACCTTTATTAACATCCATGAGAAAAGCCTTCTTTTCTAAATTCTTTTGTGCACTTTCTTCTCTAAGTTTTTTTGCAATAGCATTTCTTTCAGATAGATCTTTTGATAAAAAATTTGTTTTCCATTTTTCACTTCTAACGGTATTCTTAAAATTTTGATAATCTAAATCATCGATACAAAATATATCGCCGTGAGAAAGCATTACTTTTTTATCTTTTACTTTGAACACATAAGGATCAGAAATTATTTTTCCTCCGCAACTCTCTGCAAATTTGTGCCCTAGAAGAAAGTCTCTGTTACCGTGCATAAAATAAATTTTCTTTCCTGTATAAGAGAAAGCTTTGAGTCTCTTTATAACCTCAACAGAAAGGGTATCTTGGTAATCATCTCCAATCCAAACCTCAAACAGGTCGCCTAAAATATAAAGATTATCAAATTTCGGAGCTTCGTCATCCAAAAATTTAAAAAAAGTTTTTTTTATATCTTCTCTTGCATCATCCAAATGTAAATCAGATATGAAGCATGATGACATTTATTTTTTTTCTGCTTTTATTATGTATACGTCTTCAATGGGAACGTCCTGGTAGGGACCTACATTTGTTGTCTTGACGGCAGCTATTTGATCAATAACTTCTTCTCCAGAAATAACTTTGCCGAATACAGCATATCCACCCATAGATGGATAATCTAAAGACTTATTATCGGAAAGATTAATAAAAAATTGAGACGTAGCAGAATCTAAATCTTGAGTTCTTGCCATTGATAGAGTGTACTTATCATTCTTCAATCCATTGTCGGCTTCGTTTTTTATAGCTGGATTTGTTTCTTTTGGAGACATTCCAATCTCAAAACCTCCACCTTGGATTACGAATCCAGGTATTACTCTATGGAATAAAGTATTTTCATAAAAATTTTGTTCAACGTATTCAACAAAATTGTTAGCTGTTATGGGCGCTTCTTTTTGGTAAAGTTCAATATCGAAGCTGCCCAAGGAAGTAGTAATGGTCAAAATAATAATTTCATTCATAATAAAATCATCATACCTTTATCTAGTCGTAGTTAAAAATGAAAATATTTAATTCTTTAACAAAAAAGAAAGAAACTTTTATACCAAGAGTTCACAAAAAGATAGACCTTTATGTATGCGGCATGACTGTATATGACGATATACATATTGGGCATGCGAGAACGTTTATTAACTTTGATGCAATTATTAAATTTCTTAGGTTTGCAGGATGGGAAGTAAATTACATTAGAAATATAACCGACATAGATGACAAGATTATAGAAGCAGCTCGAGAAGCTAAAATCTCTGCTTTAGATTTATCAAGAAAATATATTAATGAGATGCATAAAGATTTCGATTCTCTTGGAATGATGAGACCTAACAAAGAGCCTAAAGTTTCTGATCATATTAATGAAATTATTGAAATGATTAAGACTTTAGAAAACAAAGGATATGCCTATTCAAAAGAAGATTCAGATGTATATTTTGATGTAATAAAGTTTAAAGAATATGGAAAATTATCAAATAGAACTTTAAATCAAATTGAGTCAGCTGAGAGAATTGATATAGATTTAAATAAAAATCATGAAGCTGACTTTGTCTTATGGAAAAAAGATACATTAGGCATAACTTGGCCTTCTCCATGGGGACAAGGAAGACCGGGCTGGCACATTGAGTGTTCTGCAATGAGTATGAAGTATTTAGGAGAAGAGTTTGATATTCATGGCGGCGGATTAGACTTAAAATTTCCCCATCACGAAAATGAAATTGCTCAGTCAAGATGTGCAACTAATAAAAATTTTGCTTCTTACTGGATGCATACTGGCCCACTAAGAATTTTTGAAAAAAAAATGTCTAAGTCCTTAAAAAATTTTTTGACAGTCAAAGATGTTCTTAAAAATTTTCATCCCGAAGTATTAAGATTATTTTTTTTGCTTACTCATTACAGAAGCCCAATCTCATATTCTGAAGAAGGTTTAAGAAAGGCTAAAATAATTTTAGATAAACTTTATAATTTATTTGAAAATGAAAAAGTTATCGATAGATTTTCAAAAGATAAAACCTTTATAGATAATTTTTTTTCAAGCATGGAGGATGATTTTAATACTCCTAAGGCAATTCAATTAATTCAGAATTATGCTCAAAGCATTAACCAAAAAGGAGAAATTAATATTGAGAAATTATCTAACCTTAAAATGATTTTGAATTCTCTTGGTTTATTAGAAGATCATCCGAACAATTATTTTAAATATGGATCTATAGATTTTTTAGTTGATGAAATTGAAAATTTTATTAACGAAAGAGCAGAAGCAAGGAAGAATAAAAATTTTAAACTAGCAGATAAAATTAGAGATGACCTGCTTGAAAAAGGGATTCTTTTAGAAGATCTAGATGGAAAGACTATTTGGAAGAAAATTTCTTAGTTTTTAAAATAAACTCACTAAATAAAATCCTAAAACTACAAACATTCCTGATCCAATTAAAGGATATAAGAATTTTTTTAGATTTCCCTCTCGTTTTCCAATTGTTATTAGAAGAATAAAAATAGCAGTCAGTGCACTCATCACCATAAAATCACGAGTGAAAATCACTTGGTCAAAAACTGCTTTAGAACCAATTCCTATAATAGGAAATATTAGTACAATATTAAGAATATTGGATCCGACAATATTTCCAACGACCATATTCCCTTTTTTCCTTCTTAATGCAGAAACTGATGCTGCCAATTCCGGAAGGCTTGTTCCTATTGCAACCATAGTCAAACCAATAACTGCATCTGGGATTCCTAAGTTTATGGCTAAATCAATTCCTCCTTTAACAGTTAATTCCGAACCTAAGCCTAGAAAAAATAAACTTGATACAATCAATGAAGAAACCTTAAACAATGACTCTGTTTGATGGTTTTTTTCTAAAGTTTCTTCAGGTTTTTCTCTTAAAAGATTTAAGACAAATAAAACAAATAAAGCTATAAAAACAATTGCATCACTGCGAGTAATAGTAAGGTCATAGAGAGACCATCCAGCTATAAGAACGCTCAGAATAAGAATAAAGATATTTCTTAAGCTTATTTGTAAAGTAACACTTGCTAACCAGAACAAACTTAATCCATAAATTAAAGCAATATTACTTATATTGGATCCTATCGAGTTTCCTAAAGCTATTGCGGGAGCATCATTAAGAACAGACGAAATGCTTACAAAAATTTCAGGAATCGAAGTTCCTAACGCTATAAGAGTTATTCCTATAACGACATCGCTTATACCGAGCTTAGATCCAAGTTTAGAACTGTAATGAATAAAAATTTCAGCTCCAGCAATCAGGACTATCAAACCAAATACAAAAATTAATGAAGCGTAAAATAATTCCATTTTTATTTATAAATTTGCCTTAGTTATATACCTACAATATTCACAATTTGGATCAGATAATGGAATATTATCACTATCTAAAGTTTTTTTGATTTCTCTTGTAATTGGGTCAATCCAATCGGAATCACCTTTGTAACTTATTATTTTTGTTTTAAATTCAAGGATGTTATTGAATTCATCTTTATCTGACCTTCCATTGCAATAAACAAAATATGCAATATCCTCTACATCAAATCCATTTTTTCTAAATAACCACTGATAAATTTCTACTTGTCTTTTGTAACTTATTTGCCAAGGCGCATTAAGAGAAACTTCACCTTTTTTTGAAGTTGCTTTGTAATCTACAATTATTAATTTTTCATTTATTGTACTTATCCATACATCATCGACTAATCCATAAAAATATAAATTCGTATCATTATCTAGAAAACCAATTCCCTTATTTCTTGTTCTCCAGTCTTCTATGTCTGGATGTTTAAAGGGTTTAGCGTCAATGCCATACTCCAGAATTATCGGATGATTCTGTTCAGTACCTCTATAGGTATCAAATTCGTTCTTTAATAACTCATCAACAGCATTATTAAGATTAAAAGGAAATTGAGCAGGACGTGATATCCCCATTTTTTCTTCTAAGTAAAAACACTTTTTACATTTACAAAAGTTTTCTATCCTAGACCTACTAAGTTTGTAAGATTCAGATGATTCGCTAGAATAAATAGGCATTATATTTTGGCTCCGCGAGCAGGGCTCGAACCTGCGACCCAGTGATTAACAGTCACTTGCTCTACCAGCTGAGCTATCGCGGAAAAAGGAATGTATTATAAGCAAAAAATGTAAATAATGAGCAAATCATTTCAAATAAAATCTCAATTTGGTCCCTCGGGAGATCAGCCACAAGCTATAAAAAAAATTGTAAAAGGTTTGGAGTCAGGATTATTGAATCAAACTTTGAAAGGAGTAACAGGTTCTGGAAAAACTTTTGCTATGGCTAACGTCATAGAAACTCTTCAAAGACCTGCAATTATAATGTCTCATAATAAAACTCTTGCTGCTCAATTATATGGAGAGTTCAAAGAGTTTTTTCCAGACAATGCTGTTGAGTATTTTGTTTCCTATTATGATTATTATCAGCCTGAAGCATATGTTCCTTCATCTGATGTTTTTATCGAAAAAGACGCTTCTATTAATGAACATATCGAACAGATGAGATTGTCAGCAACCAAAGCAGTTTTGGAAAGAAGTGACGTGATAATTGTTGCTACAGTTTCGGCAATTTATGGATTAGGTGATCCGAAATCATATTTGAAAATGGTTTTACATTTAGATAGAGGAGATGAGATTGACTTGCGAGATTTATTACTTAGATTGGCGGAACTCCAATACACAAGAAATGACCTAGAATTTAAAAGAGCGACCTATAGAGTAAAAGGCGATGTAGTAGACATTTTTCCTGCTGAATCTGAAAAAGAGGCTTTGCGAGTTGAGTTATTTGATAATGAAATTGAATCCCTTAAATACTTTGATCCGTTAACTGGAGAGATTTTTAGAGAAGTACCAAGAGCAACTATTTTTCCTAAAACTCATTATGTAACTTCAAGGGATATTATGCTTTCAGCAATGAAAAAAATTAGAGTGGAAATGAGGGACAGAGTCAAGTACTTTAAAAAAAATGAAAAATTTATAGAAGCTCAAAGAATAGAGGAACGAACAAAATTTGATTTAGAAATGATTAAGGAACTGGGTTATTGTTCAGGAATAGAAAATTATTCAAGATATTTATCTGGAAGGAATGAAGGAGATGCTCCTCCTACTCTTTATGATTATTTACCGGAGGATGCGATTGTATTTGTCGACGAATCACATGTGTCTCTTCCTCAAATAAAAGGAATGTACAGAGGTGACAGATCTAGAAAAGAAACACTAGCTGATTATGGCTTTAGATTACCAAGCGCTTTAGATAATCGTCCTTTGAGGTTTGATGAGTGGGAATCAATGTCAGGGCAAAAAGTTTTTGTATCAGCAACACCTGGAGAATACGAAGATAATCATTTGGATCAGTTAGTAGAGATGATTTCTAGACCTACAGGATTATTAGATCCTACAATAGAAATTAGACCGGCTACAAATCAAGTAGACGACTTAATCTCTGAAATTCATAAAAAAATAAACAAAAAAGAAAGAGTTTTAGTCACTGTTTTAACCAAGAGAATGGCTGAAGATCTCAGTCAGTACTTATTTGAAAGGGATATAAACGTTAGATATTTACATTCCGATATTGATACTGTCGAGAGGATAGAAATACTAAGAGAGCTTAGACTTGGAAATTTTGACGTTCTGGTGGGAATAAATCTTTTAAGAGAAGGGCTAGATCTACCGGAGGTTTCCCTTGTAGCTATACTCGATGCTGACAAAGAAGGCTTTCTTAGATCTCAAACAAGTATGATTCAAACTATCGGAAGGGCAGCAAGACACGAAGAGGGTCATGCAATTTTATATGCTGACAAAGTAACTGGGTCTATTCAAAAAACTCTTGAAGAAACAAATAGAAGAAGAAAAATTCAAAAAAAATTCAATGAAAAAAATAAAATAAAACCTCAAGGAATAGTTAAGCCCATAAAGGATATTATGGAAGGAACAAAATTTTCATCAAAAAAACAATTTATTAAAACAGTTGAAGATAAATTGGAAGAAGATTTTCTTAATCCAAAAGACTTATCTAAAAAAATTGACGAATTAGAAAAGCTCATGTTGAGTCATGCTAATAGGCTAGAGTTCGAAGAAGCTGCTTCATTAAGAGATAAGATTTCTAAGCTTAAAGAAAAATTACTCCTTAGTTAAAATTTTTTTAAATTGAATTGAGGTATAATTTCCATTATTCGATGCCGATTATTTCTTTAAATTCTAATTCAGTTATTATCTCTGGCGAATCAATATTAGATTCTGAAAATCTTAAAAAGATTCAAAAAAAAACTTCTAAAGATTTTTTTCTAAATTTCTATTACTTGCTATTACTTAGTAAACCCTGGGAAAAAATTTCTCAAAAAAAGAAAATAAAATTATATGAATTGTTAAATACTCAAGCAGAATTAGATAAAAATAATATATCAAAAAAAACTATTTTTTTGACGCCTCGAAATAATTCACAATCTTCATGGTCATCTAAGACGGAAGATATATTTTTATCTTGTGGCTTTAAAGAAGTTCTTAGAATAGAAAAGATAAAAGGATTTAGAATGAAAAACTTCTCTGAAGATTTTTTAAAGCAAGATATATTTCCTTTTGATAAGCTGACAGAACAAATTTCACACGGCACTAATTCTCTTAAGACTTTCTTTTCTAAGTCTAGTAAGGAATCTTTCTCTTTTAAACAAATCAATAATAGCTTCGATAGCTATGTCAAAGCTAACAAAATCTATGGATTTGGGTTAAATAGTTCAGAAATAGAATACTTAATTAATAGTTATAAAAGACTAGGTAGAAATCCAACAGATGTAGAGTTGATGATGTTCTCACAAGCAAATTCTGAACACTGCAGACATAAATTTTTTAATTCATCATGGGAGGATGAAAATAAAATTAGTCAACCAAGCTTATTTAAACAAATTAAATCTACTCATCATGCTCACAAAGAAGGTGTGCTAGTAGCTTACGATGATAATGCAGCAGTAATAGAGTCAGATGCTTCAGAAAAATTTTTTTTAGATTCAACAAAAAAAGAATATAAGACAAAAAAATCAAAACATAATATTTGTATTAAAGTTGAAACTCACAATCATCCTACGGCAGTATCTCCATTCGAAGGAGCTGCGACTGGCGCGGGTGGAGAGATCAGAGATGAAGGAGCTACTGGAATAGGAGCTCAGCCAAAAGCTGGCTTAACGGGCTTTTCTGTATCTTATTTAAGACTTAAAAATTTACAGGAGAAATGGGAGTTTAAAGAAGATAGACCCAAAAGAATTTCATCGCCGCAGAAAATTATGATAGATGGACCTTTAGGATCAGCATCTTTTAATAACGAATTTGGGAGGCCTAATTTAAATGGATATTTTAGATCTTTTGAGCAAAAAAATAGCGAAACTCATTTTGGTTTTCATAAGCCAATTATGATTGCTGGGGGATTAGGCAGTATTAGCCATAAAAATACCTATAAAAAGAAAGTTCCTCCAGGAACCAAAATAGTTGTTTTAGGAGGGCCTAGTTACCTTATTGGTTTGGGAGGAGGATCTGCTTCATCTGTTCAATCGGGGGCATCTGATGAATCTTTAGATTTTGCTTCTGTTCAACGATCAAATCCTGAAATGCAAAAAAGATGCCAAGAAGTTATTAATCTATGCTCTTTGAAGGAAAGCAATAATCCTATTTTATTCATTCATGATGTTGGAGCAGGAGGCCTTTCAAATGCAATACCAGAGTTAGCGAATGATTGCGGTCTTGGCGCAGAGATTGATTTAAGAAAAATTCCATTAGCTGACAAATCTTTATCAGCTTTACAAATTTGGTCTAATGAATCTCAAGAAAGGTACGTTTTAGCTATTGAAAAAAATTCAACAAAAGAATTTGAAGAGTTTTGTAAAAGAGAAAAATGTCCATATGAAATAGTTGGATATTTAACTTCTAAAAAAACATTTAAACTTAAAGATAGTAAGACAAAAAAATATCCTATCAATCTTTCTATGAAAGACATCTTTGGGTACAAAGAAAAAAATATTCATAAGATTACTTCTTCTAAGAAAGTAACAAAAAGAAATGCCTCAAAATCTGTTAATTTAAAAAAAACTATTTTAGATGTTTTAAGACATCCTACAGTTGGCTCAAAAAGTTTCTTGATAAATATTGGTGACAGGAGTGTAGGTGGATTAACTTATAGAGATCAGTTTGTGGGTCCTCATCAAATTCCAGTTTCTGACAACGCTATAACTTTATCAAACTTTGATTCGCTCTCCGGAGAAGCAATGGCAATGGGCGAAAAATCACCTATCGCGATAAGTAATCCAGTAGCTGCTGGAAAATTAGCTCTTGCGGAGGCTTCTTTGAATCTTCTTTCATCTGGAGTTAAAAAACTATCTGATATAAAGATATCTGCAAATTGGATGGCCTCTCCTGATAATAATGAAAGAAAAACAGATTTATTTTTAACCGTCAAAGAATTGACCCAATCATTATGCAAGCCCTGGAAAATAACTATTCCTGTTGGCAAGGATTCTTTGTCTATGAAAACAATTTGGCAAAAAGATAAAAAAACTAATTTATCTCCACAAAGTTTAATTATTAGTGCATTTTCGAAAATTGGTAATGTTAAAAAGAGCATAACACCTCAGCTCATTAATGATAAAAACTTAGTTTTAGTTTATTTAGATCTTGCAGACAAAAAGAAACGATTAGGAGGCTCAATTTTTTCTGAAGTGACTCAACAAAACTTAACTGAAACACCTAATTTAGAGTGCGAAGATAAATTTCCAATGATTTATGATTATCTTGCAAATCAAATCAATAAAAAAAATATATTTTCTTTTCATGATGTCTCTGATGGAGGCCTAGTAACAACTGCAATTGAAATGATGTTTGCAGGAGGATGTGGCTTGAGTCTGGATATATCTAGAATAAGATCCCTGGAAAAAGAACAATCGTTATTTTCTGAAGAATTAGGTGTTTTATTTCAAATAAAAAAACAAGATTTTTTTGATTTCAAAAATAAAATAAACAAATTGGGCTTTAGCAATTCATTATTTAAAATTGGTATTACAAACGACTCTGATCTATTTAAGCTTAAAACTAAAAAACAAGAAATAAAGCTTACCTTTAAAAAACTTATGCATTCTTGGTCGAGTGTATCCCTAAATATAAAGTTGCTTAGAGACAATAAAAAAACAACTACAGAAGAGCATACATATTTACTTAATAGAAAGCGCTCTAGGCTTAAACAAGTATCAAATATTAACTTTAAAAAAAGCTTTAAAAAACTTTTACCCACTATTGGGATAATGAGAGATCAAGGGGTAAATTCTAATGTTGAAATGGCAGCTGCATTTTCTCATGCAGGATTTAAAGTAATTGATCTTCACATGAGAGATCTAATTAATGGCTTTTCTAGTCTAAAAAACTTTCAAGGAATAGCCTTTCCAGGTGGATTTTCATATGGAGACGTTCTTGGCGCAGGAAGAGGCTGGGCACAATCTATTAAATCTAACTCAAACCTCTTAAGTCAATTTTCTAACTTTTTCAATAGAGAAGATACTTTCGCATTGGGTATTTGTAATGGTTGCCAAGTAATGGCTGAATTAAAAGATATTATTCCAGGAGCAAATCATTGGCCTAAATTAGAAAAAAATGTAAGTGATAGATTTGAAGCTAGATTAGTCCAAGTAAAGATTAACAAATCTAATTCTCCTTTTTTTAAAGGGATGGAAGGCTCTCAATTACTAGTTCCTGTAAATCATGGAGAAGGTAAAATGGTTTTTTCTGATAATAAAAATTTAAAGAAATACATTTCAAATAACTTAATCCCAATGCAGTTTTCTACAAATTCAGGAATTGTCGCAAAATCATTTCCTGAAAATCCAAATGGATCATTTCTAGGAACAACTGCTGTAACCAATCTTGATGGAAGATTTTTAATAATGATGCCGCATCCAGAGAGAAGCTTTTTAAACAGCCAGTTGTCTTGGACAGATAAAAAAGAAAAATACAGTCCTTGGTTTAAGTTATTTCTTAACGCCAGAGAGTTTTACATTTAAGATTTTTTTACCAGCTCTCTTATTCTTAAAGGAAAATAACCATCTTCTAAATCTTTATAAAAAAACTCTAAAGCAATAGGGACAAAGGGAAAGGCCAGTTCTTCCCAAGGGATATCATCGTAAGAAAATAATTTTACTTCAAGACTTTCTGATGTTGGAGAATAAGAATTTTCTTCAATTGAAGCTTTGTACAATGCATAGAATTGCCCAATTTGTGGAATATCAAACATAAAATACATTTTATCTATTTTCACAATTGAATTTGTTTCTTCTTTAGTTTCTCTTAGGGCACCATCTTGTAGAGTTTCGCCCATTTCTAAAAAACCCGCTGGAAGAGTCCACAATCCTTTTCTAGGCTCTATACCTCTTTTGCAGAGAAGAATCTTATCTCCACAGTAAGGTAGTGTTCCCACAACAGCATTTGGATTTTGATAATGTATGAATCCACAATCGTCACATACAAATCTTTCTCGATTATCGCCTTCGGGAATCTTTTTAGATACGGAGTTTCCGCATTGACTACAAAAATTCAAATTATTTCCTTATTTAATAAAGTAAATCAGTATAATTCATAACCTTTTATTAACATAATGATCTCCAAGTTAGAAAAAAAATTAAAAAATTTAGTTTTTGATTTACCCAATGAAAATTTACCTCAAGCAGCTATATTAATTTTGTTGATTGAAAATAAAAATGGTTTATCAATAGTTTTTACTGAAAGATCTAAATCATTACCTTCTCACGCAGGCGAAGTATCTTTTCCTGGCGGAAAAAGAGAAGCTGAAGATGAAGACTTAATTGAAACTGCTCTGAGAGAGACACAAGAAGAAATAGGAATAAATCCAAAACAAATCAATATATTAGGAAGAATGGACACAAAGGAGTCTAGGTTCGGCTTGAGTGTTTCTCCCTTTATAGGATATGCGCCAGGAAATTTAGAATTTATAAAAGAGACGAAAGAAGTAGATACAATTTTTTTTGTTCCTTTAAATTATCTTAAGGATAAACCAAGCATTACTAACAAAGTTACTAATGCCTCAGGGGAAACATTTGAAACCCCAGTACTAAATTATGATAGTCATAAAATTTGGGGATTAACCTTAGGTTTTACATTACAATTTCTTAAGATAATAGAAATAGATATTGAAATAGATGATTTATACTTTCGAAAAGCATAGCGTAAAGACTTATGGTGAAAGTTTTTATGTTGCTCCAAATGCAACCGTATTGGGTCAGGTTGAACTTGCTGAAGATGTAAGTGTATGGTTTGGTGCTGTCATAAGAGGAGATGTAGAAAAAATTTATATTGGAAAAGGATCAAATATCCAAGACTTATCTGTTCTACATGTTGATCCAGGATCCCCAATAAATATTGGTGAGAATGTTACTGTTGGCCATAAAGTCATGTTGCACGGATGTAAAATAGGAGACAACACGCTAATTGGCATAAATTCAGTAATTTTAAATAATGTTGAAATTGGAAGAAACTGTTTAATTGGAGCAAATACTTTGTTAACAGAGGGAACTATTATTCCAGATAATTCATTGGTGATGGGGTCTCCAGGAAAAGTAAAAAAAGAAGTAGATAAAAATTTAATGTTAATTTTAAAAGCATCTGCTGAGCATTATGTTCAAAATGCAAAAAGATTTAAGTCAGGTTTGAAGGAGGAAAATAAATGAATACCCAACTTGTAGCATATGAAGTGAATGGCAAAAAATATGAAGGCTTGCATGTAAAACCAGATACTGAAAATGCTCCATGTATTCTTATTGCTCATACCTGGGCAGGTCGAGATGATTTTGTAGAGGGTATTGCAACCAAGCTTGCCAAAGATGGATTCAATGCTTTTGCAATTGATATGTATGGGAATGGTAAGACTGGTGAATCAAACGAAGAAAATCAATCAATGATGCAACCTCTAATGGATGACAGAAAAAATTTATCTCAGATTGTTGTTGGCGCATATAACGCTGCGAAAAAACTTGAGGGTATTGATGATTCAAATATTGCAATTATGGGATACTGTTTTGGCGGCCTTGTTTCACTTGACCTTGCCAGAAGTGGAGTTGATTTAAAAGGCGCTGTAAGTTTTCATGGTTTTTTATCCGGTTCAAAAGACCTAGAAGATAAAAAGATAAATGCTAAGCTTTTAGTTCTTCATGGTCATTTAGATCCAATGGTAGGGCAAGATCAAATAGATTCATTTTCTGAAGAAATGAATGAGAAAAAAGTTGACTGGCAGCTACATTCCTTTGGAAACGCAATGCATGCTTTTACAAATCCTGATGCTAATGATCCTAGCTTTGGTACGGTTTATTCTGAAGATGCCAACAAAAGGTCTTGGAAAATCTTTAAAGACTTTTTAATAGAAATCTTTAAATAATTAACGTGAATTCGTCTGAAGTAAGAAAGACTTTTTTAGATTTTTTTGTTGAAAAAGGACACAAAAAAGTCGAAAGTTCTGGCCTAGTTCCAATAAATGATCCAACTTTAATGTTTTCTAATTCTGGTATGAATCAGTTCAAAGACGTATTTCTTGGAACTGAAAAAATCAATTTTGATACAGCAACTTCTTCTCAAAAATGTGTAAGAGCTGGAGGAAAACACAATGATTTGGATAATGTCGGGTTTACTCTTAGACATCATACTTTCTTTGAGATGCTTGGAAATTTTAGTTTTGGAGATTATTTCAAAGAAAAAGCAATTGGATTAGCTTGGGAGCTTTTGACTGAAAAGTTTAAGCTTGATAAGGATAAACTATGGGTAACAGTTCATGTTGATGATCAAGAATCTGAAGATATTTGGTTAAACAAAATAAAAATCCCTGCTGAAAGACTTTCAAGACTTACTGAAGATAATTTTTGGTCAATGGGAGATACTGGTCCATGCGGTCCTTGCTCTGAAATATTCTATGACCATGGTGAAGATCTTCCTGGTGAAGCACCACAAGAAGGAGTAGATACCGGTGAAAGGTTTGTAGAGATCTATAATTTAGTTTTCATGCAATTTAACCGCGATCACAATGGTAAGCTTTCTAATTTGCCAAAGAAGTGTGTTGACACTGGAATGGGTTTAGAAAGAATTACAGCAGTAATACAAAAGACTAGCGATAACTATAAGACAGATATTTTTAAGGAAATTATTGATTCCATTGCTGAAGTATTAAGTGAAAAAAATCTTGAAAATCCATCTCTGAGAGTAATTGCAGATCACCTCAGATCATCTGTTTTTCTTATTTCTGATGGTGTAAATCCGAGTAATGAGGGAAGAGGATATGTTCTTAGAAGAATCATAAGAAGAGCTTTAACTCATGCTTATAAAATTAATAACAATAAAGATTTTTCCTTTTCGGATATTTTTGATTCGTTAGGAGAATCTTTATTAGAGACTTATCCAAATGTAAAAAGAAGCAAGTCTATTATTTTAGAAGAACTTAAATTAGAAGAAGATCAATTCAGAGAAACGTTAAAACAGGGAATGAAGCTTTTAGAAGAAGAGATTAAAGGTTCCGAAAGTAAGACTTTATCTGGAGATGTAATTTTTAAGCTTTATGACACTTATGGATTTCCAGTTGACTTGACAAGAGACTTAGCCCAAGAAAATGATTTAAGTTTAGATCTCTCTGGATATGAAAAACTCATGGCAGTGCAAAGAGCAAATGCAAAAAAAGAAAATAGATTTGAAGCTCTTTTACCAGCTGCTATAAATTTGAGTGAAGAGACAAAATTTATTGGCTACAAATCAAGTTCATCTGAGTCTGAAATCAAATTAATTTTTAAAGACGGTAAAGAAGTGCAATCTGTTTCGGAAGGACAATGCATGATTGTACTTGATTCAACACCATTTTATGGTGAGTCGGGTGGACAGGTTGGCGATAAAGGTAAACTTATTTCTAAAGATCTAGACATTGAAGTATTAGACACCCAGAAAATAGGAAACTTCCATTTGCATATAAGCAAGGTTATAAAAGGTTCAATTAAATTAAACAGTAAAGTTAATGCAGAGATAGATGAAAAAAGGAGAAACGCAATTGTTTCTAATCATTCAGCTACACACTTAATGCATTCGGCATTAAGAAACGTTCTGGGCGAACATGTCCAGCAAAAGGGTTCTTTGGTAAATGAAGAAAAACTGAGATTTGATTTTTCACACAAACAAAAACTTTCAGAATCCGAAATTTCCAAGATTGAGCAAGAAGTTAATCAGGCAATAAAATCTGCTCAAGATACTCAAATAATTGAAACTTCTATAGAGGAATCAAAAAAACTCGGAGCAATTGCATTCTTTGGAGAAAAATATGGCGATCAAGTGAGAGTTTTAAAAATAGCAGGGGATTATTCCATTGAACTATGCGGAGGAACACATGTAAAAAATAGTTCAGAAATAAAAAGTTTTAAAATAATCTCGGAAACTAGCATTTCTTCAGGAATCAGAAGAATAGAAGCTATCTCTGGTGATCTCGCTATTAAAGATAAAGAAGAGATTAAAACAGATTTACTTAACACTGCAGAGACTTTTAATGTTTCAGCTCAAGATTTACCTGGTTTTTTAAAAGACAAAATTAAATTAGTTAATATTTATAAAGAAGACCTAAAAAAAGTTGAACAAAAAATTTATCAAAGCCTACTGGACGATATGAAAAGTAGTTACAAATCAATAGGGGAGATAAATGTAATTCTGAAAAGAATAGATAATCTTAATTTATCCAAACTAAGAGGCAGTTTAGATAGTCTAAAAAATGAAATAAGTAATTTAGTGGTAATTCTCGTAGGCTCTATGGATGAAAAATCAACAATTTTAGCTTCTGTGTCAAATGAAATTTCTGCTACTTATGATGCTAGAAATTTGCTAGACTCGCTTTCCAAAATTATAGGAGCAAAAGGTGGCGGTAAAGCAGATTTTGCACAGGCTGGAGGGCCAGCATCTGATAAGCTTGATGAAATTTTAATTGCCGCTGAGAAAATCTTTAATAAAGTCTAAAAATTCAATGTCTAATATAGTTATCCAAAAGTTTGGCGGCACATCACTTGCTGATACAAAAAGATTTAAAGCAGTAGCTAAAATAATTAAAGAAACTTCTGAAACAGGTAAAAAAGTTGTTGCAGTTGTTTCTGCTATGGCAGGAGAGACACAAAGGCTAATTGATTTGGCTAAGGGAGTACAAGAAATACCTGATCCTAGAGAATATGACGCTTTAATTTCATCCGGCGAACAAGTATCAGTAGCTTTATTAGCCATGTCTTTAAGAAGTGAAAATCTAAAGTCAAAATCGTATACAGCCTTTCAATTAGACCTTAGGACAGACGATTATCATGGAAAAGCAAGAATAAGTTCTATTGACACAAAAAACTTATTGATGGATATATCCTCAAATATAACTCCAGTTATCACAGGTTTTCAGGGTATAAATGAAGAAGGTGATGTTACTACTTTAGGCAGGGGTGGATCAGATACTTCAGCTGTAGCTTTAGCAGTAGCTCTTAACGCTGAAGAATGCCAAATTTATACTGATGTAAATGGCGTTTACACAACTGATCCAAATGTTTATGAAAATGCAAAAAAGATTGATAAATTAACTTTTGAAGAAATGCTTGAACTTTCTAGCTTGGGAGCGAAAGTTCTACAAATTAGATCTGTAGAATTTGCTAGTAAATATAATATGCCAATCAGGGTAAAATCTAGTTTTACCAATGAAGAGGGCACCTTGATAAACGGAGACGAAAATATGGAAGATGCATTAATCTCAGGAGTTGCACATACTAATGATGAGGCAAAGTTAACCATTAGAAAAGTACCTGATATACCTGGTATTGCAGCAAAAATTATTGAGCCAATTAGTGCTCAAGGCATAGAGGTAGATATTATTATTCAAAATGTTTCAGAGGACAAAACAACTGACTTTACCTTTACAGTGAAAAGAGAAAAAGCTTTTGAAGCAAAAAAAATTCTTACAGATTTATCTGAAGAGTTTGGCGGAGGAGAAATTGAGCTAAATGAAGACATAAGCAAAGTTTCTTTAGTCGGCGTTGGCATGAAATCTCATGCAGGAGTTGCTGCTACTATGTTCAAAACACTTGCAGAAAATAAGATAAATATAGAAATGATTTCTACTTCAGAAATTAAAATATCTGTTATCGTCAAAGAAGATTCAGCTCATAAAGCTGTTAAATCGCTTCATGATGCTTTTAATCTTGAAAAATAGAACAAAAGGAGAGGTGGCTGAGTGGTTGAAAGCGCTCCCCTGCTAAGGGAGTATGTGGTAATCCTGCATCGAGGGTTCGAATCCCTCCCTCTCCGCCAAAATAATTGGTAGGATGTTCGTTAAATAATGAAATTAAAACAAAATTCATCTAATAAACTTTTCACTCGTGCACAGGAACTAATTCCTGGGGGTATTTTTGGCCACTATAAATTTGCCGTTAGAGAAGAGGGCCCTAAATTTTTTTCTAAGGCTAGAGATGCATACTTTTGGGATATAGATGGAAATAAATATTTAGATTTAATTTGTGGCTGGGGGCCAATGATCTTGGGCTACAACAATCCAATAATAGATAAAGCAGCTCAAACTCAATATGATTTAGGAAACACCGTTAGCATTGCTTCTCCAGTGATGTTGGAATTAGCAGAAACTCTCGTTGATATGATTGATATAGCTGAGTGGACACTATTTGGAAAAAATGGTGGAGATAGCACCCAATTAGCAGTAATGGTGGCAAGAGAAGAAACTAGTAAATCAAAAATATTAAAAATCAAAGATGGTTATCATGGAGCCAATGGCTGGATGCAAAATAAAGAAAATCCGGGGATTATAGATTCAGATAGCGATGAAGTCATATCTGTCTCGTGGAATAGCATAGAAGAATTTGATGAAGCAATATCAAATTTCAGCAATGAAATTGCCTGTTTTATTTCAAGTCCCTACGATCATCCTACTTCCAGAGATAGCTCATTACCAAGTTCAGGCTATTGGCAGCATATTCAGAATAAGTGCAATGAAAAAAATATAGTAATTATTGTAGATGATGTCAGAACAGGGTTTAGAATAAACTTAAAAGGTTCTCACAATGCTTTTAACTTTAGTCCAGATCTAGTTTGTCTAGGGAAAGCAATGGCTAATGGCTATCCCATTTCTGCACTAGTTGGGAAGGATTCCTTAAAAGAAGCAGCTAATAGAGTTTATTTTAGTGGAACACAATTCTACAATTCCGCACCCATGGCAGCTTCAAAGGCTACTTTAGAAGAGTTGCAAAGAGTTAACGCAATAGAAATCATGAATAACCTTGGAAACAAATTAAAAATAGACTTGGAGTCCACAGCAAAAGACTTTGGAGTTGAAATGAAAGTTACTGGGGTACCGGCAATGCCATATTTTAGAATTGAAAATAAAGAAAAAGATTTTCATACTAAATGGACAGATGAATGTCTTTCTAGAGGTCTTTATCTAACTAGCTATCACAATCACTTTTTATCTACTGCTCACACTGAATCAGACATAACACAAATAGTAAGCATAGCCTCAGAAGCATTAGATTCAATCTTGAAATAATTATTATTTGAAATAAATTTATAATTTATTGTTTTCTGGCAATTAAGAATAGAAACTTATTTCTATAATATGCATATGGATTCTTATCAGTTACAAGAACTTAAAACTGCCCTTTTAGAAGAAATTCAAAGTGCTTTTAGTAACAAAAAAAATCCTTTGCTTAAAGAATACGAAGAACAAACTGAAAACTTAATTGCTTTACTCGAATTAATGACAAAAGAAAAAGAGTCAATGCCCCAGGAGAATATAGACTTGATTATGGGTCAAGATTACGTAATTTTGCAATTGGAAAGATGGGTTGATGAAAATAAAAAAATAATTTCCCACTGGAATACAGATGAAGAAAGCCTTAAAAAACATTGATTTAGAAAGCCTCAATAGGATTATTGAAATGGCTTGGGAGGATCGAACTCCTTTTGAAGTTATAGAAAAGGAATTTTCCATAAGTCATGACGAATTAATATCTTTAATGAGAAACAATCTAAAATCTTCTAGTTTTAAATTATGGCGAAAAAGAGTAAACGGAAGAAAAACAAAGCATGGAGCTATTCGCAATTTCAAAGTGGGCAGACATAGATGTGACAGACAAGGAAAACAAAGTAATTAAAAACGATATTTAAAATCTAGACCTACAATATTTTTTTCTAAAATTTTTCCTCTATAAGTTAATTCTTCACTTAGACTGATAAAATTTAAACCTGCTTCAATTTTAGGGTCAATTTTAAATTCAAAGTTTAAAACAATTCCAAAAAAATCTTCATTATTTGTTCCCCAAGAATTTTTATTACCACTTTTATCTTTATTTAAATTTCCATATAGAATCGAAAATTCTAAATTTGTAAAATTATTAATTTCTCCGTTAAATGAAATGTGGGCATAATTAGAATCACCGTCTATAAAAGCTCCTATGGGACTTCCTTTGTATCTATAGCCGCTAGAGTATGAACCATGTTCATAAGTAATATTTGTCCCTGTATCAACACCATTGTAATAGGTATCTATATACTCTACTACAAGGCTTCTTAACTTTCCTTTTTCTATATAAATAAACTCTGTTCCTAAAGAATAAAAGGTTCTCCATGGCCAGTAATCTGTCCCATCTTCCCCAATATATTGTCCATAGAAGCTCCAAACTATATCTTTTACATTAAAACTGTATTTAAGATCAAAACCAGCTAATTCATTATCAATATTACTATCAGCATTACCTTGGTACGTAGAAGCATCTCCTCTTACAGAATCCCATAATGCTTTAAAGCTATTATCCTTTCCTTCTCCACCAAACATAATTGATCTTGTCAGTCCCATGGTAAATCCATTGATAGGATTTATAGACAATCTTCCTCCTAAAAGGTAAGGATTTTTAATTCCTCGATTACTTTCAAGTTGATTAGCAAAAAAAGAAAAATTTAACTCACCTAAACTTCTAATTAAAGGAAGATTAGAGGTAAAGCCTTCTAATGATCGAATAAAGAGACCAGGAGAAGACTTAGAATAATTAGATAGAATAAGACTTGCGTGATGAGAAGGTCCCCACCATCTATCATAATTACCAATTCCTAAAATAAAATTACCAGACACTAATGCTAAATAAGAGTCACTAAAATCATATTTTTTTTCTTCAAAAGGACTTTCATATACCGTCATAGAAATTTTTGAAGCAAATCTTTCTCCCAGATAAGAATTAGAAAAAAAGAAAGAATTTTTATCTTTAAATTTAGTATCTATAAACCTAAAAGGATTAAATTCTGAGTTCGAAGAAAATCCAATTTCATTAATAAATTTTTTTGATTCCTTTTCTACAATTTTATCTGCAACAGCAATATAGTCAGCCATCAAAGTAATGTTGTTAAACATATCTTCATTTGGATTTCTCAATAAAGCTAGAGGCATTGGATAGGATGTCGAATCAATGGAAAAACCGTTTTTTATTGATAGATACTCAAGTTTTTTTACTAAAAATTCATCTTTAGCAGATATCCATGGATCAGTAAAAATTTGTACTGAAAAAATACTTAGTAAAATAAATATTTTTTTTGCAAGGATTTTATTTAGCATGCTTGTAGAATTTTTTCGAAAAGATTATAGCTTTAAAGTAACTTTTGCCTTTTAAATTTTTTTATTTTCAGTTGATAAGTTATTGGCTGCTTCGAAATCAGAGTTTTTCTTTTCAAGAAATCTTACAAAATGACTTCCTTTGTAACCAGCATTGCCAGTTACTAGGATAGTCATTTTAAATTAATGGAAGTTCATTTAGAGGCGTATCCCATGACAGCTTTTATTTCTAAAAACTCTTCAAATCCAAACTCTCCCCATTCTCTTCCATTTCCAGATTGCTTGAATCCACCAAACGGAGCATCAATTCCAGTAGGTTTGTTATTGATATGAACATTTCCACTCCTAATTCGTCTGGCAACATTTAAAGCTCTCTCTGGATTTTCAGATGATATATAACCCGATAAACCATAAGGAGTATCATTGGCAATCTTTATTGCATCTTCTTCATCTTTATAGGGAATAATACAAAGTACCGGTCCAAAAATTTCCTCTCTGGCAATTGTCATATCGTTATTAACATTTGCAAAGACAGTAGGTTTTACAAAGTAACCTTGATTAAGGCCTTCTGGTTTTCCAGGTCCGCCAACAACTAATTCAGCTCCTTCTTCTATTCCTTTTTCAATTAATCCTTGAATTTTATTAAATTGAACGTCACTTACGACTGGGCCCATGTTAGTAGTTTCTTCAAAAGGGTTTCCAGCTGATATACCATCAGCTACGGCTTTAGCAGCTTCTTTTGCTTCTTCTTGTCTAGACTCAGGAACAAGCATTCTAGATGGAGCGTTGCAAGATTGCCCTGTATTATTGAACATATGAGCTGTTCCTTTTGAGACAGCTTTACCAAAGTCCGCATCATCTAAAATTATATTGGCTGATTTTCCACCGAGTTCTTGATGAACTCTTTTTACTGTATCTGCCGAACCTTTTGCAACTGCAACACCTGCTCTAGTTGAACCAGTAAATGACATCATGTCTATTCCTGGATGAGAAGACATTGCTTCACCAACACTAGGACCATCTCCATTAATAAGGTTGAATACTCCTTTAGGGACACCAGCTTCATGAAGAACTTCTGCCAAAAGAACTGCATTAAATGGAGCAATTTCAGTAGGCTTCAATATCATAGTACATCCAGCAGCTAAGGCAGGGCCGACTTTGCAAGAAATTTGATTGATAGGCCAATTCCAGGGAGTTATCATTCCAACTACTCCTATAGGCTCTTTTCTAATCAAAGCAGAACCTTTAACTTCTTCGAATTTATAATTTTTTAGTGTTTCCAAAGCAGTTCCAAAATGTCCCAATCCAGTAGCAGCCTGAGCGGCTTTAGAAAGACCAATTGGCGCACCCATTTCAGAAGAAATAGTTTCTGCTATTTCATCATAACGACCTTGATAAATTTCTAGAATTTTTTCCAACAAACCTACTCTGTCATCTACAGACATCATGCTGTAGCTTTCAAAAGCTTCATTGGCTGCTTCAACCGCAGAATTTACGTCGTCTTTATCACCTAGAGCTATTCTTCCAAAAACTTCTTCCGTAGCAGGATTTATAACATCTAATGTTTTAAGTTCATTTATAGGTTTAACCCATTCGCCGTTGATATAAAATTCTTCGCAAATTTTCATAATTATCCTCTTAATATATTTATTATTTTATTAATTTTACTTGTAAACTTTTTTGGACTCTACTAATCCACGAACAAAGATACTTTCTTGTGTCTTTCGGGTCAATTATTTCGTGCACAGAAAAAGCCTCTGCTCTAGGAAAAGGACTTTGAGATTTAGCTAACTTTTCTTCAATTTCCTTTCTTTTTTTCTCTGGATTCTTTGCCTTCGCTATTTCTTTTCCAAAAGCAACTGCTACGCCACCTTCTAGTGGAAGAGCACCTGCCTCAGAAGATGGCCATGCTAAAACATATGGATCTTCGCCAAAATGAGCTGCTGCAGCTACGCCAAAAGATTTCCTTACTAGAAGGGAGCACCATGGCACCGATGAATCAGCAGCAGCTAATACAGCTTCAGTACCATATAAAATAGTTGCTTCTTCTTCAGCCTTTTTTCCAATTAGGAATCCAGGTTCATCAACTACCGTTAAAATTGGAATATTAAATTGATCGCATAATTTAATAAAACGTGTAGTTTTTTTTGCATTATCAGCCGTCATCGAACCAGCGTAAAAATTACTGTCATTTGCAAAAATACCGACCGAGTATCCATTTAACCTAGCAAAGCCAGTAATAATTCCTCTTCCAAAGAAATTAGAAATCTCAAAAAAATCTTTATAATCAACAAACATCTCAATAAGCTCTCTCATTTCGTATGTTTTTTTTCTATCTTTTGGAATTATCTCTTCAAGTTTATTCTCCTTTCTATTGATATCATCTTTCGATTCTTGTTTTTTAGATAATTCATAAATGTTTGAAGGAAAGAAAGATAAAAATTTCTTTATTTGATAAAAGGCGTCCTCTTCGTTTTTA
>QOPF01000011.1 GCA_003331625.1 Gammaproteobacteria bacterium | reverse complement strand
ACTTGTGGTTTGGGTTTTAGGTTTTTCTATAGAAGTAATTTCAGACGGTCAAAAATCAAAGTTTAGATCAAAAACTGAAAATAAAGACAAGTTCATTACTTCTGGTATCTGGTCCTGGTCACGTCATCCAAATTATTTTGGAGAAATTCTCCTGTGGTGTGGTATCACAATTATTGCCTTACCTGTTTTACAAGGATGGCAATTTATAACTCTGATTTCTCCAATATTTATCATTATCTTGCTGACTCAAATCAGCGGCGTAAGATTGCTTGAACTAAGAGGAAAGAAAAAGTGGGGAGAAAACGAGGAGTATCAAAAGTATTTAAGAAATACCTCAGTGCTTATTCCATTGCCCCCAAAAAAATAAAAAAAATTAAGAATTCATTATTTTTATTACGTCGTCTTTCAGTTCCGAACCAAATTTATTTAACATGCCTATCAGTAGTTCTGGTATTTGATCATCAACTGCGCTTTTATAAAAAGGAAGTTCTTTGATTCTTTGGAGCCAGTTACTAACTTTGGGACTTGAATTTTGATCAAAAATTTCACCAAGTGCTAAATGTTCCATTCTTGTTACATAAGGAACTACAGCAGCATCACCTAAACCAAAACTACTGCCAGAAAGCCAACCACTATCTGGTAATTCCAATTCAAGTTTTTTCACAAAAGCGAAAGATTTTTTTATCGCATCTTGAACTGCCTCTGATTCAATACCTTTTTCAACTAACTCTCTTCTATTTTTTCTTTTTAGAGGATCTGGAATAATATTTATATCAGCTTCTCTCTCTTCAGGAGACTTAGCTAGAATTAAATTCCTTACAGCTATCCCATAAGTTATTAAACCGCCAAATTGATGAAAGGTATCTGCATTTTTAATCCAAAGCCTCATTTGATGAATTTGTTCAGGATCTTTTGGTTTAGCCGATATCTCAGGATATGCATCCTCTAGGTACTCAATAATTAAGGACGATTCGATCAAAACTGAATCAGATGTCACTAAAGTTGGTACGACATGATTTGGATTGAGTTTTACGTATTCAGGATCATGTTGTTCTCCCTGAATTAGATCAATTAGCTTTGATTCATATTCAAGACCTTTTAATCCCAAGATTAATCTGACTTTCTGTGAACAAGTTGAAGGTCCATTATGGTAAAGAGTTAAGTTTGTCATTTAATATCCTCGTGATGCAGACCATCATAGACTAATCTTTTGACAGAGTTCATATTTGATAGGTAAATCCTGCCGCTTCTACTCCTGCAATTGCGCAAATTTCATCACGATCTGGTAAATCACCTGATACACCTACAGCTCCTATGACATCATCGCCCTGCTTGATAATTATTCCACCAGGTGATGGAGCTATTTTATTTCCAGAGATTGCTCTGGCAGCATTAAAAAAATGAGTCTGTTCAGGCTGAGCTCCGTAAAGATCTCTAATTGCTCTGCTTGAAAAGCCAATGCCAATACAACCCCATGCTTTCGCGAAAGCTATGTCAGGCCTGATTAAAGCTGAATTATCTTCCATCGCTGAACTTACCAAAATTCCTCTAGTATCTAATACAGCAATGGTGATAGGCTTCATTTCTTCTTCTCTAGCTTTTTTTAAACAGCCTTCTACAATTTTCTGGGCTTCTTTTAAATTAATCATATTTCTCTCCTTATTGATGTTGTTAAATTTTTTAAAAAACAGAATTAATTGTTTCTGTTTTTGACATTACTTATCTTCAAACTTATAAGATTTAGACCTGACGAAAGCTTCTCTTTTAAAAAGCATATCTGTGTATCTTTTAATATTAGGTTTAAAAGCCTGATTGATACCAAGAGACTCAGCAACAACAAAAGCATAACTCACACATATATCTGCAATAGTGAAACGATTTGAACAAAGATATTCTCTATCTTCTAAAGTAGTTTCAAGTAATTTACATCTTGATACAAACCATCGGCTGTAACCTTCAACTGCAGCATCTGCAACCCCAGGTTCTTGAAGTTTGTATCTCAATACGACTGTCTGAGGAAAAGTTAACGTAGCATCTGAATGGAACAACCAATTTAAATAAGCTGGATAATCAGGTTCATCAGGCATTACCCTTAAATCGGTTGGACCATATTTTTCCACCATATATTGGGACATGGCAACAGATTCAGTCATTTTAGCTTCGCCGTCGATCATGTAAGGAATGGTACCCAACATATTTACGTCAAGATATTCCTTCATGAACATCCTAGGCGGGAAAGGCATCATGACTAATTCATAATCTAAGCCCATTTCTTCTGCAGTCCAAATTGGCCTCATAGCTCTTGAAGCCTCAGTTCCCCAAATCTTAATCATTTTCTTTTCTCCTATAATGATTTAGCCTTATATACTACATAAGACAACTAATTATTATCACATAGGAGAAAACATGATTGGAGTACTTGTTAAATTAAATATAAAAGAAGGAAGTGAAAAAGACTTTGAAGAAAACATGCTTAAATTAGTAAAAGCAACAAACGAAAATGAACCGGGAGTTTTTTACTATGGATTGCTAAAAACTGATAACCCGCAGACTTATCAAATGATTGAAATCTATAAAGATGCTGAAAGTCACGCAAGTCACTCTCAAACGGAACACTTTAAAGAACTTGGCGGAGCTTTAGCTCCCTTCCTAGCAGGTGCTCCAGAAATTACTGTGCATGAGGAAATAAAATAACTCTTAAAGAGAATTACTTAAAAGCTGTTTCCAGCAAAACAATATCTTTAGATGATGCTCAACTTAGGTTAGCTGAAAGGCTAGATGTATCCCTTGAGGAAATAAATAAAGATAAATGGCTAGTTAATTTATTTTCTAATCCTGTTCCGCAAAGGATTTATATTCATGGTGAAGTCGGAAGAGGTAAAACTTTTTTGATGGATATGTTGTTTGAAGAGATAAAGCATGAAAAAAAAATAAGATTGCATTTTCATCGTTTCATGCAATATCTTCATGAAAATTTAAAATCTTATGAAGGAATCTCAGACCCCTTAAGTAAGATCGTAAAAGATTTATCAAAGAAATATAAATGCTTATGTTTTGACGAATTTTTCGTAGAAGACATAGCGGATGCTATGTTGCTAGGGAAATTCATGAAAGAACTATTCAAATCTAGAGTTTCTTTTTTTGCAACCTCTAACATTGTTCCAAAAAAATTATATGAAGGCGGTCTGCAAAGAAAGCTTTTTATGCCAGCAATAGAAGCTATTGAAAGTGCGTGTGAAATTTATCACTTAGATTCATTGACTGATTTTAGGCTTAGAACCTTAGAGAAAAGTGGAAGTTATTTTTATCCATTTGAAGAGCATCACTTAACCATTCAAAATATTTTTAAGGATTTAACCCAAGGTAATGAAGAAAAAAATAAATACATCAACGTCAATAACAGAAAAGTAAATATAAAAGCATATGCGAAGGGGGTTTTATGGGCTGATTTTGGTCAAATGTGTTCCTCTCCCAGAAGTGCAGTCGATTACATAGAAATGTCTAAAGAATTTCATACAATTATTCTTTCAGAGGTTCCTGTAATTAATTCTGATGACGAAGCTAGAAGGTTTATTTCGTTTATTGACGAGTGTTATGACAGAAGAGTGAAATTAATTATTTCTGCTGAAGAACTTCCGGAAAAGATTTATGTCAAAGTTAGATTGGAAGAAAAATTCAAAAGGACCTTGAGCAGATTGACTGAGATGCAATCAAAAGATTATTTATCTCAGCCTCATTTAGCTTGAAAATTTAGGGAGTGACACCATATAAATTTTATAAGTGGTAAGATATTTTTATGAAGGACATAGTTGAAACAAATTTTGCATTAGGACAAGTAGTAAGACACAAACATCTCGATTTTAGAGGGGTTATTTTTGATGTTGATCCAGAATTCAATAATACTGAAGAATGGTACCAAAGCATTCCTGCCCAAATAAGGCCAAAAAAAGACCAACCTTTTTATCATGTCTATGCAGAAAATGAAGAAGTCTTTTATACAGCTTATGTTTCTCAGCAAAATCTTCTAGCTGATAATTCTCTAGAGCCTGTAGCGCATCCTGATGTCCATGAAAATTTTGGACCATTTGATGGCAAAAAATACGAAGTCTTAGAAGTTACAAAAAATTAGTCTTCTTGCTCTGCTAACAAAACACACAAACAAAATAAATCCATAGCTTCCGATAGATCTTCAAGCTCTATTTGAGTAGGAGCAAGTCTAATATTTTTGTTTTCTAGGTCCTTTCCATAAGGAAAAGTAGCGCCAAGTGGAGTGAGTTTGAGGCCAGCTTCACTGCAAAGGTTATAAATCTTTGAAGCATTTCCATTTAAAGAATTAAAAGATACAAAATACCCTCCAGTTGGCTTTGTCCATGTTGCAATACCTTCTGGCAAAGAATTAAGTTTTTCTTGAACAAGATCAAATTTAGGTTTTAATAATTTTGCTAATTTCTTCATATGAAGATCTAAAGCTTTTTTTGAATTAAAAATTCTTGCATGTCTTGCTTGGTTTACTTTGTCTGAGCCCAGTGAAAACCTAGAGAAGTAATTTACAAAATGATTCATATTTGATGGCGATAAAGAAAGAAACGCTAAGCCCGAACCTGCCAGAGAAATTTTACTGGTACTGCCGAGCATCACTAGGGAATCATGATTATCATTTTCTATAAATATTTTTTCAATGTTCGGAAGTTCTGCTGAAGCTTCAAAATCATGCACTGCGTAAGCGTTATCAAAAATTACTTTGAAATCAACTTTTTTTATATTTGCTAATCCTTCAATACATTCTTTAGAGTAAATTTCTCCTGTTGGATTAGAATGTTTTGGAACACATAAAATCCCTTTTATGCTTTCATCTGCTTCTAGTAAATGTTCTATTAAATTTAGATCAGGACCTTTCCCTAAAAGAGGTACGGGAATCATTTTGATGCCGAGTTTTTCTAACATTAAAAAATGCCTATCGTATCCAGGAACAGGGCATAGAAAACTTATTTTTTTTAAATCTTTCCATGGGACCTGACCACTTCCTTGAAAGAAGAGACTCTGTAAATAATGTCCCATCAAGGTCAGGCTGCTCGTACCATTTACAAAAATATTACTTGGGTCTGAGTTAAGGATATGTCCTGCTAATTCTCTTGCAGATGGTAAACCTTCGAGAAGACCATAATTTCTGGTATCAATTCCATCTTGGATAAAATTATCAGCCATGATTGATTCTAAATTGTTTGATAAATCTAACTGTTGAGAAGAAGGTCTGCCTCGGGTTAAGTCGAGTTCTTTTTTAGCTTTTTTTAAGAAGTTATATCTTCCCTTCAAATCAGAATAATCTATATTTTGTTCCATAAATTTATTTATCTATCAATGATCTTCAAATTATTTTTAGTAGCGTACTCCCTTAGACTATCATCAGGTGATACTAGTATAGAATTTTTACATTTTTCTACCAATGGTAAATCATGAATTGAATCCGTATAAAAAGTAGATTCTTCGAGAATAAAACCTTTTTCATTACACCATTTTTTTACATTTTTTAATTTACCTTTATCAAAATTAGGCTCGTCCTCAGTTTCACCTGATACTAAGTTATCTATAAATTCTGCTTTAGTGCCTAAAAAATCTTTAACTCCAAAGAAATTTGCAAAACCTTTTACAATAAAATCTAGTGCTCCAGAAGCTATGAGGAGCTTTTCATTTTTATGTTTATTTAGTAATTCATATGAGAGCTCATCAAATAAAATTTCTTTTTTATTTTCAATGAAATTTATTACTAAATCGTCTACTGTTTTTTTATCTTTACCAATCAAAGGAAATAAAAGAAATTTCATATATTCATTAAAATTTAAATTTCCTGATCTGTAATCTCTATCAAAGGCCTTTATTTTTTTTAGGTACAAATCTTTATCTAACATTCCCTTGCTTACAATGAATTTTGTAAAATGAAACTCACTATCAACAGGTAACAAAGTATCGTCTAAATCAAAAATTACTAAATCATTCATTATTCATATATTCTCTAAATTCTGTTAAAGCTTTTCGATAAACTTCCTTTTTAAAATCAACTCCTTTTTCTAGAGGAAGCCAAAAAGGAACCCAATTATAATCGTCAAATTCTGGATTGTTTTCTAAAAGTAAATTTATTTCGCCAGAAATCAATCTTAATAAAAAGTACTTTTGAGCCTGACCTTTGTATTTCCCCCCTAAAACAACTGATCGAATTTTTTTAGGGATATCGTAATAAAGAAGTTCGCTACTCTCAGCTTCAATCTTTACTTGTTTTTTTTCCAGCCCTACTTCTTCATAAAGCTCTCTATACATGGCTACCTGAAAGTCTTCTTTTTCATCAACGCCGCCTTGAGGGAATTGCCAGTTAGTTGTATTTTTTCTTTTACAAAAAAGGATTTTATTTTCTTCGTTAAAAACAATCATGGCTACATTTAATCTGTACCCTGACTTAATTTTTATATTCATGATATTTCGATCTCAAATTTTTTTGCTGGATTCATCATTTTTCCCTTAATAAATGAAGTTTCTTCAACTATTGCTTTATTATTATTATCGATAGTAATAGACGTTGTTGATCGTGTGCCATAAACATCTGTTTCGATAAATCTATAAGGAAATTCTTTTCCATGATTCTCTTTTGTAAAAGCTTCTGAGAACTCTAGGGGTTTATTCTTTGGTGTTTGCATCATATTAAAGAGACTTTTGCTAGAAATTTCAGAATTAAGAAGGTCTTCAAAGTCCTTTTTTGCACTATCAAGTTTTTCTGAGCTTTGTTCAATTGGTTTATTTCCGACAACATAAATTTCTCTAGGTTTCAAAGTTTTCTCCAATCCTCTATTGGAACAAATAAGGGCTTCCCTTCCATCAAATAAGATTAAATTAAATCCTTGATAGTTTAAAAAATCTATCTTATTCAAATACTCAAAAGAAGAGTCTTTAGATATCAAAAAATTCTTAACTAAATCACCTCTACTAGATAATTTCTCGAAAGGCTTTTCTTCTAAACTTAATGCGGTTAATTCTCTTACATTAGTTACGGCAGCTAGTTTTCCCGACTTATTGAGCGCCATCCATGTTCCATTAAAATTCTTATCTATTCCAGACAAAATTTCTTCGCTAGCATTCCACCAATGCATACTTTCAGTAGGCCTGTCATAAAACTCATCTCGGTTAGAAGTAAGAACTAATTTATAGCCATCATCTGGGTTTAAAGATAAAACAATAAGACACATAAAAAGGAAAAAGTTTATCAGACTGTCTTAATAAGGGATAATCCTAGTTCTACATGTTTGAATTTTTTCTAGGCTTAATATTATTAGGCATATTTGCTGGCCTCCTTTCTGGTTTTTTTGGGATTGGGAGTGGTGTGATTTTAGTTCCTGCTTTTGTTTTTTTATTTAATCTATTAGATTTTCCATCAGAGATAATTCCAATTCTAGCAACTGGAACATCTATGACTACTATGGCGATAACCATTCCGATGGCTTCTTACATTCACTATAAAAATAAAAATGTAAATTTAGATATGGTGAAAAAAATGTTCTGGATGGGTTTTATTATGACCTTCTCAGGAAGATACATAGCTTTGTTTATTCAAAGCTCAACGCTTCAAATAATTATTGCAGTTTCTCTTATATTGGCCGCAATTCAAATAGCTTTTAATTTTTCACCAAAGTCTCAAAATCGAGAAACTAGTACTATTGAGTTAGTTATTGTTTCAGGAATAATAGGTTTGATAACTTCTTTTGTAGGGATAGGAGGAGGAATTCTATTAATTCCATACTTCAAATATAGGGGGCTAAGTATTCATGAAGCCATAGGAACATCTTCTTTAATGGGTTTGGCTTTTGCAACTTCAGGCGCTCTAGGAGCATTGCTTTTTGCTCCAATAGAAGCAATCGAAATAAATGGTCTTTACAATTCTGCCTATATTCCTGCAGTTCTAATTACAGGATTGACGAGTGTGTATTTTGCTCGCCTAGGTGCAAATTTGTCGGCTAGAACTGAGAGTAATAATTTGAGATTTGCCTTCTCTATCTTAGTAATATTGGCCGCTTTAAGAGTCTTTTATATAACGTTTTTATGATTATAGAAATTGATCCTATAGCATTTTATATACCCATTCCTTTTTATGGCTGGTGGCCCATATATTGGTATGGAATTTCTTGGTTGATCGCAATTTTGTCAATTAATTATGCCGCTAAATATTATGCAAAAGATACAGGAAGCATAAATAAAACTTTGATCGATGACTTTATTTTTTATGGAGTATTAGGAGCTATTGTTGGTGGAAGAATTGGATACATGATTTTTTATAGTTATGAAAGTTTTACGAGAGATCCTTTTGCTTTATTTAGAATTTGGGAAGGCGGGTTATCTTTTCATGGAGGTTTAATTGGGGTAATAATAAGTTTTCTAATTTTTACTGCATATAGAAAGATTTCTTTTTTTGATCTTTCTGATCATATGGCTATTTTCCTTCCTCTAGGTTTAGGGTCAGTTAGAGTAGGTAATTTTCTAGGTGGCGAACTCTTAGGAAGACCAACCGAAATATCTTGGGGTCTTGTCTTTTCTAATGATCCTTTGGGTTTAGTCAGACATCCGTCTCAACTCTACCAAGCTTTTTTTGAAGGCATAATTATGTTTTTAATTCTATTTTTTGTTGCTAAGAAGAATCCTCCAAAAATGTTTTTATCTGGTTTGTTTCTAATTTTGTACGGTTTTTTTAGAACTATTACAGAAAATTTCAGAACACCTGATGCACATATAGGATTTGATTTATTTGATTTTTTAACTAGAGGACAGCTCTTATCATTTCCAATGATTATTTTTGGTATAGTTTTAGTTTATTTGAGTTTAAAAAAAAATAATGAAGCAGTATCTTGAATTGATAGAAAAAATCTTAGACGAAGGAATAGAAAGATCAGATAGAACTGGTACTGGAAGAAAAAGTATTTTTGGTCATCAAATGCATTTTGATTTAGATCAAGGTTTTCCTTTAGTAACTACAAAAAAAGTTCACCTAAAATCAATTATCCACGAATTAATATGGTTTTTAGCTGGATCGACCAATATTAAATATTTAAAAGACAATGGTGTTTCTATCTGGGATGAATGGGCAGATGAAAATGGTGACTTGGGTCCTGTTTACGGGGCTCAATGGCGCTCTTGGCCAAATCCTAATGGAGGAGTAACAGATCAAATTAAAGCCTTAACGGATAACATTAAGAACAACCCTCATTCAACAAGACATATCGTTAGTGCTTGGAATCCAAGTTTGGTTGATGAGATGGCGCTACCTCCTTGCCATGCTCTCTTTCAATTTTTTATAGCAGACTCAAAAGTTTCTTGTCAGCTCTATCAAAGAAGTGCAGATGTTTTTTTAGGGGTACCATTCAATATAGCTTCCTACGCTCTTTTAACAATTATGGTAGCGCAAGTCTGTAATTTAAAACCTGGAAGTTTTGTTCATACCTTAGGAGATGCTCACCTTTATCTAAATCACTTAGACCAAGCAAAACTTCAACTCACAAGGAAACCTTATGACTTGCCTGGAATAACATTAAATAAGTCAGTAAAAAATTTAGAAGATTTTGTTTATACTGATTTTGAAATCAAAAACTATAAAAGTCACCCAGCTATTTCTGCTCCTATTTCTGTTTAATGTCTATTAAGTTAATTTGTGCTATTTCAAAAAATAATGTTATTGGTAACGAAAATAAGCTTCCATGGAACTTATCGGAAGATTTAAAAAGATTTAAAAAACTTACATCTAATAATTTAGTTGTAATGGGAAGAAAGACTTTTGATTCTATTGGAAGGCCCTTGCCAAACAGAAAAAATATAGTTTTAAGTAATAATTCAAACCTTGAAATTGATGGAGTTGAGGTTTTTAACTCTCCAGATGAAGTTATTAGTCTCTATAAAGAAAAACTTGAAAAAAAAGATATGTATATTATTGGTGGAACTTTCATTTATAAATTATTTTTAGAATACTGCGACTATCTTTGCATTACTTATGTTGATGCGAATTTTGATGGAGATGCCTTTTTTCCTAAAATTGATTGGAAGGCATGGAAATTGACTAAAGAAGAAGAAAAATATGATGAAAATGAAAAATTAAAGTATTTTTTTAGAGACTATAAAAGAATTTAACTTTCTTCTTCTAAATCTTTAATTCTAAGCTGCAATAGTTCCACCCTCTTCTTTTCTTTCTCGGTATAAGTTAGCCAATTTAAAGCTTGAGTCCTAAGCTTGTCCTGTTTTTTCTCTTTGGCTTCTTTATTTTTGATTTTTATATCTGATAATCTATCAATAGCTGTTCTAAAAAACTTAGTAGCATCTTCAAAGTCTTGAAGTTCGTAAGCTACTTGTCCTAATAATATATTTACTGTTACGGGGTCTTTTAATTTACCTTTCTTTAAGCCTAACTGAAGAGCTTGTTTCGCTTTTTTATATCTATCAGTAGCTAGATAAATCTGACCAAGAAAGACATATAGTTCACCTTCTTCAGATTTTATTGCTGCTTTTTCGTAAACCGGTTCAGCTTTGTCTAATTCTTGAGACATATGCCATCCTTGAGCAAGATATTTTAGATGTTTTTCGTTCTCCTCTACAAATTCATTAGTAATTCCATATTCAATTACTCTTGCGGCCTTTAGAGGCGCATCCGCTCTCATTAGCAATTGATAGAGAGAAACATATTCATTCTCTTTATCCAAAAGTCTCTGATCATGAGCAGCTTCCAGAGCTGAAAGTTGATTACTCTCTTTTTTAAGCTCTCCGTAAACTCCCGAAAGTTGTGTCCAGTATCTTTTTTTTGGGTAAAATCTAACCAATTCTTCAAATAAAGGAAGCATATCCTTGATTCTTTCATTTTCATTATAAAGAGCAATTAATAGATTATAAGTTGACTCCTTAGGTTTAGATTTATTTGCTTTGGCAACGCATAACGCTCTTTCAGAAAATTTAAGTGCCTTTTTTTTATCTTTTAGTTGCCAATAAGATGCCGCAATAATATCAAATCCCAAAGAACTAGGATTTGACTCCATCGCTATCCATTGTTCCATATAGTCAATCGCTGTTTTGTAATTCCCTTCGCCGTAGGAAATTTGACCTAACATTGATATTACATTTGATTTTAATCTAGGGTCAGCTCCATCTATTGAAAGAAATTTTTTATAATTTCTTTTAGCTGAATTAAGATCATCGTTTACTGAAGCAATATACGCAAAATAATAATACATCTGTGCTTTGTCAGCTTCCGTTATTGATGAATCGGATTGCATTTTATCAAGAACATTTTTAGCTTTAACGAAATCTTCGTTATCCGCTTGAAGGTAAGGAAAAAGTTCTTTTAAGTATCTTTGTGCTTGTTTACTAGGTAACTTTGCTACTTGTCTTTTTGGTTTAGTTAAATCAGAGCCTAGACATTTTTTTATTGTATAACCAGGAAATTCAAACTTAGTTTGTTCAGGTAAATCTTTCTTTTGCAGAAAAGCAAAGTTAGAAAAAACAATTATTAGTAAATATATTTTAATCATCTATTAACCTTGAATCCCTTGGCAATTAGCAGGAACATAACCTGGACCTTTACCTTCTCCTTCAAGAACAAAAGTAATTCGTTGTGTAACTCCTTCAACTTCCACTGCATTTCCATCTCTTATAAGAGGTTTATATTTATATCTTAACGCAGCTCTGATTGCAGCTCTATCAAAAATTCCTTTGGGTATTGACTGAATTACTTCTGGATCTCTAACTGATCCAACCTCAGTAACTACATATTTCAATACTACGCAGCCTTCAATTCCTCTTTCAGCTGCTCTTCTAGGGTATTGAGGAGGAACCTGAAAAATCGGCACATAAGAACCATCCATAAAAACGCCCGATCTTCTTCTTTTAAAATTCAAATTAGGGTTTACAGATTGATCAAG
>QOPF01000010.1 GCA_003331625.1 Gammaproteobacteria bacterium | reverse complement strand
AGTAATGAGCCAAATTAGTACAAAAATAAAATGAGTCAAATTAGTACAAACGAATTTAAACAGGGTCTAAAAATAATCTTAGATAAAGAGCCTTGTGAAATTACAGAGCATGAATTTCATAAGCCTGGAAAAGGTCAGGCCGTCATGAGAGTGAAATATAGGAACCTTCTTTCTGGGAGAATTCTGGAAAAAACTTTTAAAACTGGAGAGTCTGTGGAAAAAGCAGATATATCTAACATAGAAATGCAGTTCTTATATAAAGAAGGTAATAAAGTTATTTTAATGAATACAAATGATTACGAGCAATTTGAATGTGATGTGGCAAAAATAAAAGAATTACTATTTTGGATGAAAGAAGGAGAAAATTATGATGTTATTTTCTGGGAAGAAAATTTGTTGTCGATTGATATTGATAATTTCATTGAAATTTCTGTAAAAGAGACAGATCCTGGCTTAAAAGGAGATACAGCAACAAACACTTTTAAACCAGCTTTGTTAGAAAATGGCTTAGAGATAAAAGTCCCGTTGTTTATTTCCCCAGGAGATTTAATTTCTGTTGATACTCGTAATATGGAATATCAAGGAAGAATAAACAAATGAAGCAAAAAATTCATAATATTCTTACTAAGATTTCATTCGAAATTTATCCAGAGTTTTCAGAAGAATTTAAAATTTCAAAGCCAAATAATCCATCTCATGGGGATTGGACTTCAAATTTAGCGTTGATATTAGCTAAAAAATTAAAGAAAAGCCCAATAGTTATCGCAGAGGAAATTATTAATCGCTTTGATAGTTACGAGAATATTTCAAATATTGAGGTTGCAGGAGCAGGTTTTATTAATTTTTTTTTAAAGGATGAAATCTTTTTAGAACTGACAAAGAGATTTTCATTGGGAAATTTTGAAAACCTAGTTATCAATGAAAATCCTAAAAAAATTCTTTTAGAATATGTTTCTAGTAATCCTACTGGTCCAATTCATGTAGGCCATGGAAGATCTGCTGCTTACGGATCTGCAATTGCTAATTTATACAAATTAGCAGGAAATAAAGTAATTCAAGAATATTACATAAACGACAGAGGTCTCCAGGCTAAAAGTCTTGGTTTGAGTGTTTTTTTAAGAATGCAGAAAATTTATGGAAAAGAAATTCAACTTCCCGAGGGATGTTATGAAGGTGATTACATCAATAATTTAGCTGAACTAGCTGTGAAAGAATTTGAAGAAAAATTTAAGCTTAATGATTTCAACATAGCTTCAAACTATTCAACAGTAAAAGAATGGTTAGGATTTATAGAAAAAAATTATAGAGACTTTTCTAATCTAACAAAGTTGTCAATTGATATCCAAATTAACCAAATAAAGGAGAGCTTAGTAGAATTTAGAGTTGAATTCGACGAATGGTTCAAAGAATCAACTCTTTTTAAGAAAGAATTAGTAAATGATGCTCTTAAGTCTCTTAAAAAAAATGACATAAGTAAAAAAGAAGGAGCATCGTGGTTTAGATCAACTAATTATGGAGATGAAAAAGACAGGGTTCTAATTAGAGATGATAATGAGCCTACTTATTTTGCTTCTGATATTGCTTATCATAAAAATAAGTATGAAAGAGGATTTAATAAAATAGTGAATGTCTGGGGAGCAGATCATCATGGTTATATCCCAAGAGTAAAAGCATCTATAGAATCTTTAGGTTTAGACTCGTCTTTATTTTCAGTCCTTTTGATTCAATTTGTTTCTCTTAAAGAAAATGGCAAAAAAGTACAAATGTCTACTAGATCAGGAGAATTTATAGAATTATCTGAGCTAATTGAAAAAGTAGGAATTGATTCAACAAGATATTACTTTTTAGCCAGAAAACCTGAACAATCAGTTGAGTTTGATATAGACCTAGCAAAGAAGACCGATAAAGATAATCATGTATATTATATCCAATACGCTCACGCAAGAATTTGTAGTCTAAAAAAAGAATTGTCAAAAAGAGATATTGAAATCGACTTTGATGCATCTACAAATAAGCTGACTTTGCTTAAAAAAGATAATGAAAAGGATATTATTTCCTTTATAAATAGCTATCCAGAAGTTTTAAATCATTGCTATAGGAATAATGAAGTACATCCTTTATGTTTTTATTTAAGAGATTTAAGTTCAAAATTTCATAGCTTTTACAACTCTGAAAAAATAATTTCTGAAGATGAAGATCTTAGAGATGCAAGAATTGTTCTTTCAACAGCAATTCAAAAAATCATTAAAAATGGATTGGATATTTTAAAAATTGATTGTCCTGAAAGCATGTAAATGGAAGATATAGAAAAAAGATTGGATTTAATTAAATCTAAAATAAATTCTTTGAAAGCTCCTCAAGATGTAAAAATTGTTGCGGTAAGCAAAAAAAAGTCTTGGCAAGAAATCACTCTTGCCTACAACAACGGCGTTAGAGATGTTGGAGAAAATTATCTTCAAGAATTTTTATCCAAGAAAGATTACTTGAAAGATTTAAACATTACTTGGCACTATATAGGACAAATACAATCCAAAAAATGTAAAGAAATTGCAGAGAATTTTGAATGGATTCACACAATTGATAGGATGAAGGTTGCGAATTTATTAGAAAAATACTGTCCAGATGGAAAAAAGATTAAAGGACTAATTCAAATAAATATTGATAATGAAGACTCTAAGTCTGGAATTAATTTGGACGAAGTGAATAATTTTTTAGAAAATATTTCTTCAATGAAAAAAATCCTTATTTGTGGCTTTATGATAATCCCGAAGCCAGAAAAGGATATTGAAAACTTAAAACAAACTTTTAACTTAACTAAAAATCTCTTAATAAAATTAAGTAAAAAGTACAAGAATTTATCTGAAATTTCGATGGGCATGTCAAGGGACTATGAATTAGCAATTAAAGAAGGTTCTACTATAGTAAGATTGGGAGAATCAATTTTTGGAGCTAGAAATAAATGAATATAGGTTTTATTGGCGCAGGAAATCTAGGAGAAAAAGCAATTATCAGGCTTTCAGATAAATACGACATATTTGTTTCTGACCCTATTGAAAAAGATTTCCTGAAAGATAAAACTAAAGGATATTTTTCTTTTGAGGAAACAATGAACTTTTGTGATTTAATTTTTTTGACAGTTAAGCCAAATAAGCTTGAAGAGTTATTTAAAAATTTAGATTTAGATACTTCCAGTAAAGTTTTTATCTCATTTATTGCAGGCCAAAGTTTAAATAAAATAGAAAATCTTATCGGAAAAGAAAATAAGATCGCCAGAGGAATGCCTACAGTTGGAATTGGAACTGGAGATAGTTCTATAGCTATAACAGCAAATTTTGACCTTGCAGAAGAAGAAACCACGAAAAAAATCCTAAATGAATTAGGCTCTACATTTGAAATAGAGGAAAAGAAGTTTGATGCTTTCACTGCAATTGTAGGAGCAGGTCCAGCATATTTTGCTCTGCTAGCAGAAACCTTAAGCGAAATAGCTATTAAAGAAGGTTTTGATAAGCCTTTTGATTGGATAAATACTCTCATGCTTGGAACTTCAAAGATTTATGACGAAAAAAAAGATATTGGCTTTGAAGAAATCATGACTATGGTAGCTTCTAAAGGTGGAGTTACAGAAAAAGCTCTTGAGAATATGCAAGAAAACGGTTTAAAAAAGATAATTTCCGATGCTATTCAAATGGCCATTACAAAATCTAAGGAGTTAGGAAATTAAAATGAATCCTAACTTTGTTATTTTTACTCTTATAAATTTAATCTCAATTATTTTATCTGTTTATTTTTTCTTTAGACTATTTGAAGTTAATTTCAATAATGTTCTTGTAAGTCGTTCATATATTTTTATTGAGCCATTCCTTAAGCCCTTAAGAGTTTTTCTGCCGGTAGTATATCGCTTTGATTTATCCTGCTTAGCTTTGATTTTCTTTTTTAAAGCTTTAGCATTTTTTACCTTTTTAAGTGGAAGTGAATTAGATTTTACAATCAGTGATTGTTTGGCATGGACAGGCATAAGTGTTCTGCTAATGTTTAGTCAAATCTTAAGATATGGTTTATTTATTTCAATAATTGGAAGTTGGGCCTTTCCTGGATCTAATAATCAATTCTTATCATTGTGTAACTCAGTTACAAATGTGCTTTTAAAACCATTTCAGAAATTTACCGTGTTTGGTGGAATGGACTTCTCACCAATAATTGTTTTTTTTCTATTGATTCAGATTGATAGAATTCTATTTAATTTGAAATTTTCTCTTGGGTTGCCCAGTCTAATTTAGATGTCAAAACAAGAAATTCTCTTAGTGAAACCAAAGAAGTTTTTTATAAAAGATGCTTTTAAATTGGAATCTGGTGAAGAACTAGACGGGTTTGAAATTATTTATGAAACTTATGGAGAATTAAATTCCGATAAATCTAATGCGATTCTCATTTGTCATGCTCTAAGTGGGAATCATCATGCAGCGGGTTATTATTCTGAAGATGATAAAAAACCTGGATGGTGGGATGAATTAATTGGTCCTGGAAAAGCTTTTGATACAAATAAATATTTTATAGTTTCTTTGAATAATCTAGGGGGTTGTCATGGATCTACAGGCCCAGGCTCTATAAACAAAAAAACAAAAAAAGAATTTGCTTCTGAGTTTCCTATCATTACTGTTTCTGACTGGGTAAAAAGTCAAAATCTTCTCAGAGAATTTCTTGAAATAGATAAATGGTTGAGTGTTGCTGGAGGAAGTCTAGGTGGAATGCAAGCTTTACAATGGTCCATCGACTTTCCAGATAAATTGTCAAAAGCAATTATCATTGCAGCTGCGCCGAAATTAAGCACTCAAAATATTGCTTTTAACGAAGTAGCAAGACAGTCAATTATTTCTGATCCAGATTTTGAAAAAGGAGATGCTCATCCAAAAAAAGGATTAGGTTTGGCAAGAATGCTGGGACATATTACATATTTGTCTGAAGAATCTATGAAACATAAGTTTGGAAGAGAATTAAAAAAAGAAAAAATAGAATATGGATACGATGTGGAATTCGAAATAGAAAGCTATTTAAGATATCAAGCAAGTAATTTTGCGGAAAGTTTTAATGCTCATACCTATTTACTTATGACAAAAGCCCTTGATTATTTTGATCCAGCAAAAAAGAATGATGGCGACTTAGCTAAAACATTGTCGGATTCCATATGTCAATTCTTAGTTATTTCCTTTAAATCGGATTGGCGCTTTGCGCCAGAGAAGTCTAAAGAAATTGTTGACGCCCTCATTGAAGCAGAAAAAAGTGTTAGTTATTTAAATATTGACTCGATACAAGGACATGACAGTTTCCTCTTGCAAAATGCAAGATATGAAAATGCAATTATTAATTTTTTAAAAGCTAATGTTTGAAATTAAAGACTGGATATCAAAAAACTCAAAAGTCTTAGATCTTGGTTGTGGAGATGGGTCTTTGATAGACAGTCTAATTAAAGAAAAGTCTTCCTCTGGCTTAGGAATTGAAATAGATAATGAAAAAATTAATAAGTGTTTAGAAAAGGGTATTTCAGTAATACAGCAGGACATAGACAATGGATTGGAAAATTTTAATAGCCTTTCTTTTGATTACGTTGTTATGAGTCAGTCAATTCAGGCTCTAAAAAAACCCGAGGTAGCACTAGAGGAAATTGTGAGAATTGGAAAAGAGTCTATTGTTTCAATTCCAAATTTTGCAAATATAAAATGTAGAGTTCAACTTTTGCTGACAGGCCAAATGCCAATTTCTAATGCTCTTCCTCATGATTGGTATTCAACGCCAAACTTACATTTATGTTCCTTAAAAGATTTTGAAGAACTTTGTAAAAAATTGGAAATTACTATTATCGAAAGAAGATTATCAAAAATTAATGGTGAGGAGACTTTCCTCATGAAAGCCTTTCCTAATCTCTTTTCTGAAGTAGCTTTGTACAGGCTTGTAAAAGAAAATTGAAAATTGTAATAGCTACTTTTAATTTAGGAAAACTCAAAGAATTTAAATCATTATTTAAAAATTCCAAGTTTGAAGTAGTAGCTCTGAATGATTTTTCTTCTGAAGATATTGAAGAAACTGGAAAGTCTTATGAAGAAAATGCTCTATTAAAAGCCAAGGCAGCCGCAAAGAAAACATCTCTTCTTGCAATAGGCGATGACTCTGGTCTAGAAGTTAGTTCTCTTAACAATGATCCAGGTCTTTTTTCAGCGAGATATGCTGGAAAAGGTTCTACCGATGAAGAAAATATTTCCAAACTTCTAAAAAAGATGAAGTTATTGAAAAATTCCAAAGCAAAATTTGTTTCTACATTAGCATTTTATGATCCACAAAAAAAAATTGAGCTTTTTTCTTATGGGGAGCTATATGGAGAAATAATTTCTGGAAGAAAAGGAAATAAAGGATTTGGCTATGATCCAATATTTAAAATAAAAAACTCTAATAAGACGCTTGGAGAAATATCTTTTGAAGAAAGAATGAAAATAAGTCATAGAGCAAAGTCGACAGTAAATATGATTAATTTTCTAAATCAGATATATAAGTAAAAAGTTCTCTACCTTCTTGAGCAGCCTTATTTTCATACTTTGTTTTAAGTGGTTTTAAAGAGCCTAGTAAGTTGTAATTTTGGGTAACTTCATAAGTTTTAAAAGCTTTAGCTAAATCTTTATCGTAATCTTCCCAATCAGTTCTAATAATAATTTGTCCCTTATTTTTAAGAGAGTTTTTAGCTTGAAATAGAAAGTCTTTATTAATAAGCCTTCTTTTCCAGTGTTTTTTCTTTGGCCAAGGATCTGGAAATAAAATAAAAATATAATCCAAAATCGGTTTTTTTAATTTATTGAGAAAATCTCTTGCATCTCCATAAATCAGAAAAATATTGTTTAAATTATGTAATTTTATTTGTCTCAGGGTAGAAGCAATTCCATTTTGGTAAACTTCTAATCCATAAAAATTCTTTTCAGGGTTATTTATAGCTTGATGTAAAATATTCTTTCCATCGCCAAAACCTATTTCTAAGATATTTGTTTTATTTAAAGAAAAGAGATGATCAAAATTTTTTATTTCTTTGAGTGAAAAAAACAATTTATTCTCAAATTCTTTAAAAGTTTCTGAGTCTTTTTTTGCAGTCCTACTTCGAGCATGAATAAAAGATTTAACTTCTCTTTTCAAGATTCTATAATTCCTGAAAGAGGAGAACTTGGGCTAGCATTAGATTTGGGTATTCTGCCTGATTTAAAACTTAATCTTCCAGATTGAACGGCTAATTTCATCGACATAGCCATATCTAAAGGATTTTTAGATTTTGCAATAGCAGTATTCAAAAGTACTGCGTCAGCTCCCATTTCCATGGCAATTGAAGCATCAGAAGCAGTGCCTATACCTGCATCTATAATTACTGGAACAGAGACAGAATCAATTATTCTTTGGATTTTATCTGGTTCGATAATTCCTAGGCCGCTGCCAATTGGAGCAGCTAGCGGCATTATAGAAACACAGCCTAAATCTTCTAATTTTTTACAACTTTCATAATCAGAGGTGCAATAAACCATCACATCAAAATTTTCTTTTACGAGGATTTCTGCAGCTTTTATTGTCATATCCATATTTGGTAAAAGTGTTTCTGGATCATTTAATACTTCTAACTTTACAAGTTCTTCTCCTCCCAAGATTTCCCTTCCTAATTTAGCCATTCTTACTGCATCTTTCACATTATAAGAACCTGCAGTATTGGGAAGGATTGTAAATTTATCAGGAGAAATGAAATCCAAGATGGATTGAGAATTTTTGTTTGAGAAATCTATTCTTCTTACGGCAACGGTTACTATTTCGGCTCCAGATATCTCTATTGATTTTAATGCTTCTATTTCGTCTTTATATTTTCCGGTACCGACTAAAAGTCTAGATGAAAAAGTTTTATTAGAGATACAGAGATCATCTTTTTTCAATTAACCACCGCCAATAGCCTTAACTATTTCTATTTTATCGCCCTCTTCCAATTTAGTGCTTTCCCAATCAGTTTTGAAAATTATATTTTCATTAATCTCTATAGCGATGTGTTTTTTTTGAACATCAAGTTGATCTAACAACATGTAGATATTTAAATCTAAGGGGATTTCAGTGGGAGTCCCATTTACAAAAATCTTCATTAGAGAATTTTGCAAAATCTAACTCAGCTTTTCTTTTATTACGTCCATGGCTGATCTTTCTATCTGCCTTATTCGCTCTGCGCTAACTCCGTATTTATCCGAAAGCTCATGAAGTGTTGGTTTCATCTCACTTAACCAACGATCAATTAAAATTTCTTTACTTCTTTCATCTAATTCAGATAATGCCGATAGAAGCTCCGCATTATTGTGTTTTTCTAAATCGCTCTTTTCTATAAGCTCTGCTGGATCCATACTTGAGTCGGAAATATAGTTTGCTGGACTGTAAGAAGCTTGATCATCACTAGCTTCAGCGGGAGGGTCAAAAGATAAATCTTTTGAGCTCATTCTAGATTCCATCTCTTTTACAGATTTCTCGTCAACTCCTAGCTCGCTTGAAATCATTTTGACATCTTCCGATGATAGCCAATTTAGATCTTTTCTTTTACTTCTAAGATTAAAAAATAGCTTTCTTTGTGCCTTAGTAGTTGCAACTTTGACTATTTTCCAGTTTTTTAAAATGTATTCATGGATTTCTGATTTAATCCAATGAATTGCGAAAGAAATTAGTCTAACGCCTACTTCTGGATTGAATTTCCTAACAGCCTTCATAAGACCAACATTCCCTTCTTGAATCAAATCTGCTTGAGATAGTCCATAGCCAGAATATCCACGAGCTACGTGGGCTACGAAGCGCAAATGTGCCATTACTAATTTCCTTGCAGCCTCTAAATCGTTATTATAATAAAGCTCTTCAGCAAGTTTTTTTTCCTCTTCGGGAGTCAGAATAGAAATGTTCTGAATAGAGTTAAGATACGACTCCAGATTTTGTCCTGGAGAAGAAATGTCCATTGGCTGCAATTCTTTACTCATATATGCGGATTTTATACCTTTTTTTTAACTTTTTTTAAATATTTTTGCAAAAAAGTTATAAAAATAGGTCAAAGAAGTATTTTTTTTAAAAAACTTAAGTGTTCTTTTTTTGAAAAAGCTACAAATCCGTTAATAATCTGTTTTTTTTTGTTGCTGTAAGACAATGTTTTAAAATTTGTATCTAAAATATCTCCTCCAGATGCATTTAAAATAGCGTGTCCGGCTGCGATATCCCAAGAATTTATATCTCCAAATCTTGGATAAAAAGCAGCTGAACCATCACACAACTTGCAGAACTTTAAAGAGCTGCCCATTCTTATTATTTTAGAGTTATCATGAATGCTAATAACTTCTTGGCAAAAGGCCTCTTCTTTAAAATTGCTGTGAGATTTGCTTAAAATTACATTAGGTAGAGATTCTTTTTTATCCGAGATAAGAGAGCTTCTTTTTTCATCTTTTATTTTTTCAGGTTTAAATTTATTTCCCCCTAAATACAAAGTATTTGTCATTGGTTGAAAAATAGCCCCAAAAATGGGTTTTTTCTTTTCAATGAGAGCTATATTTACAGTAAATTCATTACTTCCGTTAATAAATTCCTTAGTGCCATCTATAGGATCAATCATCCATAATAAGTTTGATTTTCTATTAGAGCTTCCTGACTCTTCTGAAAGAATAGATATATTTTTATCAAATCTTCTTAGCTCTGCTTTTAAGTAAGAATCAACTTTTATATCAATTTGAGTAACTTGAGAATTATCAGATTTTAATGAGATCTTAAGATTTTTTAAGTCTCTATCTTTAAAAAATTGAATTGAATTTTTTAAAATCTTTTCTAAAAAGTCAGCTAGTTCATTTTGATTAATTTCTTTAGACATTATTTTTATTAATAGTATTTATAAATTACAATAGTTTTTTCTAATAGAGAAATATATTATGAGTAGTAAAGAAGATTTAGTTAAACAGGCAGAAGATATTCATACTGGGCTTAAAAGACTCAGTCTTAAAAATAGAAAAGTTGTAATGCCGCATCATAAAGAATTTGAGTTAATTGAAGAATTAGAAGAACTTTCAATTGATTTAATAAACAAATTAAAAGCATAAAAGAGGAAAAATTATGACCAAAAAATATACTTGTTTTGACTTAGAAATAAAAAACAAAGTGGCTTATGTAACTATGTGCCGTCCTGAAGAATTTAATACGATGAATAAGGCTTTTTGGTCTGAATTACCTCATCTCGTAGAAAAAATTTCCGATGATGCTAGTGCAAGAGTAATTGTATTGTCTTCAACAGGAAAACATTTTTGTGCGGGGATGGATCTAGCAAACTTTTCGTTAAGCGATAATCCCACTGAGCCAAAATCTTCGAATACCCATAATGGTATGAAAAAAGAAGCTGGTTTTAGAATTACACTTGACCTTCAACACACAATTACATCCCTTGAAAAAGCAAGAATTCCAGTTATTTCAGCTATTCAAGGTGGTTGTATTGGCGGTGGCTTAGACTTAGCAACAGCAACAGACATGAGATTTTGCACTAAAGAGGCTTTCTTTTGTATTCAAGAAATAAATATTGGAATGGCAGCCGATGTTGGAACTTTACAAAGAATCCCAAGATTAATTCCAGAAGGAGTAGTAAGAGAATTGGCATATACAGGTAGACGTTTTTTTGCTGATGAAGCAAAAGCTCATGGGCTAGTAAACAAGGTCTTTGATTCGCATGAAGAAATGATGTCAGCTGTGAAAATTATTGCAGAAGAAATTGCCTCAAAAGGACCTCTGGCCGTTGCTGGAACAAAAGAAATTCTTAATTATGGAAGAGATCATACGATTGAAGAATCTTTAAACCATGTTGCTCTTTGGAATGCCGCGATGGGAATAAGTGATGAAATGTCTGTAGCTTTTGAAGCAAAAGTAGGTAAAAAAGATCCGGAATTTGATGATTTAATTCCAAGAACTGGAAAAAAATATCTTGATGGCGGATATCAAGGATAAATTATTTTCTTAGAAAAACTGGACTATCTTCAGTCGATTCTTTTTTAGAAAATTTATACCCATCAAGATTAAATTTATAAAGATCTTCAGAAGATCCAGCTCGGTTTTCGATTAAAAATTTAGCCATGAGCCCTCTAGCTTTTTTCGCATAAAAACTGATTATCTTGTATTTACCGTTTTTAAAGTCTTTGAATACTGGATTGATAACTCTGCTGTTCAATTTTTCAGTATTAACAGATGAAAAATACTCTACGGAAGCAAGATTTACCAAAATGGAAGATGATTTAAGATCTTTATTCAAATGGTTAGTTATTTCATCTTTCCAAAAAGAATATAAATCTTTATTTTTTGCAAAAGATATTTTAGTACCCATCTCAAGACGATAAGGTGAAATAATATCCAATGGTTTTAAAACGCCATAAAGCCCTGAAAGAATCCTAAGGTGTTTTTGTGCAAAATTTATCTCTTTTTTTGAAAGTTTTTCAAACTCCAGTCCTTGATAGACGTCCCCTTTAAAAACAAATCCAGCTTGTTTTGCTAAAGCAGAAGGTTTTCTAGCCTGAGACCAGTTCTGGAATCTTTCATGATTTAGAGCAGAGATTTTTTCGCTAACTCCCATCAAGGAAGATAACTCAGATTTTTTAAGCTTTTTTAAATTTGAAACAAGCTTTTTAGATTTAGTTAAAAAAGGTGGAACTGAAAAATCGATACCCTCTTCCGAAAAAGAATAATCTAACGTCTTAGCTGGAGATAGAACTATAATCATTACACTATTATTAAATCATATTTTAATGCTCAAAAAAATTGCAAAAACCATAGAGAATATACTTAATTTATTTCCTTCCTTATTTGGAAAGATTTCTTCTTGGCTAATTTTACTAATGATTTTCTTGAGTTCAATGATTGTTATCTTGAGATATGTTTTTGAGATAGGAGTAGTTGCAATGCAAGAATTACTCATTTATTCACATGGAATGCTTTTTCTATTTTATGCTGCTTTGGCACTTAAAGATGATGCACATGTAAGAGTAGATATTTTTTATAGAGAATTGTCGGATAAAAAAAAGAGAATGATAAATATTTTTGGAAATCTGTTTTTTTTACAGCCTTTTGCTTGGGTAATTTTATTATTTTCATTTGAGTATGTTTATTTCTCTTGGTCTATAAATGAAATTTCTCCTGAGCCAGGCGGACTTCCTTTTGTATATATTTTTAAATCTAGTTTGATTATTTTTCCTATTCTTTTAATACTTCAGAGTATTTCAGAACTGACTAAGTTGATTTTCAAAAATGATTGATTTTTTGCCACTAATTCTTTTCGCTTTAGTTTGTATATTTTTACTTTTTGGATTTCCAGTTGCTTTTACTTTAGCTGGGGTTTCAATAATTTTTGCATTGATAACAAGTATTTTTGGATTTTTTGATTTATTTCTTTTGGAAACTCTTCCAAATAGAATTTTTGGAATAATGACGAACTCTACTTTAATAGCAGTTCCTCTTTTTATTTTTATGGGCGTATTGCTGGAAAAGTCAAAAGTTGCTGAAGAACTTTTGCTTAAAATGTCAGATTTTTTTTCTGGTTTTAAAGGAGGGCTAGGCCTTTCGGTCATTTTTGTTGGAGCACTTCTTGCAGCAAGTACAGGCATTGTTGGGGCTACAGTTATTGCAATGGGATTAATTTCTTTACCTGCATTTTTAAAACAAGGATACCCCCATGATATTTCAACCGGCCTAATTTCTGCTACAGGTACTTTGGGACAAATCATACCTCCCTCTATTGCCTTAGTTATTTTAGGAGATGTACTTTCTTCGGCTTATCAGCAGTCACAACTTAGCCAAGGTATTTTTACTGCTAAAACAATTTCAGTTGGAGATCTTTTCTTGGCGGCTATAGTTCCTGGCTTATTACTACTTAGTTTTTATGCGATTTATTTTCTATTCAAATCTAGAAATTTAGAACTTATCTCAAATGATGAGAAAAGCTCTATCGAGATAATTGATTTAATGAAAGTTATTGCCCCGCCGTTTATTTTGATCATAACTGTTTTAGGAAGCATTATTTTTGGTATAGCCTCTCCGACAGAAGCTTCCGGATTGGGTGCTTTAGGAGCAATTTTAATCGCAATACTAAATAGTAAGTTAAATGTAAAAACTTTAACTGAAACTGTAAGGCAGTCTGCTGCCATAACTTCAATGGTATTCATAATTTTAATTGGGGCCTCTGTCTTTTCGCTTGTTTTTAGAGGTTTAGGAGGAGAAGAACTCATTGAGCAAATATTTAACTCTATTCCAGGAGGTCTTTTTGGTTCCATGATTTTAGTTATGGCTTTAATTTTTTTATTAGGGTTTATCTTAGATTTCATAGAAATAAGTTTTGTAATTGTGCCAATTGTAGGACCCGTATTGATGGCGATGGGTGCAGACCCAATTTGGCTTGGTATTATGATTGCAATTAACCTACAAACTTCTTTTTTAACGCCTCCATTTGGTTTTGCTTTATTTTATTTAAGAGGTGTTGCCCCTGACAATATAAAAACGATTTCTTTGTATAAAGGCGTTATTCCTTTTATATTAATCCAACTATGTCTTCTAGTTTTGTTGGCTATATTTCCTTCAATAGTTACCTTTTTACCAAACTATATTTATTAAATACGATAGATATATGAACAATAAACATCTGTACAATTTTGGGCAATTTTTAATATGGGGTGATTTTTACTTAGTATATTTTTTTGTACATAGTCTTTTTGTTGAGCCTATGAATACTCAAGAATACACCTCTCAATATTTTGGACTGGCTTATAGTCTATTTAATTTGGTTAGTTCTTGGGGAAGCTTATTTGAATGGTATATTCAATGGGTACTAACTTGGCCTGCAATGTTGTTATTTTTTTTAAGATTTACTTTTACAACATCTATCGGAATCTGGTTAGTTAGGCGATTTGGTTAATCCAACTCCCTCATCTCGTATACAGCTTTTTCTGAAATTTTGTGATACTTGGAAACATTCTTTTTAAAGCTTTCCTGAGACCGAAATATTCTTTTAGATAAAGGATCTGCCGCAATTAACTCTTCCAAGAGTTCTGAAGTAATTTCTTTAAATTTTTTTAAAACTTCGTCTGGCAGTCTTTTGAGTTTTACCCCATGGATGTTTACTAATGTTTCCAAAGCCTGATTATTTCTTGCAGTGTACTCGTCCAACATATCTTGATTAATTGCTCTGCTTGCAGTTCTTAGTATTTCTTGTAGGTCAGCAGGCAATGATGCAAAAGCTTCTTTATTGATAATTACTTCTAAAGTAGGGCCAGGTTCGTGCCATCCGGGATAGTAATAGTATTTTGCTGCTTGGTGTAAACCAAAAGTCTGATCGTTGTAGGGCCCAATCCATTCGGCAGCGTCTATGACTCCTGTCTGGAGGTTAGTAAAAATCTCACTTCCAGGCATTAATACTGCTTCTCCGCCTGCTTCTGTCCAAACTTTTCCAGCTAACCCTGGAATTCTCATTCTTGTTCCTTTTATATCTTCAAGGGTGTTTATTTCTTTATTAAACCAGCCTGCCATTTGGACGCCCGTATTACCGCCTGCTAAAGGAATCAAATTAAATTTATCGTAAGCTTCTTCCCAAAGTTCTAGCCCACCTCCATAATGAAGCCAAGCATTCATCTCTTGAGCATTCAAGCCAAAGGGCAAGGCAGTAAAAAATTGTGCAGAAGGAGCTTTTCCAATCCAGTAATATGATGCTCCATGACCAATCTCTACTGTTCCTCTTGAAACAGTATCAAAAACCTCTAAAGCAGGAACAAGCTCTCCACTTCCATAAACTTTTATTTGTAATCTTCCCGCAGACATTTTATTGACTAATTTTGAGAGATTTTCAGCTCCCAAGCCTACGCCAGGATAATTTTTTGGCCAAGTGGTTACCATTCGCCAAGTGAATTTCTTTTCGGATTCTTTAAAAGAAGTGTTTGCTTCTTCTTGCTCACACGAAATGAAGAATATTAATGCAAAAATTAAAACTAAACTTTTTTTAATTTGGCAAAACTCAATACTAACCATTTAATTCCTTCTTTACTAAAATTGACCTCAACTCTAGCATTAGCACCTTCGCCTTCATAGTTGAGAATGATCCCTTCTCCAAATACATCGTGACTCACTAAGTCTCCCAAAGAAAAGTCTTCTCCGTTAAATTCTGTTCCACCAACTATCTTAGGGACAAAACCCGATGTTTTTGGCTTTTCCGAGGACATTCTTATTTCATATTTAAATTCATCTGGAATTTCTTTTATAAATCTTGAAATAGGACTAAAGCTTTCCATTCCATACATATTTCTAACTTCGGCGTGAGTTAAGTAGAGTCTTTCCATTGCTCTTGTTATTCCTACATAGCAGAGCCTTCTTTCTTCAGCCAATTGTCTTGGATCTTCAAGAGATCGTTTATGTGGGAATAGTCCTTCTTCACATCCTGAAATAAAAACTAAAGGGAATTCCAATCCTTTAGCTGAATGTAAGGTCATCATTTGAATAGCATCTTCATCAGCTTTTGCTTGATTTTCTCCAGCATCTAAAGAAGCTTGATCAAGAAACAACTCTAATTCATTTCTTTCGTCATCAGCATCTTCTCCAACAGGATAAAAGCCTGAAGCTGCTGAAATTAGTTCTTCTAAATTTTCTTTTCTCGACCTTCCTTTTTCACCAGGTTCTTTGGCATGGAATTCTTTAAGGTTTGTACTTTCTAAAATTTGTTCAAATATTTCACCAAGATTTTTTCCTTCGATCTTAGTTTTTAATAATTCGATTTTTTCTATGAAAGAAGTTATTGCTTTAGAAGATTTTTTTTCATCGCCTTGAGAAATTAATTTAGCGGCATCCCATAAAGAAGTACTTTCGGCCCGAGCATATTGCCTAACATTATCTGTAGTTTTAGCTCCGATGCCTCTTGATGGAACGTTTACTATCCTTTCAAAAGCAGCATCATTATTAGAGTCCAGTAATAACTTTGCATACGCAAGAGCATTTTTAATTTCCATTCTTTCATAAAACCTAACTCCTCCATAAATACGGTAAGGTAATTCAGCTCTTAAAATACTATCTTCAAGCACTCTAGATTGAGCATTTGATCTGTATAAAATAGCGACATCACTTAAAGATCTTCCTTCATCTATCCAATTTTTTATTATGTCAACAATAAAACTTGCTTCATCTCTTTCATTGAAAGATCTATATATTTTTAGGGGTTCCCCCTCTTTGTTCTCAGACCAAAGTTTTTTCCCCAGCCTTTCTGGATTATTGGAAATAACTGCATTAGCAGATGACAAAATATTTTTTGTTGACCTATAGTTTTGTTCTAACTTTATTGTCTTTACTCCCTTAAAATCTTTTTGAAATCTTTTAATATTTGAGCTTTTTGCTCCTCTCCAACTATAAATAGATTGATCGTCGTCTCCCACTACGGTCATAAAGCTATTTTTTCCTAGCAATTTCTTTAATAATAAATACTGAATTTCATTAGTATCTTGAAACTCATCAACTAAGATGTGTTCAAATCTGTTCTGATAGTATTCTAAAATTTCCTTATTATTGGTTAATAATTCATAAGACCTCAAGAGGATTTCTGAAAAATCTACTAGCCCTTCTTGGTCGCACACATTTTGGTATTCGTTCATTATGTCGACCATTTTTTCTTCTATAAAAGAAGCATTTGATTTGATTTTTGGTTTTCTTCTAGCCTCTTCCTTTTGGTTGTTTATAAACCACTGAGCTTGAGAGGGCTGCCAAGTAGCATCGTCAAGATCTAGAGACTTTATTACTCTTTTGATGACGCGATTTTGATCCTCAGAATCAAGGATTGAAAAACTTTTATTGAGCCCTGCCTCTTCAGAGTGTCTGCGTAGCATTCTATGAAATAAAGAGTGAAACGTTCCGCACCACATTTGATTCAACTGTTCTCCTAGTATGTTTTCTATCCTGCCTCTCATTTCTTTAG
>QOPF01000001.1 GCA_003331625.1 Gammaproteobacteria bacterium | reverse complement strand
AGCCAACTATATCTGAACCATTACCAGACAGTGATTCAGGATTAGATTTCAAATAATCGATGTAAGCATATGGATCTTCAGCCACGACATGGAAAGTAGAAAACCCTCCTTCTGGAAGACCTGCTTGCGAGGTGTTTGAGTGATCATCGGCAAATAATGAGCCTACGGCAAAAATTGCAATGATTGAGTAAAAAAATAATTTCATTGTTTCTCCTAATTATTTTAAAAAATTAATTTTATATAATTTGAAATCAATTATCATAATATTTTAAGGAGAAAAAAATGTATAAAAAAATTACTTTATTAACAATTGCTATTTTTTGCTCGATCAGTATGTTTGGGCTTACTGTTTCTGCAGATGAGAAATTTACTTTGTCTGGCAAAGTAACTTCAATTTCTTTGACTGATCAAGGCGGAGTGATAAATGTGTCCAGTAAAGCAGGCCGATATGGAAAAGTCTTTCTTACTTATAATTTAAGAAGAGACAACCCAAATTTTGGCTCTCAAGGATCATTCATTGGAAGAGGCGTTGGTATTGCAGATGACGGCACGCGTAACTCCGCTCCACGTCATGGAGTCTGGAAGAGGGAAGGGAATATCATTACCTTCCATTCGCTAGATGACGTAACTGATGGAAACAGAAATTTTTGTATTTCTAAATTGAACTTAACCGATGAAACTTTGGAAATGACTTTCTATCCATTTTAACCTTTTAGAGGGAAGGCTATGTCTTTCCTCTAAAAAATCTTTCGAAAATCGTCGCAAATTCTTTTTAACGCGTGATCGACGCCATTTATCATCATCATATTTACAAATCCATGAATGTAGCTGTCATGTGTTCGATGATAGATTTCTACATTTGCCTGGCGCAAGGCTTGGGCGTATTTATCACCTTCATCACGAAGAGGGTCAAAGCCGGCTGTCGCTACAACCGCAGCCGGATGATTTGAAAGATCATCTGCTAAAAGAGGTGAAACCAAAGGATCTTTAATCTGATTCTCATTTTCTAAATACTGATTTCTAAAGAACTGCATGGCCTCTTTTGTTAAAAAGAAGCCTTCCGCCATTTCATCTATTGAAGGTTGTTCCAGATTAAGATCGGTCACGGGATATATTAAAAGCTGTGCTTTTGGCATTGACACGCTTTCTTGCTGACATTTAATGCATAAAGCAGCTGCTAAGTTTCCCCCAGCGCTATCCCCTCCAACAGAAACTCGATTCGGATTGATGCCAAGGTCTGAAGCATTTTTCTTTACCCAATTAAAAGCGGCTTTACAATCTTCTAATGGAATGGGAAAGGGATGTTCAGGTGCCAAGCGATAGTCAACAGAAAAAACTTTTGCCTTTAATTCTTTTGCTAGAAAACCAGTAAACGCTTCATGGGTATCAATGCTTCCAAGGACCCATCCACCACCATGAAAAAAAACTAAAGCCGGATAGATATTGCCAATAGATTCAGGAGCATATTCTCTGATTTTTATTTCCGCTCCATCAACTTGAATGAAGTGATCTTTAGTTTTTATATTAGAGGGAAGAGAGGAGGCAATTACGTTTCTGCCTTCATCAAAACCTTTTCTTACTTCGGCTGCCGGTTTTGTAAAATCCACTTGTGCATCTCTGTCTTCAAAAAGTTTTAATAAATATTGAAAACCAGGATCAAGCTTTCGATAACCTTTAACAATTTGCTCTTTACCAGACCACCTTATAAGCAGACTCTTAGGCAATTTAAATAGAAGTTTGATGAAAAAAGCTTGCATAAAATAAGTTTAAATCAATTTTGTCTGCGCCACACCCAAGGCGCCATTGGTTCTTTGGTTTTCCATATACCTAATTTCTCTTCTTGAGCTTGAGCTTGATGTTTGAAAAGGGATGAATTTTTTGCATACTTTTCATAAACCCAAGCCATACCATACTTCACCATTAGCAGATTTACATTGATTTCATCAGAAAAAATATTTCCTAAAACTCGACCATATCGATCTTCACCTTGAGCAACTAGAGTGACATTTTTTTTATACAATAATCTGTTTAAAAAATTTTTTGATTGCAAGCCAAATGGCTGATCCATTTCTGGAGCATCTATTTCAACCAAACGGATTTTTATTTCTTGTCCTTTGGCTTCAGCTCTAATGGTATCGCCATCCACTACTTTGATATTTTTTAATGGTGTATAAGCACTAGCAACCCCTGCACTTATGCACAGCGTTAAAAGAAAAAGTAGCTTAAATGTCTTTGTCACTAGTCACTAGTCACTAGGCACTAACTTATTCTTATAAAGTCTGGTGGCAACTAATAAATCACTGTTGTATTCAACAATTGACAAAATTTTGCCATCCTTGAATTTGTAAACAAAGACGTACTTATTGTCGTATTCACCGTTGATGCCCTCGGCATCGCCTTCCATAATGACGGCAACACCATCATTATCGGCAATCATATCGGTGGTGGTGAGCGTGATACCTGTGGGTAATAATTTGCCAACTACTTCGGGTAGCCAATAATCAAAATATTCCACACGGTCATAAGGAATGTTGGAAATTTCAGTATTTCCCATAAAAGTGAATGTAAAGTCAGGATGCGTTAGAGCTTGAGCATCTAAAGGACTAGCCGATAAAGCAAGATCTAAAAACTCTCCGGCCATTTTCTTATTAGCATCTACGTTACTGCTACAGGCTGTAACTACAATCACCAAAGCAAATAGATAAATAAATTTTTTCATTGAAATTCTCCTAAAAAATTAGTGTACTTTATAAGAAGTCATGGCTTCAACAGAATCTAATCCATTCGATGGATTTCTTAAAAATTTCTATATCGATCAACTTAAATATTTAATCATCCTTTAAATCTTCAGCGCCCTTATTTAATTCTCTGCTCAAAACATTTATTCTTGTTTGCAAAGAAGTTACTTCTTTAATTGAAGCTTCAAGTCTTTTGGTGACTGCTTCAGTGCTTTTATCAAAAGTATCGAATTGAGTTTTTATTCTTCTCACTACTTCAGCAACTTTTTCAGCCGTTTCATTGAGTTGAAGATAGTGGTGTCCTATTCTAACGGTATCGAGAAAGGCAGCTAAAGTATTTGGCCCTTGAATAAGAACCTTCTTTTCTGCCAAACAATCTTGTCTCAAGTTTTCAATATCATCGACCAAATCAATCAGTTTTTCAGAGGCAATATAAAGCACTGCATAATTGGAAGTAGTGTTTTGCCTAATATACTTTGAGGCAATATCGTCAGCATCTCTTAAAATGGCCGTTCTTAAATCGCGTAAAACGTTCCCGCGCTCGTTATCACGACTTGCTTCTTGATATTGTTTGTACTGACCAGCATAAAATTTTGAATCGACAGGAATCGTCAAACCGTCTGCAGTTTTGACTGCACAATCTACTCGATCCTGTGTTTCTTTATTGATTTGGGCTTGAAAATTGTAACTACCGTCTGGCAGGATTTCTTTGACAATGGATTCCAAACTCCATTCACCTAATCTACCGGTTGTAACATTTCCACCTAAAAATCTATTGAGTTCATTTATTGGCGTTGTAACAGAAGCCAATTGATTTTCAATATCGTTTAGATCTTTAGAAACCGAATCAATTTTGTTTTCAAGATTTTCTGACTTTCCAGATTCGATGGTTTTTTGATCTCTTAACTTAAGAAAAATATACACCACAATGGCAAGCGTGCAGATGGATAAAATTAATGTCAGCGTGGATAAGTCCATTAGAACTGTGCTTTAAATTGTCTAATCGAGAGAAGAAAAATCAAAGAGCAACAAATAAGGACCCAACCAGGAATGGATATACCTAACAAACTCCACATTACTTCAGCACAATTCCCATCTCCGATAAACAATTGAATCAAGGCATCTGAAACAAAATTATTATCAAGTAAATAATTTAGATCTGGACCACAAGAGGGAATTCGATCGGGAGGTAAGGATTGTAAATAAAGATGTCTAATTGCTGAGGCCCCTCCAGCAAGACTAAAAAAACCAGTCAAGGATAAATAGAGTTTACCAAAGTTATTATGCAATATTCCTATTAAGGCAACTGCTCCTGACAAAGCAACTGCAATTCTTTGCACGATACACATCGGACAGGGTTCGAGCCCAAGTTGGTATTCCATGTAAAATGCAGTGGCAAGCAAACCGAGGCAAAAGAGCAAAATTAAAGTTAAAACAACACGCGTTTCTTGCAGCAAATTCATGGTATAAGTATAACGAAATTTAACTAAAAAATTTTATGGCAAAACCAGAGAGCACAGCAGATACCGATTCGGTAATTTTAATCGATGGTTCTTCTTATGTTTATCGGGCTTATCATGCCTTACCCCCACTAACCACTTCCTCTGGTCATCCAACTGGCGCAGTCAGAGGGGTTACCACAATGGTGATGCGAATTTTAGAGGATCATCCTAACTCTCCAATTGGTATGATTTTTGATGCTAAAGGCGATACCTTTCGTCACGAGATGTATGAAGAATACAAGGCCAATCGACCGCCAATGCCGGATGATTTGCGCCCACAAATCCAACCTATTTATGACATTGTCGAAGCTTTGGGGATAAAAATTTTTGTCGTCGACAACGTCGAAGCAGATGATGTTATCGGCACGCTTGCTAAAGAGGCAGAAGAAAAGGGTATTCCTACGGTTATATCAACTGGGGACAAAGATTTAGCTCAATTAGTCACTAAAAATATCAAGCTCGTAAACACCATGACCAACGAAGTCTTAGACCAAAAGGGAGTCGAAAAGAAATTTGGAGTTTTACCTAATCAAATTATCGATTATTTAGCTTTGGTAGGTGATACTTCAGATAACATTCCAGGCGTAAACAAAGTCGGTCCAAAAACTGCAGTTAATTGGCTTTCCAAGTACGGCACCGTAGAAAGTATCATTGAAAAATCCGATGAAATATCGGGCAAAGTCGGCGAGTATTTACGAGAAGGCATTGAACAACTCAAACTTTCACAACAATTAACCACTATTAAAAAAGACGTAGCTTTAGATTTCGGTATTGAAGATCTCGCAGTAAACGATATCAATCAAGATAAGTTGCATAAACTTTTTTCTGAATTTGAGTTCAAAACGCTTTTAAAAAATACTGAAGCCAAAAAAACTCCCGTTACTAAAGAAAATTACCGCTGCGTCTTAACAGAGAAAGAGTTAAACGATTTAGTGAAAGAACTAAAAACCGCTGAGTTTTTAGCATTTGATACGGAAACGGATTCCTTAGATTTCACTCAAGCAAATTTAGTGGGACTTTCTTTAGCCGCTAATGAAGAAAAGTCTTATTACATCCCAGTTGGGCATGATTATGATGGTGCACCTAAACAACTTGATCTAGAAGTGGTTTTAAAAAAATTAAAACCCATTATTGAAAGTACGCCTTTAATTGGACAGCATTTAAAATTCGATCGTAATGTCTTATCCAATTACGACATTACGATAAATGAAATTGAAAATGACACCATGCTCATGTCTTATGTTTTTGATCCGACTGCAACCAGACATAACTTGGATGCCATGGCAGGGCATTATCTAAATGTTAAAACAACAACTTTTGAGGATGTTGCCGGTAAAGGGGTAAAGCAACTAACTTTTAACCAAATTCCTCTGGAAAAAGCCAGCGACTATGCTGCTGAAGATGCAGATATTACTTTTCGCTGTTACGCACACCTCAAACCCAAATTGGCTAAAACGCCATCTTTAGAAAAAGTTTTGAGTGAAATTGAAATACCCTTAGTACCTGTTCTGTCTGACATGGAGCAAGCTGGCGCTTTAGTCGATAAAGACTCTTTAAAGATTCAATCTAATAATCTTGGCCAACGAATCAGTGGTTTAGAAGAACAAGCGTATCGAGAAGCTGGAAAAGAATTCAATCTAGCCTCAACGAAGGATTTAAGAGCCATATTTTTTGACGAGATGGAGCTACCCGTTGTTAAAAAAACCCCAGGTGGCCAGCCTTCAACGGACGAATCGGTTTTACAAGAACTAGCAAATCAATATGAGCTGCCTAAAATCTTGCTTGAGCACAGGACCTTGGCAAAATTAAAAAGCACTTATACCGATAGCTTACCGCAACAAATATCTGCCAAAACTGGCCGAGTGCATACTTCTTTTCACCAAGCGGTGACGTCAACGGGAAGATTGTCTTCCGCCGATCCTAATTTACAAAATATTCCAATTAAAACAGACGAAGGCAGATTAATTAGAACTGCATTCGTTGCTCCAAAAGGCTATCAATTACTTGCTGTTGATTATTCGCAAATAGAGTTACGCATCATGGCGCACTTATCTGAAGACAATGGTTTGATATCAGCTTTTGAAAATGGCGAAGATATTCATTCTGTTACAGCAGCAGAAGTTTTTGCTGAACCTGGTGAAGAAGTCACTGCTGAACAAAGGCGCGGTGCAAAGGCGATAAATTTTGGTTTGATTTATGGCATGTCGGCTTTTGGTCTTAGTAAAGCTTTGAATATTTCGCGTCCCGTAGCAGCTGATTACATCGACTCTTATTTTCATAAATATCCTGGAGTGAAGTTGTATATGGAACGCACTAAAGAATTAGCTAAAGAAAAAGGCTTTGTGGAAACTTTTTTTGGAAGAAGGCTTTACTTACCAGGGATTCACAGTGGTCGAAGTCGCATGGCAGCTGAGCGAGCAGCAATCAACGCGCCTATGCAAGGAACCGCTGCGGATATTATGAAAATTGCCATGATTGATATTCATAAATGGCTGGCTTCAAGTAGATTTGATGCGCGCATGATCATGCAAGTACACGATGAAGTTATTTTAGAAGTTAAAGATCAAGATACAGCGGAAGTTGAAAAAAAAGTCTCCCAAATCATGCAAGACGCTGCCAAGTTGCGCGTTCCGTTAGAGGTAGAAAGTGGTATTGCTAAAAATTGGGGCGAAGCTCACTAATTTCTTTTTATAGCATTTCTCTTTTTAATAATAGCCAAGAACTTTTTTAAATTTTACTAGTCTAAAAAGTGTTCTCCTAAAAATAAGGAAATTTACAATCCTTGTGGCCCGTCGGCATCTCTCTCCCCTGAAAACTGCCGACGGGTTTAAATTTCTAAAAGCTGTTTAATTTTTTCAGTCAAAGAATCTAAGCCTATTTTTTTTGGCGCGGAAAAAACTATTGAACTCATTATGTTTGGGAATTCTGGAGATTTTTGAGCTACTAGCTTAAGTGCTTGTTGTGTTTCTTTGTTATTAAGCTTATCTGCTTTTGTCAGAACTAAATGAATTGGCAGTTCAAGAGATTCACAAAGCTGCAGAAATTCAAAATCTTTGGTTTGAAAAGGATGGCGCATATCCATAATCAAAATCAGATCGGTCAAAGCATTTCTTTTTTTAAGGTAACTTAATATTAATTTAGCCCAAGAATTTTGGTCTGCTTTACTGGCCTTAGCATAGCCAAAACCGGGTAAATCTATAATTTTTTTATTATCGTTACCTTTTAGATGAAAAAAATTTATCGATTGCGTTCTGCCGGGCGTATTTGAAGTTTTTGCTAATTTTTTTTGGTTTGCAATCGTATTTATTAAAGTAGATTTACCGGAATTAGATCTGCCGCATAAAGCAATTTCATTTCCCATATCTTCAGGAAAAAGCTTGCTTTCAGTTGCCGCACAACTGAACTCTAAGTGCAAAGGTTTTGACTTATAACTCATTCTTCTAAAATCGGGAAAAACCGCATTCTATAGTATATAATTCTCAACCATTTAGCCCACTATTAAAGTTTAAATGATAAAAAAATTACTATTCTTGTCGCTTTTGATTGGTTCTGTAAGTGCTTTCACTGCATCTTCTGGAGATGCTTCAGAAGCTAAGCCGATGGAAAGAGGAAATGCCGAAAAAGGTTCAAAATTAGTTGGAACTTGTGTTGCCTGTCATGGAGCCGATGGAAATAGTGTGGTTGGCCAATGGCCCACTCTTGCTGGGCAAAGAGAAAGCTACCTTTATGAACAACTTGAACATATCAGAGATGAAGAAAGAGTCATCGCAGTTATGAAAGGCTTGTTAAATGACTATTCCGATGATGATTTAAGAGATGTTTCTGCCTTTTATTCCAAGCAAACTACTCTAGTAGGTAAGGCAGACGAATCAAATCTGGAGTTGGGACAAAAAATTTATCGAGCGGGGAATTTATCTTCCGGAGTTCCAGCCTGCACAGGTTGCCATGGTCCAGCTGGCAAAGGTTTAGAATCTGCAGAATATCCAATGCTCGGTGGGCAAAAAGCCGAATACGTAGTGACGAGTTTATTGGCTTATCAAACAGGTGAAAGGGCAATCGATGATCACGGTAAAATTATGCAAGGCATTGCCACAAGACTTAGCATCGAAGAGATTAGGGCGGTAGCGAATTATGTATCTGGACTTTATTAAAAAATTTTTTTTCATCTCATTATTTTTCATAAGCACTTCTATAGTTGCTGATGATTATCGTGCGGGTAAACATTATCAAATTCTAGCTGAACCAATTGCTACTCGTGATTCAGAAAAAATAGAAGTCATAGAGTTTTTCTGGTTCGGTTGTGGCCACTGTTACAGTCTAGAAAACCAACTAAATAGCTGGGAAAAAAAACTCTCTTCTAACGTAGATTTTTGGCGTTCTCCTATTACCTGGAATGAAATGGCCAAAACCCACGCAAAATTATTCTATGCTGCGGAATTCTTTAAGAAACCAGAAATTATTTCCAATACTTTTGTATCAATTCATGCAAACCAAAGAATGATGACATCCGATAAAGAATTAAAACCTTTTTTCGCCAGCTTTGGAGTAAGTGAAGATAAATACCAATCATTGTTTAATTCGTTTGCAATGAAAAATAAAATTCGTAGGGCCGAAACCTTTGGTTTGAAATACGAAGTCCGTGGCGTCCCTGCTTTTGTCGTCAATGGCAAGTATAAAGTTTCAGCTTCAAGAGATGTAGGCACGAATGAACTACTTGATGTGGTTGATTACTTAATAAATTTAGAAAGGAAATAATATGCAATACAAATCCAATCTCTTCATACCAGGACACACATTAGATCGTTTAGACAGAGGTCTAAATAGTAATGCAAGCTCTCTAATTATTGATTTAGAAGATGGATGTCCAGAAGATAAAAAAATTGATGCCAGAGAAGAGCTAATTGGTTTGTTAAAAAAAGGAAACGTGTTTACAAAGCCTTTGTTTGTCAGAGTAAACGACGCCATGAACGAAAATGGCAGGCAAGATATAGATTCGCTCTCAGATTATGAAAGTCAAATTGAGGCTATTATTTTACCGAAAACACAAAGTTTTGACTTTCTAGCTACACTTGCTCCAATGATTGCTTTTGAAAATAAATTAGTACCCCTGATTGAAACTCCAAGAGCAGTAGATACAGTCACACAGATTGCAGCCTTTAAAGGAGTTATAGGGTTGTTTTTTGGTGCAGCAGATTTTTCAGCAGGCATGGGATCCAAATTAGCTTGGGAACCTTTACTTTATGCTCGACACAAAGTTGCTCTTGCAGCAGCGATGTATAACTTATTTACAATCGATGCTCCTTTCTTCTATATCGATAATGAAGAGGGCTTGAAAGAAGAAGCTGAGGCAGTTAAGAATTTAGGCTTTACTGGAAAAGCAGCAATTCATCCTACGCAAATAGATTTCATTAACGATGCTTTTGAACCTACCAAAGAGGAAAAAGAAGAGGCTAAAAAAGTATTAGAAGAATATCAAAAAATGGATGGTGGAGCCGTCAAGATCGATGGAAAAATGGTTGATGAGCCTATCGCCGAAGCTATGCGTTTAAAGTTATCTTTAGGAGATAAAAAAGAGGAGGACTAATCCATGTCAAAATCTAGCAAAGAATTAGGCAACAACAGATTTAGAGAGTCATTTGGTCGTTACTTTGAAGAATTCGAAGTAGGTCACATCTACGAACATCGCCCAGGTAGAACCATTACCGAATCAGACAATACTTGGTTTACCCTTTTAACAATGAATACGCATCCTTTACATTTTGATAAAGAATATGGCAAAGCAACTGAATTTGGTAAAAATCTTGTAAACAGTACTTTCACTGTTTCTGTTATGGTTGGGATGAGTGTGAGTGATATAAGCCAAAAAGCCATAGCAAATTTAGGCTGGACCGACATTGTCTTACCGCACCCTTTGTTCGTCGGCGACACTTTATATGCTGAATCAGAAGTATTAGAAACTCGTCTTTCAGAATCGAGGAAAAATGCGGGAATAGTTACAGTAAAAACCATTGGAAAAAATCAAGATGGTAAAGTCGTCGCATCTTTTAAAAGATCAGCTTTAGTTCCGACCAAAGGAAATGCGGTAGACGATAAAATAGATTATTAAGTTGAAGCAATCTCTTACCGGCATAAAAGTTCTTGATTTAACTCATATGCTAGCAGGTCCATACACGACCATGATTTTGGCAGATTTGGGTGCTGAAGTTGTAAAAATTGAACAACCAAAAAAAGGCGATATCACTAGAAATTTACTCAAAGATGATCCTAAGTATTCATTGGATGGAGTAGGCGCCTATCACCTCACTTTAGCAAGAAATAAAAAAAGCTTTGAATTAGATCTAAAATCAGATTCAGGCAAAGAACTATTTTTGAAATTAGTAAATGCTGCTGATGTAGTAGTAGATAATTTTAGCCAAGGTGTAACCAAACGACTTGGAATAGATCATAAACAGCTTGCCAAAGTAAATCCGAAAATTATTACCTGCTCGATTAGTGGTTTTGGAGATACAGAAATAAACCGACCTGCTTACGATAATCTCATACAGGGTTACGGAGGGGCTATGTCTATCACCGGTATAGATAAAGAAAATCCAGTAAAATCTGGCATTCCAATAGCTGACCTTGGGGCAGGACTTTATGCAGTAATTGGTATTTTAAGCGCATTACGTTCAAGAGATACTCACGGGGTAGGCGAGCACGTTGATATTTCTATGTTGGATACTCAGGTAAGTTTATTAACTTATATGGCTACTATGCATTTTTTATCGGGCGAGGATCCAGAGCCAATTGGTAACCAACACATGAATCATGTTCCATTCAACTCTTATCAAACAAAAGATGGCTTTATCCAAATTGGAGTTGTTGCAGAAGACTTTTGGCCTAATTTAGTTAAGGCTTTAAATTTAAATGAGCTTGATACAGATGAAAACAAAGAAAGAAAAGGCAGATTAAAGAATAGAGAAAGCATAGATAAGACTATCCAGAGTATTTTTTTAACAAATAAGACTGAATTTTGGTTAAGTCTTTTACAAGAAAACAGAGTGCCATGTGGACCAATTAATAGTTTGTCTGAAACTTTCCAAGATCAGGATTTATTAAAACGTAATATGATTGTCGAGGTACTCCAAGAAAATGGCGCCCCTGTGAAAATGCCAGGTAATCCAGTAAAAATTTCAAATCATTCCGAAGAATTTAATCGATCACCGAATCTTGGAGAACACACTAAAAGTATCTTAAGAGATTGGTTGAATTTTGATGAAGAAAACATCAAAAATCTTGAAGATAAAGAAATTATATGAACCTTTTCATAGTTAATTTAGAAGACTAAACTTATTTAAAGTATAAGGAGAAAAAACATGGATGCTGAAAAATTAAGTCAACTTACTCAAAAAGTCATTGGAGATGCTGCTGGAGCAGTGGGACTTTTGCTTGCTTACATCGGAGATCAATCAGAAGTTTACGTCACTATGGATAAACTTGGTCCGGCAACAACTCAAGAAATTGCGCAAGCAGCAAATTTAGATGAAAGATATCTAAGAGAATTTTTGTCTTCAAACGCAGCAAATGGATACGTAACTTATGATTCAGCCGAAGAAAAATTTTTTTTAACCCCAGAACAGTCGGCAGTTTTTGCTCAAGATGGTCAGCCAACTTGTCTTCAAGGATATTTTCAAGCGATTGTAGGTCAGTATGCAGAACATGAAAAAGCAGTTGAAACGTTTAAATCTGGAAAGGGAAGGCCTTGGGGAGAACATCATTTATGTTGCTTTTGTGGAACAGATAGATTTTTCAGACCAGGCTATGTAGGAAATTTAATTACTAATTGGATCCCATCTTTAGATGGAGTTGACGAAAAACTTAAAGGCGGTGTAAAAATTGCTGATATTGGATGCGGACTTGGCTCCACAACAATAATTATGGCGCAAACCTACCCTAACTCAACAGTCCATGGATATGATTTTCATGCTCCTTCCATAGAAGAAGCAAGTAAAAGAGCAGAGGAACTAGGCCTCAAAAATATAGAATTTCATGTATCGGATGCCAGAGATATTCCTAAAGAGTCATATGACTTTGCTTGTATTTTTGATGCTCTTCATGACATGGGAGATCCTGTTGGCGTAGCAGAACATATCAAGAATGTTCTCTCTGATGATGGAACTTTTATGTTGGTTGAACCAGCTGCAGGAGATAATTTAGAAGATAATCTCAATACCTTTGGAGGCTTGGCTTATGGCTTTTCTACTGTAGTTTGTGTTCCTACTTCTAGAGCTCAAGAGGTTGGTCTTTGTTTGGGTGCTCAAGCGGGCCCAAAAAGACTTAAAGAAGTATTAAATTCTGCAGGTTTTAATCATGTTAGAGAGTCTGCTAGAACTGGTACAAATATGGTTTTTGAAGTTAAAGCTTAATGCCTCAAAAAAAAGATTTTTCTGAAAAAGCGCTTTTAGTTCAAGTAGAAACTACCAAGGTAAAAAGAATTCTAAATTTTGACAATTCTTTTGCTGAGTTTAGAGAATTAGCAAGATCTGCTGGAGCTAATATTCTTAACGAAGTTATTGGAAAGCAAGAAATAGCGTCGCCAAGATATTTTATTCAAAAAGGTAAATTAGAAGAAATCAAAGAAGAGATTCATAAAAATCAAATTGAATTAGTCATTTTTAACCATTCCCTTTCTCCTTCTCAAGAAAGAAATATTGAAAAATATTTAAAAACAAGAGTTTTGGATAGAACTGGATTGATCTTAGATATTTTTGCTAAAAGAGCTTTCAGTCACGTTGGAAAATTACAAGTTGAGTTGGCGCAATTAACTCATTTATCTACCAGATTGGTTCGAGGGTGGACTCATTTAGAAAGGCAAAAAGGAGGAATTGGTCTTCGTGGCCCAGGAGAAACTCAACTTGAAACAGATAGAAGATTGATTGGCAATAGGATTAAATCCTTAAAAAAGAAATTAGAAAAAAGCCATAATCAAAAATCCTTAAATAGGTATGCTCGAAAAAAAGGCAAAAACAAAATAGTAGCTTTAGTTGGATACACCAATGCTGGAAAAACAACTTTGTTTAATGCTTTAACTGGAGGCAATGAGTATAAAGCAGATCAATTGTTTGCAACGCTAGATTCAGTAACTAGAAAAAATCTAAGCCCAGGAAGTAGGGCTATTCTTTTTACAGACACGGTTGGATTTATTTCAGAAATTCCTACTGAATTAGTTGAATCATTCAAAACTACTTTAGATGACCTTAGATCTGCAGATTTATTATTACATCTGGTAGATATCAATGATCCTGAAAAAACCTTAAAACAAAAGGAAGTGATGAAAATCATGAAAGATTTAAAGATTGATAACATTCCACAACTCATTGTAAACAACAAAGTAGATTACTTATCTGATTCTAAGCTCAAAGAATTAGAGATACAAAATCCTGAAGAGGTTTTTATCTCTGCTGAAAAAAAACAAGGCATTAATTTTTTAAAAGAAAGAATTATAGAGCTAACAAATAATGGTCTATTCAGTGGTTGGGTATCCGTACCTCATCTTTGTTCAGCGGAAAGGGCAAGCCTTTATCGAGAAGGTTGTGTTCTTGACGAAGTGGCAAAAGATCATGAATGGCATTTACAACTCAAAGTGGGAAATGATTTATTAAAAGAATATCTAGAAACTTCTCAAGTAGAAATTCTATTTGACTCAAATACAAAAAAAATAGAAATTGGCAAAAGACTCTAGACTCTCATTATTTTTTAAGCCCTTAAAATTTTTATAAATAAGCTTAAACCTTTTAAGGACAAAGTAAGCCCATAATCCAATTATCTCAAGCTATAAACTATAATCCCTGCATGAAAAATTTAGTATTAGTTTCCATGCTTTTAATTTCTTCTAATTCTTTTATGGAGGATATGCGAGAAGAAGCGATATCAGAAAGAATTTCATCTTTTGCAAGTGTCTGCCTTAGTACCGATGACTGCGGAATAGAAACTTCAGGACCGGGTTATAAAGTCGCTATAAATAATAATACTTCAGCTGCGCCTTCGACAGCTAACAAAGTCAAACTTTCTGAAGGTAATGTTCATGAAGTAAAAATGCTTAATGCAGGAGAAGATGGCAGTATGGTATTTGAACCAGCGGTCATTAAGGTTTCTGTTGGAGATACTGTTAATTTTGTTCTGGTAGATCCTATGCATAATTCGGCCTCTTTGCCGAATATGATTCCAAGCAATGCTAGTAGTTGGAACGGAGCAATAAATGAAAACATTAGTGTTACGTTTGATACGGAAGGCGTTTATGTTTACAACTGCACGCCTCATGCAATGATGGCTATGATTGGTGTTATTCAAGTCGGTGAAGCAGTAAATCTAAATGAGATTCAATCAGCTGCAAGTTCATTGAAATCAACTTTTGTAATGAATCAAGAAAGACTAGATGAATATCTTTCTAGATTATAAAAATGTAAATTTTATAAAATTAAGTCTTATTTTTTTTCTTTTCATTTTTTTTTCAGAAGCTGTCCTGACCCAAAATTCTTCAAGTGAAATTAGAAATGGAAAAAATGTTTATGAGATTTCCTGTTCTGTATGCCATCAAGCAGGACTAGCAGGAGCTCCAATTTTTGGTAATTCTTCATCTTGGGGAGAAAGAAAAAATAAAACTCTTGAAGAGCTAACTCACAGTGTAAAAAACGGTCTCCGTGGTATGCCCGCTATGGGATTGTGTATGAATTGCACTTCGTCTGAGTTAGAAGAAGCAGTTCAATATATGTTAAACGCTTTATAGATTAGAAATTTTCTCCTCTAAGTCATACCAAGAAGTAACTTCGATTGGCTCAAAATTTTTATCTTTAGGCCATTCAGCATTTAAAAGATTAAGCCAAATGGCTCTCATCCCAATTGTTATAGCTGCTTCAACGTCATTTTCTGGATGATCGCCAATATGACAAATTTCTTCAGGTTTTAAATCGGTAATCTTTAGAGCTTCTTCAAACATTACGGCACCTGGTTTGCTATCACCCACCATCTCAGCGTTCAAATAGAAATCAAATAAATGATCAATTTTTAAAGTTTCAATACTAGCATTACCATTTGTTAAAACTCCTAAAACATATTTTTCTTTTAAAGATTCCAATACTTCAAGAGTACCCTCGAAATATTTTATGTCGTGACGGAGGTTTAAAAAAATATCAAACGCCGTTTTCGACGAAGAACTAGCTTCATTTTCTTCTATACCGTTTTCTAGCAAAAGAGTTTCAATAACTTTTATTCGTAATTCGGAAAGTTTATGTCTTAAGGTGCCATCTTTTGAAATCAGCGTTTGCCACATTTTTTGTTCCTGTTCAGTAAATAAAACATTCTTCATTTCAGGATATTTTTCAATGAGCCAATTATTGGATTCTTTATGAGCATGGATAATAACTTCTCTAAGAGGCCACAAAGTATCATCTAAATCAAAAGTAACGGCTTTAATATTCATTTTTTATTTTTTGCATGAGGATGGCTTTTGTCATAAACCTTTGCCAAATGCTGGAAATCTAATTTTGTGTAGATTTGAGTGGTACTAAGGTTAGCATGTCCTAGTAATTCTTGAACAGCTCTTAAATCTCCACTGGATTCTAAAATATGAGTGGCAAAGGAATGTCTTAACATGTGTGGATGAATATATGGCAAGCCCCTATCTAAGCTTATTTTCTTTAATCTTACTTGAACAGTTCGAGGACCCAATCTGTTTCCTTCCTTATTAACAAATACTGCCTTTACGTCATCTTTTGCTATTTTACCTCTATGAGAAAACCAATCTTCTAGAGCTTCAATTGCTTTTGAACCAATTGGACAAATTCTCTCTTTATTTCCTTTTCCCAAAACCCGACACATTTGTTCTTCCAGAAGCAGATCTTTTAAATCTAATGAGCAAAGTTCTGATAGCCTTAAACCGGATGAATAAATTAACTCCATAGAAGCTTTATCTCTAGATTCAATCCAATTTTTAGGCTTAAAATTCAAGAGCTTATCAATCATATCTGTATCTAATGCTTTGGGAAGTAAGGATTCTTGTTTTGGAGCTGAAATACCTACGGTAGGATCATTTAATAGGTTTCCTTCAGTCTTAAGAAATTTAAAAAAACTTCTTAACGAAGACAAAATCCTAGCCAGACTTCTTGGACTGAGGCCTTTTCTTCTATAAAGGCCTAGAAAGTTTCTTACAGTTGAATTATTGATTTCGGAATATTGAGAAACCTCATTATCTTTTAAAAAAAGATCAAATTTATTTAAATCATTTTTATAACTCTTAAGAGTATGGTCTGAATAATTTCTAGTCTCTTTTAGAAAGAGCAAAAAATGTTTTACTGATTTACTAATTTCGGACTTCAATTAACTTATCTATTTGATGACTAAGGACTTCAAGAACAAAATTTAAAAATAGCGTATCTTGATCTGGAGTATATTTCTGTTGAGATGAGGATCCTAAAATCAATATACCAGCAACTTCTTTTGAATTTAATTTACAAATAGCAGATTCTTGAAAGCCTGCCTTTGCTCCAAAGGTAAGCGAAGCTACATTATTAGAAATTCCACCTAAATAAATGTTCTTAGTCTTAAAGATGCTTGAAAAAACAGGAGTTGCTATTTCTGGTTGTATTACTCTTCCATCAGATACCTTGAAAAGGTCATCTTGAGTAAAAAAAAATATTTTACATTTTTCTGACCCTAATTCTTTTTCAAAAAAATTTTCTGTAGAAGTTAATAGTCTTTCCAAATCTTCGGAATTTAAGATGATACCTATAAGTTTTTTTATTTTTAGAAAAAGAATTTCATTCTCTTTAGCATTGATAATAAATTCTTTTAGTTTTGTACTTGTTTCTAGGTTTTTAGCTTTTATTAATTGAACTTGTTTTTCAATAAAACTAACAGCTTCCCCAGATTCGTGTTTAATCTCTAGAGATTCTATTGCATCAGGATACTCAATAAAAAAATCAGGATTTTTTTTCAGAAAATTTATCACTTCTTCTGGCTTTAAAGATTTGCTAAACATTTTCACTTCAATTTTCTAGGATTACGTTTTCTTTACGATAATTAGCTTTTCCAATTAGAAAAACCTTCGAATTTTCAACATCCACTCTTGTGAGTACTTGTCCTTGATGGAAATTTATTTTAATTTCTGACTTCATTTCTTTTGAGAGAGCACAAGCAACAGCAGCTGCACAAGCTCCACTTCCACAAGCCTGAGTTTCTCCTACTCCTCTTTCGTAAACTCTTAAATTTATCTCATTAGGATTAATAACTTCAACAAAGCCAACATTTACGCCGTTTTTAAAAATATTACTCTCCTGTAAAAAGTTACCAAACAATTCAACGTCTAATTTTAATTCATCATTAAAGATAACAGCATGCGGATTTCCGACCGCAACTCCAAAACATTCAACCTTCTGATCATCTTTATTTAGGGAGAAAATATGTGATTCATTTTTAAGCCCAATATTATCAGGTACAAAAGAGAAAGGATTTTCTACAATAAATTCATCGTTTATTTTTTCAACAGAAAGTAAATTATTTTTTACAAGTAATTTTATTTTGTTATTTACTGAAATCTTTTGATCGCATAAGTACTTTGCTACGCATCTCACACCATTTACACAATTTTCAGCCTCACTACCATCGATGTTATAGATTCTGATTGAAAAATCTGCTGACTCTGATTTTGGAGGTTCAATTATTAGAATTTGATCAAAAACAGGATATTCATCGTTATTAACTAATTTTTTAATTAGTTTTTTATCAAAATTAAAATCTTGGGTAACAGCATCTATGATTACAAAATTATTACCTAAGGCCTCCATAAATTGGATTAAGGGCATTAAATTTCCTCTTCTTTAATTAAATCTTTAAAGCTTTCAAGTTTTCTAATTACTTTGTGATGCGATCCTTCAATTAAAATTTCAGCAGGCTTTAATCTAGAATTATAGTTTGACCCCATGCTCGAACCATAGGCACCTGAAGAATATATTGCTAAATAATCTCCTGCTTTTGCATTTATCTCAAAATCAGAACCAAAACTATCTGCTGTTTCACAGACAGGACCTACCACAGAATATAATTCCTTTTTGGTCTGGGAGTTAACTAAATTTTCAATTTTATGTCTTGCTTTATATAAAGACGGCCTCATTAAATCGTTCATTCCTGCATCTGCGATAACGAACCTTTGACTACCATTTTCTTTAATTCCCAAGACTTTAGTGACCAAAGCACCAGACTGCGCAACTATTGAACGGCCAGGTTCTAAAGTTAAATTATATTTAGAGGAGACCGATTTGATTCTTTTTATGAGTTCTTCGGGTTCAAAAGTTTTTTCTAATTCATAATCAACTGCTAGCCCGCCTCCTATATCTATATGATCTATTTGATAACCCAAAGAGCATAATTGGTCAGCTAAATTTTCAAGCTTTATATAAGAATCAATTAGTAATTCAGTATTGGTAATCTGAGAACCTATATGAGCAGAGACTCCAACCAAATTTAAATTATCAGGAGAATATTTCTGAGCAAGTAAAAGCGCCTCATCTTCGGAAATACCAAACTTACAATCAGCTTTACCAGTTTCAATATAAGGATGAGATTCTGCAGCAATATCTGGATTAATTCGAAAAGATATTCTGGGCTTTTTGCTTAACTCTTCTAAAATATTTAATTCATATTCAGATTCGACATTTATCGAAAAGATGTCTGCTTCGCATGCTAGTAAGAGCTCACTTTTGTTTTTACCTACTCCTGAAAAAACAATTTTTCTTGGATTTGCTCCTATTTGAAGCACTCTCTTTAATTCTCCACCAGAAACCACGTCAAATCCAAGTCCTTCATCTTTTATCAAAGATAAAATACTCAGGTTGCTATTAGCTTTAACGGCATAACAAACCAAGTCATTCGTTGATAAATTTTTTAAATAAGATTTACAGTTATCTTTTATAGTTTTTGAGGAATAAACATAAAAGGGCGTTTCAATATTTGAAGCCAAATCTACGAGATCTACGTCTTCAATATGCAGATTATTATTTAAGTAATTAAATTGTTCTAAGTTCATTAGTGCTATCTTCTTCAGGAAGGAATAAAGGCCCTTTTATTCCACAGGAGTTTATTAGACCAAAGAAAATTAGACACGTAAAAAATAAAAAAATTTTCATTTTTTTAAAAAGTTTTTAGCTTGGCTAATCTCTTTTTTTATTTGTTTCAAAGCAGTTCCTCCAATAGATGTTTTGGATTGAACTGAATCAATAGGATCAATATAGTCAAAAACATCTGAAGATATTTTACTTGAAATCTTTTTGAATTCCTTTAACGACATTTCAAATAATAAGATATCTTTATCTTCAGCATATTTTACTGCCTGTCCTGTAATTTCATGTGCTTCTCTAAAAGGAACTCCTTTAATTACTAAATATTCAGCAAGGTCAGTTGCTGTAAGAAAATCATCATAAACATCAGCAAGCATTTGATCTCTATTAAAAGAAACACCATCAATCATTTCATTCATAATTGTCAGAGCTTCAATGCTAAATTCCACAGTATCAAAAACAGGTTTTTTATCTTCTTGATTGTCTCGGTTATAAGCCAGAGGCTGATTTTTCATGAGGCTTAGCAAGGTCATTAAGTTACCCAGAGTTTTTGCAGAACCACCTCTCACTAGTTCTGCCATATCTGGATTTTTCTTTTGGGGCATTATCGAAGACCCAGTACAAAGCTCTTCAGGGAGTTGGACGTAATTAAATTGTGATGAAGACCAAATAATTAGCTCTTCACAAATTCTAGAAAAATGGATGCTCAAAATGCTTAGATTGAAAACCTGTTCTAAAGCAAAATCTCTATCAGAGACAGCGTCAATAGAATTCTTAGTTACAGATGTAAAACCTAATTTTTTTGCTAGTTTATTTCTATCAATATTAAATCTATTACCAGATAAGGCGCCTGAGCCTAGCGGACTTATTTTTAATTGTTCTTTGCCATTCTCTAATCTTAATAAATCTCTTTTAATCATTTCATGCCATGACATTAAATAATGAGCCAAACTAACAGGCTGTGCATTCTGTAAATGTGTAAATCCAGGCATTAAGGTATGTAATTCTTCTTCAGCTTTTTTAACCAAAGAAAGCATTAATTTTTTTAAAAGTTTCTCTATTTCTTCGTTTTGAAATAGTAAAAATAATTTAAAATCAGTAACTACTTGATCGTTTCTAGATCTGCCAGTATGTAATTTTTTAGCCGTTACTCCAATTTCTTTTTCTAAAGCAGATTCAATATTCATATGAACGTCTTCAAGTTCGGAACTCCATTTGAACTTTCCTGAATCTATTTTTTTCTTTATTTTATTTAATCCAGATTTGATTTTTTTAAATTCATTTTTAGATAAAACTTTTGCATTTGTTAAAGCTTCAGCATAAGCAATAGAGCCTGCAATATCTTGAGCATATAGAACTTTATCTGTCTCAACAGACGAAGAAAATTTTTGTGCAGCAAGAGAAGGTTTCTTTGTAAATCTTCCTCCCCAAGAAGGATTTTTTTTAGCCATCAGTATTTGTAGCTTTCGGGTTTAAAAGGCCCATCAACATCTACATTTATATATTTTGCTTGATCTTTAGTGAGCTTTGTTACGACCCCACCAAAACCTTCAACCATATAAGATGCGACCTCTTCATCTAACTCCATCGGAAGTACTTCTATTTTTAACATTTCTTTTTTTGTTTCTTCATCATTAATAGTAGCGAAAGCTTGTTTGTATAAAAACATTTGCGCTAAAACTTGATTAGCAAAAGAACCGTCCATTATTCTAGAAGGATGACCTGTAGCGTTACCAAGATTAACCAGTCTTCCTTCAGCTAAAAGGATTAGATAGTCTCCAGCATTGTCTGATCTAGCTATTTTGTGAACTTGAGGTTTAATTTCTTCCCACTTCCAATTATCTCTCATATATTGAGTATCAATTTCGTTGTCGAAGTGACCTATATTACAAACAGTCGAACCTTTTTTGAGGTTGTTTAAAATAAACTTATCACAAACATTTACATTTCCAGTAGTTGTAACAATTAAATCTGTATCTTCAAGTAGTATTTTATTAATGCATTCATCATTGCCCTTATTTTCTCCATTAATATATGGGGAAACCACTTCAAAACCATCCATACAAGCTTGCATTGCACAAATAGGATCAATTTCAGTAATTCTTACAATCATACCCTCTTGTTTTAAACTCATTGCCGAACCCTTGCCAACGTCTCCATAGCCTATAACTAAGGCCTTACGACCTGCCATAAGAATATCTGTTCCTCTTTTAATCGCATCATTGAGACTATGACGACAGCCATATTTATTATCATTTTTTGATTTGGTAACTGAATCATTTACATTTATTGCGGGAATTTTTAATTCTTCTTTTTCTAACATTTCCAAAAGTCTATGAACACCAGTTGTTGTTTCTTCTGAAACACCATGAATATTAGATAACATTTCCGGAAATTTTGTATGAACCATTGAAGTTAAATCTCCACCATCATCTAAAATCATGTTTGCATCCCAGGGAGAGCCATCCAGTAATATAGTTTGTTCGATACACCAGTCGAATTCTTTATCATTCATTCCTTTCCAAGCAAAAACAGGAATACCAGCTGCAGCAATAGCAGCAGCTGCGTGATCTTGAGTTGAAAAGATATTGCAAGAAGACCATCGAACTGATGCTCCAAGAGCAACTAAAGTTTCTATTAAAACGGCAGTTTGAACTGTCATATGAATACAACCCATGATTTTTGCTCCAGCAAGTGGCTGGACAGAACCATATTTTTCTCTTAACTTCATCAAAGCAGGCATTTCAGATTCTGCTAGTGTGATTTCTCTTCTTCCAAATTCTGCTAAAGAGATATCAGCTACTTTGTAATCTTTAAAATTCATATTTTTTCCTTAATTTCTTTTTATCGTACTTGATTTATCTGTTTTTTCCCAAGAGAAGTCAGAATCTTCTCTGCCAAAATGACCATAAGCAGCTGTATTTTGGTAGATTGGTCTTTTAAGATTCAACATTTGGATTAATTCTTTAGGTTTAAGTTCAAAATTCTCACTTATAACTTTAACTATTTCGTCCTCTGATATTTTCCCAGTTCCAAATGTATCGATGCTTATAGATGTAGGTTCTGCCACTCCAATAGCATAGGAAATTTGGATTTCACATTTTTCAGCCAGATTTGCAGCGACTATATTTTTTGCTACATAACGTCCAGCATAGGCAGCAGATCTATCAACTTTGGAAGGATCCTTTCCAGAAAAAGCTCCTCCACCATGACGCGCCATTCCTCCATAAGTATCTACTATTATCTTTCTGCCTGTTAAACCACAATCTCCAACAGGTCCGCCAATTACAAATCTGCCTGTTGGATTTATAAAAACTTTTGTTTCATCAGTTATCCATTCAGAGGGAATAGTTTTTTTTATAATTTCTTCTCTAATTCCTTCTTCTAAATCTTTTTGAGAAATGTCAGGATTATGTTGGGAAGATAAAACTATTGCAGAAATATATTGTGGTTTTCCATTATCGTCATAAACAAAACTCAATTGACTTTTAGCATCTGGGCGAAGCCAAGGTAAGACGCCTGATTTTCTTACTTCAGCTTGTTTCTTAACAAGCAAGTGGGAATAGGTTATCGGTGCAGGCATCAAAACTTTTGTCTCATTATTCGCATAGCCAAACATTAAGCCTTGATCTCCAGCTCCTTGATTTTCATCTGTTCCACTTCCCTCATCTACGCCTTGAGCAATATCATTAGATTGCATACCAATTGCATTAATGATTTCTACTTTTGAGCCATTAAAGCCAACGTCATCATTATCGTAGCCAATATCGTTAATTACTTTTCTAACGACTTTTTCTAAATCTGGCTTTGCATCAGAAGTAATTTCACCGGCAATGACAACCAAATCTGTTTTTACTAATGTTTCGCAAGCAACCCTTGATTCAGGGTCATCTTTTAGAAATGCATCTAAAATGGCATCTGAAATTTGATCAGACATTTTGTCAGGGTGACCTTCGGATACAGACTCGGAAGTAAAGGTTTTATAACTAGACATAAGATTAATTTTTTAAACGAACAGAATTCTACTATGAAGTGAATAAGAAATAGTAGAAAATAGGCAAAAAAATTCATGCCCAATCAACAAGATTTAGCTAATGCAATAAGAGCACTATCCATGGATGCTGTTCAAGCAGCAAACTGTGGACATCCTGGAATGCCAATGGGAATGGCAGATATTGCCCAAGTTCTTTGGTCGAAACATTTAAAATTCTCTCCTTCCAATCCTGACTGGTTTGATAGGGATAGGTTTGTCCTTTCAAATGGACATGGCTCAATGCTTTTATATTCTGTTTTGCATTTAACAGGATATGATTTACCAATTGAAGAAATAAAAAATTTCCGTCAATTAGGCTCAAAAACTCCTGGCCATCCTGAATGCGATGTTACTCCCGGTGTAGAAACAACTACTGGTCCATTAGGCCAGGGTATTGCCAATGCGGTTGGCATGGCTATGACCGAGAAAATCTTAGCAAAAAAATTCAATAAACCTGATTTTCCAATTATTGATCACTACACATATGTTTTTTGTGGCGATGGTTGTTTAATGGAAGGTATTTCCCATGAGGTTTGTTCATTAGCAGGTACCCATAAACTAAATAAGTTGATTGTTTTATATGATGATAACGACATAAGTATTGATGGAAGAGTAGAAGGATGGTTTACCGATAACACTCCAGAAAGGTTTAAAAGTTATGGTTGGAATGTTATTGCCAACGTTGATGGACATAATTTTCAAAGTATTGATGAAGCTATTAAAACAGCAAGAAAATCAGATAAACCAACCTTGATATGTTGTAAAACAGAAATTGGAAAAGGCTCCCCGAACAAATCTGGAACTTCTGATGCACATGGGGCTGCCTTAGGAGAGGAAGAAATAAAATTAACTAGAGAAAATTTAAACTGGCATCATGAGCCCTTCATAATACCCGACGATATTTATGAAGAATGGGACCATAAAGAAATTGGCAATGCTGAAGAAAAAAAGTGGCAAGAATTATTTTTAACTTTTAAAAATAATTTTGCTCAGGATGCTGCAGAATTAGAACGATTAATTAATGGCAACTTGCCTGAAGAATTAGATAAAACCATTCAAAACTTAATAAGTGACTTTGATAAAGACGAGAACTCTTATGCTAGTAGAAAATGTTCCGGTATTTGTTTAGATGCTATAGGTCCAATTATGCCTGAATTGATTGGAGGTTCCGCTGACCTTTCTCCATCAAATAATACTGAATGGAAAGGAACTTCCCACTTAACAATTGATGGAGATGGAAATTATCTAAATTATGGTGTTAGGGAGTTTGGTATGTCTGCAATTATGAATGGAATGATTCTCCATGGAGGTATAAGGCCTTATGCAGGAACATTTCTGACTTTTTTAGATTATGCGAGAAATGCAGTTCGCATGTCTGCATTAATGAAGTTACCAGTAATTTATATCTATACTCATGATTCTATAGGGGTTGGAGAGGATGGTCCTACACATCAGCCAATTGAACATATATCTATGTTGAGAATAACTCCCGGTATTTATACTTGGAGACCTTGCGATGGAGTAGAGACAGCCTACGCTTGGAAATTTGCTCTAGAATCAAATTCATCTCCAACTGCTTTGATTCTATCCAGACAATCTCTTGATGCTCAAAAAAGGAAAGATAATTTACAAATTTCTAAGGGAGGCTATGAACTATCTTCAGCAGAAGAGCCCAAAGTCACATTAGTAGCATCAGGTTCTGAGGTAACTTTAGCCATGAAAGTTAAAGCAGAGCTTCATTCAAAAAAAATAAATTGCAGAGTAGTTTCAATTCCTTGCACAGAAATTTTCGATCTTCAGTCAAATGATTATAAAAAAGATACTCTAGGCCAAGTTCCAAAAATATTTATTGAGGCAGGACAAGGAGATTTTTGGAATAAATATTGCAATGACAAAGATAAAATAATTAGTATTGATAAATTTGGTGAATCTGCCCCAATCGATGACCTAATGACTCATTTTGGTTTTACTGTTTCAAATGTCATCAAAAAAATAGAAAAAATAATTTAAGTGGATTTAACAAATTCAAATTTATCCTCTTTTGACTTAATAGGTAAGAGAGTTCTGCTCAGGGTAGATTTTAATATTCCAATTAGAGATGATGAAATCTTGAATGATGAAAGAATGGTAAGAGCCTTGCCTACCATTGAATATTTATTAGAGCACGCAAAATCTTTAAGAATCATAACTCATAGGGGTAGACCACAAGAGTCTGGAAAGATTCAACCTGAGTTCTCAGTTAAACCAATTGCCAAAAGACTATCTCAACTTTTAGATATCCCTATACCCATAGCAAATTCATTGGAAGATTTAGACCAAGCTACAAAAATAATAATGTTAGAGAACATACGATTTTTTAATGGTGAAAAAAACAATTCCAAAGAACTTGCAAGGCAATTGGGCAAATCCAGCGATATTTATATTATGGATGCCTTTGGAACGGCACATAGAAAACAAGCATCAACATTTGCTGTAATTGATTCAATCTCCGAAGCCGGTGTTGGTTTTTTAGTTGAAGATGAATTAAAAGCTTTAAAAAAGATTTTAGTTAATCCTGAAAAACCTCTCATAGGTATTATTGGAGGATCTAAAATATCAACAAAAATTAACGTAATTGATTCTTTAACTTCTTATGTGGATAAATTAATTATCGGCGGCGCACTTGCAAATACATGTTATTTAGCAATGGGAAAGAATATTGGGAAATCTTTGTTTGAAGAAGAATATATAGAGGTAGCAAAAAAGTTAACTGAAAATAATAAGATTGTTTTGCCGGAAAATGTTGTTGTACTTGATACTTCAAACGATTCTGTTTTAGAAAAGCATATCGATAATGTTGAAAACCATGAAGCTATTTGTGATGTAGGAAGAAAATCACTTGATTATTTTCAAAAACACATTTCTTCAGCGAAAACAGTTTTTTGGAATGGGCCTCTAGGGAAATTTGAAGATTCAAGATTTTCAGAAGGAACCTCTGAGGTTGCTAAGCTTATGTCACAATCAAGTGCCTATAGCATTATTGGCGGCGGTGAAACTATCACTTCTTTTGCCAATATAAATTTAATGAATTCTGTAAATTATGCTTCCACTGCAGGAGGAGCTTTTTTAGAATATATAGAGAATAAATCTTTACCTTGTATAGATAAAATAATCAAAAAGAATAATGGATAAAAATATGAAACTAGAAGAAATAGCATCGTATATTGTTTCTAATGGAAAGGGCATTTTAGCCGCCGATGAGAGCACTCCAACGATTGGTAAAAGATTTGCAACAATAAATACCGAATCAACAGAAGATTCAAGAAGAGATTACCGTGAAATGCTATTTCGTGCAGATGGCATGAAAAATAACATTGGCGGGGTTATTTTATTTGATGAGACCTTAAGACAAGCTGCAAAAGACGGCACTCCTTTGAGAGAAGTAATCTCTGAGCAAGGAGCTCTTCCCGGTATAAAAGTAGATAAAGGTATTAGTCCCCTCGATTCTTCTCCTGAAGAAAATATTACTGGAGGTTTAGATGGACTAAATGAACGATGTGCAGAATATTTTGAATTAGGTGCTAAATTTACCAAATGGCGCGCAGTTATAAAAATTTCTGATGGCTTGCCTTCTCAAGAAGCCATAAAAGCAAATATGGATGCTCTTGCTGATTATGCAAAAATAGTTCAAGAAAATAACATGGTTCCAATCGTTGAACCTGAAGTCTTAATGGATGGCAATCACTCCTTAGAATCTTGTGAAGACGCAACAAAAAGATGTTTGAGTACTCTTTTTGAATCTTTGGCAAAAAAAAATGTTTTGGTTGAAGGAACCATTTTGAAACCTAACATGGTAGTTTCAGGTAATGAAAGCTTGGAACAAGCAGGAATCCAACAAGTAGCAGAAATGACGCTCAATTGTTTATTGGAGAATGTGCCAAGTAATCTACCAGGAATTACATTTCTATCCGGAGGACAATCCGATATAAATGCAACCGCTCACTTGGATGCCATGAATAAAATTGGTGGTAATCCTTGGAAGCTAAGCTTCTCTTATGGCAGAGCTTTGCAACAGGCTGCTCTCAAAACTTGGAGCGGCAAACAAGATAACGAGCAAGCCGCGCAAGAGGCCTTCAGCCACAGAGCTAAAATGAATATGTTAGCTGCAAAAGGCGAGTGGTCAGAAAATTTAGAAGGATAACCCTTTATTTCTTTATAAAAAATCTACCCGCCATAATTCCAACTTCATAGAGTAGCCAGACAGGAAGGGCCAAAAGAGCCTGCGAAAAAATATCAGGAGGTGTGAGAAACATTCCCACAACAAAACATCCTATGATTACATAAGGTCGAGCACTAGAGAGCTGTTGAGTATTTGTAACTCCTGACCAAATCATAAGTATCAAAACAATTGGTACTTCAAAAGCAAACCCAAAAACAAAAAGAATTCTGACAATAAAATCAATGTATTCATTGATATCGGTCATCACCAAGACTTCCGAAGGAGAAGCTTGAACAAAAAAAGTAAAAATTAGTGGAAAAATAACAAAAAAAGCAAAACAAATACCTGCAAGAAATAAGACGATACTGGAAAATAAAACGGCAAAAAAACTTATCTTTTCCTCTTTGTACAATCCTGGCGCAATGAAGTTCCATAATTCAAAAAGTAAATAGGGAATAGCTATAAATGTTGCAACATAGAAAGTAAGTCTTAATGGAGTCAAAAAGGGTGATACAACCCCAGTAGCGATCATTGAAGAATTGGCAGGTAAGATTTGAGTTAAGGGATTGGCAAAAATGAGAAAAATTTCATTTCTAAAAAAAACCAAAATAAAAAAGATCAAAGCAATAGCCCCTAAGCTTCTTAATAGAACATTGCGAAGAGAATTTAAATGTTCCAGATAACTCTTTTCAGTCATCTTTATTTTTTTCTTTATTTTCAAAATCTTCTGAGTAGATTTCTTGTTTTATTTCTTGCGAAATAGAAGTCCCTTTAGAGCGTATTAATTTTACATACTCTTCTAATTTCGTGAGGAATCCTGGTAAGCGTTTTGGACCCAAAATAAGTAATGAAATGATACCTATCAATAAGATTTCAAAAAATCCTATATCGAACATTTAATCTTCTTTTTTGTCGTCTAGATTTTTGTCTTCTTGTTTAACAGCTTTTTTAAAACCTTTTACGAAAGAACCCAAATCACCACCTAGATTTCTAATTCTTTTTGTACCAAAGATTAAAATAATAATTGCAAGAATGATTAGCAATTGCCAAATACTTATTCCGCCAAATCCCATTTATTCCTTCCTTTCCTTTTTTTCTTCAATTCCGGAAAGACCCTCTCTATGTTCCAATTCTTTAAGAATTTCAGAAGGATCAATTCCATTATTAGTTAATAATACCATGACGTGAAACCATAAATCTGCTGCCTCATGAATAACCTTTTTTCTTTCAATGCTGTCATTAATTTCCGCTATAAGTTCTTCTGTTTCTTCTGAAATCTTTTCGATAATTTTTCCATTTCCCTTTGAGTACAAACTTGCCACATAGGAGGAGCTGGGATCAGCATTTCTGCGCTCTTGTAGTAATTCGCTTAACCTTTCTATTATATTTTTCATTGAATAACTATTATGGCGATTAATATCAGAGCGGCAATGCCTAGATAGAAAAATTTATTGTTGTTTTTTGACTGTTTAATTTCTGCTTTTAAGTTTTTTATTTCAGAGTTGTACTCTTCTAAATTTGATAAGTTTTCTAATATGATTTCTATTTTTTCAGGAAGTTCATAAGCTTTCTCAGCTAATGCAAAAGAATCGTTTTTAAATCTCTCAAACATTGCTTTTGGACTATATTTTTTTGCAACCCACGATTGTATAAAAGGTTTGGCTGTTGTCCACAAATCTAAATCTGGATAAATTTGTCTTCCCAAACCTTCTATATTTATGAGTGTTTTATTTAACAATAATAGGGAAGTGGGAAGAGATAAATTAAACCTTCTTGTTGCATCAAACAAGTAAAGTAACATTTCACCAAATTTAATTTCATTGAAAGGTTTTTCAAAGATAGGATCTAAAACTGTTTTTACCACTACTTCTAACTCTACTTCTTTAGTATCTTCGCCGACCCACTTTGCATTTATCATTGTCTTGGCTACACCTAAATAGTTTTTATTGAACATCTCAGAAAGCATTTTCCCAATAATGAGCTGCTCTTTTTCAGTTAAAGATCCACAAATTGCATAGTCAACTGCAACATAAGTTGGATTTTCTGGACTTGTTTCGTTAACAAAAATATTACCTGGATGCATATCGGCATGAAAAAAATTATCATCAAAAAGTTGTTTGAAAAAAATTTTTACTCCTGTTTCAGCAAGTGATTTTAAATTTATTTTTTTCTTTTTAAGCGTTGCCATATCAGTGACTGGAATTCCTGATATTTTTTCCATAGTCATTACATTCGAAGAAGAAAAGTCTTGATAAACCTTTGGAATGTATAAAAGTTTATTGTCTTTAAAATAATTTTTCGTTTGGATTGCATTTGCTGCTTCTTTTTTTAAATCTGTTTCAGCTGTAATAACTAATTCATACTCCCTTATTAGCTCCATTAATTTCAAACGCCTTGCATCTGAGAGAAATATTTCAGCTAGATTTCCTAGAAACTTTATCGAATTAACATCGGTTGAAATCCTTTTATCTAGGCCAGGTCTAACAATTTTTACTACGACGGTATCACCATTTTTTAAAGTTGCTTCATGGACTTGTGCTATTGATGCTGCAGCAAGTGGCTTCTTATCAAATGACTCAAAAATTTCATCTAAAGAATTTCCTAGATCTTTTTCAACTATTTTTACTGCCTCTTTTTCAGAAAAAGGGGAAAGATTGTTCTGGAATTTTTTTAAAGCAGAAGCCTGTTTATCTCCAACTAGATCGGGTCTAGTGGATAAAAGCTGACCAAACTTAATAAACAGAGGTCCCATTTCTTCTAAGGCATCGCCTAGTCGATGTTCAATTTTTTTCCTCTTTCGAAAAAATATTTTTGGAAATAAAAATAAAATAAATAATAAAATTTTATTTCCAAGAGGATCTAGTAATTCGTCTAGCCTATGTTTGCAAAAAATATATGCAATACGAATAAGACTAAAAATAGCCATATTATTTATGAGCTAAATGAAGCGTTACTATTCCAGCTGACATGATGTCGTAGGAAACATTTTTAAAATTAACTGATTCAAGCATCTTTTTAAATTCTTCTTGAGAAGGATGCATTCTTATCGATTCAGCAAGGTATTGATAACTCTCTTCATCTTGAGCAAAAAACTTTCCTAATTTCGGTAAAATTTTAAATGAATAAAAATCATAAAGATCTGATATCACCGGCAAGTCTGGTTTAGAAAATTCTAGAACTAATAATCTTCCGCCGGGCTTTAGACATCTATAAAAATCCTTTAAGGCCTTATCTTTATCTGTTACGTTTCTAATTCCGAAACCAATGGTTATGCAGTTAAATTTCTCATCACAAAAAGGTAGATTCTCAGCATCAGCAACAGTAGTTCTAATGTTAAGTTTATTTTTGTCGAGACTTCTTGCTTTACCCAGTTTTAGCATTCTTTCATTTATGTCACTTAGAATGATTTCTCCAGTTTCCCCGACCAAATCAGACATCAATATAGATAAATCTCCCGTTCCTCCGGCTACATCCAGCACAGTATCTCCTTCCCTTAAATTTGTAAGTTCTATCGTACCGCGCTTCCATAATCTGTGGATTCCAAAAGACATTAAGTCATTCATTAGGTCATAGTTTTCAGCAACAGAGTCAAATACGCCTTTAACCATTTTTGGCTTTTTATCCTTATTAACTTTTTTAAAGCCAAAATTTGTATCTTTGTTTTCGTTTTTACTCATTTCTTTAGAATCTGATACTATTGTAAATTATTCATATGGAAAACAAATTAATTTGGCTAGACTTAGAAATGACTGGTCTAGAACCACAGTCTGAAAGAATTATAGAGATATTTACTGCCATTACTAACGAAGATTTAACCGAAGTAGAAGAAGGGCCTAATATCGTCATTTCTCAACCCGAAGAGTTTCTAGACAATATGGATGATTGGAATCAAGATCATCATTCCAGATCAGGACTATTAGATGAAGTAAAAAACAGTGAAATTAGTCAAGAAGATGCTGAAATGAGAACTCTAAATTTTATTAAAGAACACGTGGGTAAAAATAAATCTCCTTTATGCGGAAATACTATCCACCATGATAGAAAGTTTTTAACCTTATATATGCCTCAACTAGAAGAATATTTTCATTATAGAAATATAGATGTAAGTTCTTTTAAAGAAGTGTCTAAGCGTTGGCGACCTGAAGTCGTAATGCAACAAACCAAGCAAGTAGCGCATCGTGCTAGGGCCGATGTTTTCGAATCCATTAATGAACTACGGTTTTACCGTGATGAATTTTTTGCAAAAAAATAATTATTTTTTTACTGCTTCTTTTCACTTTTTCTTTATAATTGCTGTCCCTAAAGATATATGAAGAAAGTTTATATTCAAACACACGGCTGTCAGATGAATGAATATGACTCCGCAAAAATGCTGGAGTTACTTGGAGAAAAAAGTAATTTTCAAACTACTGAAAACGAGGCCGAAGCTGATTTGTTAGTTCTCAATACCTGTTCTATCAGGGAAAAAGCTCAGGAAAGAGTATTTCATCAAGTAGGTCGTTGGAAATCTTTGAAAGAAAAGAATCCCAATTTAAAAATTGCCATTGGAGGTTGCGTAGCAAGTCAAGAAGGAGAGGCAATTTCAAAACGAGCCCCAGCAGTTGATATTGTATTTGGACCTCAAACACTTCATAAGTTACCAGATTTATATGAAGAATCTTCTCTGGATGGTAAGAGAAAATTAGACATATCTTTTCCGAAGATTGAAAAATTCGATCACTTTCCAGAACCTCATGCAGATGGTCCATCAGCCTTTGTTTCTGTTATGGAAGGTTGTAATAAATATTGCTCATTTTGTGTTGTTCCTCACACTAGAGGTCATGAAGTCAGCAGGCCTTTTGAAGATATTTTAGAAGAAGTGTCTTCGTTAGCTAATCAAGGCGTAAGGGAAATAAACTTTCTTGGTCAAAATGTTAATAACTTTAAGGGAGAAAAAGATGGAGAAAAATCTTCTCTTGCAGAATTAATCAAAGATTCAGCAAATATTGAAAACATTGAGCGTTTAAGATTTACAACGAGTCATCCCTTTGAGTTCAAAGATGATCTTGTAGACCTTTATAAAGACACGCCAGAATTAGTAAGTCACGTCCATTTACCAGTTCAAAGTGGGTCTGATAGGATTCTAAAACTCATGAGGCGCAGGTATAGCAGAGATTCGTATTTAAAATTGGTCGATAGAATTAGAAATAACAGACCTGAAATAAGCTTTTCTTCAGATTTTATAGTTGGATTTCCGGGAGAAACCCAAGAGGATTTTCAAAATACACTTGATATTATTGATGAAGTTAAGTTTGATGAATCTTTTAGTTTCATCTACAGCCCAAGACCAAATACTCCTGCAGCAAAAATGGAAGATGATGTTAGTCCACTCGAAAAAAAAGAAAGGTTAAATATTTTACAAGAAAAGTTAAATAACTATTCAAGTCAAATAAGTAGAAAAATGGTTGGGACCAATGAAAAATGCTTAGTAATGGATATCTCGAAAAGAAACCCAGGAGAATTTCAAGCGAGAACAGAAAACAATAGAGTTGTTAACTTTTCATCAGCAAAAAACATGATTGGTAAATTCATTGACCTTGATATTGTGGAAGCGAAACCAAATTCTTTAAGAGGTTTATATTTAGGAGGATTAATTAATTAATTTATGTCTGAATTAAAGTTCAAACTAGAGTCAGAAGACTCAAAAAAGTTATCCATTATCTGTGGACCAATAAATTCAAATCTTTCTAAAATTGAAGATTCCCTATCTATAAAAATTAAAAATAGGGGAAGTCTTTTTTCTCTTTCAGGCGAAGATCAGAACATTTCTAAAGGCAGAGATGTTATTGAAGAGCTTTTTAGTTTTGCAGATGAATCAAAAGATATCTCTCCTAAAGAAATTCATTTTTTCATTTCAAAAGCTTTGAATCAGCCAAATGATAAAGAACAAAAATTTAAATTAGAATCTAAAAGTACTTTTTCTTTGTCTACACCAAAATTAGAAGTTATTCCTCGAAATAAATCTCAAGAAGATTTTATTAAATCTATTTCTGCACACGATATTTCTTTTGGTATTGGACCGGCAGGTACAGGAAAAACTTATCTTGCTGTGGCAGTGGCCGTAAATTTATTTATTAACCGGAAGATAAATAAAATTATTTTAACTAGGCCTTTAGTGGAAGCCGGGGAAAGACTTGGCTTTTTACCTGGAGACGTTGCTCAAAAAGTAGATCCTTATTTGCAACCTCTTTATGATGCCTTATTTGAAATGTTAGGCTTTGAAACAGTCAATAAACTCATTGAAAGAGGAAATATAGAATTAGCTCCTTTAGCATATATGCGAGGAAGAACCTTAAATGACGCTTTTCTTATCTTAGACGAAGCTCAAAATTGCACTTCTATGCAAATGAAAATGTTTCTTACTCGTTTGGGCTTTAATTCAAAGGCTGTTGTCACTGGAGATATTACTCAGATAGATCTTCCTTCAAAAAAAATGTCCGGACTTGCTGATGCCGTTGAAATTTTAAGCTCACAAAAAGGCATATCATTTTTTCACTTTAACTCTAAAGATGTTGTTAGACATAATTTGGTACAAAGCATTATCGAAGCTTACGAAAAAAAACCTCAAGATTATGAAGATTGAACTAATTAATAATCATTTTAAAAAAATTCCAGAACCTTTTAAAAAAAGTGAGGTGGTAAAGCTTGTAGATCGTGTTCTAGAAAAAATTGACTATAAAAATCTTGAAAATAAGCAAATAAACATTAAGTACACTTCAGAAGAAGAGATGAAAATGCTCAACGAAAAGTTCTATAAGAAACAAGGTGTAACCAACGTTTTAGCTTTTTCAAATTTTTTAGAATTCGCCGAAGAAGAGGAGCAGTTAATTGGAGAAATAGCCATTTGTATTAAAGAAATAGAAAGAGAAGCTAAACTTTATAAAAAAAAATTGGAAACAAGGCTTAAACACATGATTGTTCACGGGGTACTTCATTTATTAGGTTTTGATCATAAGAAAAAAAGCGAACAAATCGAGATGGAAAAACTGGAAAATGATATTATTTCAAGCTGTCTCAATGAGGCGCCTTATTAAAAAATGAAAGAAGAACCTCCAAGTACGAATGCTCAACCTTCAAAGTTGGGCTTAATTCAAAGAATAAAAAATTATTTTAGGGATTTTCACATAAGAATTTCCTTCAAGCCTTCCAATCAGGATGAATTAACTTCCGTTTTAAGAGATGCTGAAGAAAATAATCTCATCGAAAAAGATGTCTTAGATATGATGGAGGAAACCATAGAGTTCTCTTCTACCGCAGTCAGAGAAGTTATGGTTCCAAAGACTCAAGTAATTTCGATTAAAGATTCGGAAACTCTTGAAGAATTTTTACCTAGAATATTAGAATCAGCTCATTCAAGATTTCCTGTTTTTGACGAACCTCAAGAAAAAATTAAAGGTATTTTGTTGGCAAAAGATTTATTGAAGTTTGGTCCAGGCCTTCTAGGCCAAGAAGAAAATTTGAACTTCGATTTATCCGAAGTGATTCGTCCTGTGAATTTAATTCCAGAGAGTAAAAAAATAAATGTACTTCTTGAAGAATTCAAATCTAACAGAAGTCACATGGCAGCAGTAGTGGATGAATTCGGAGAAATAAGTGGCATCGTAACTATCGAAGATGTTTTAGAGGAAATTGTAGGAGAGATTAAAGATGAAACAGACATCAACGAATCCGAAGATATTATCCAATTAACTGATGATGAATACAATGTATCTGCTTTGACAGAAATAGATTCTTTTAATGAGCGTCTTGGAAGTGCATTTGAGTCTATCGGTTTCGACACTATTGGGGGAATCGTTTTAAATGCTTTTGGAAAAATTCCTCTAGTAAATGATTCTATAGAGATAGAAAACTTTAAATTTACGGTTTTAGCAGCTAATAAAAGACAAATCTTAAAACTTAGAGTAAAGATTGCAAAAAATACTTAGCTAAGTTTATCCAAAGTTCTTATCTAAAATCTCTTTTAATTCCAAACCTAATAATTTTGCATCTTGAATTCCTCCATAACTAGGACGAATAATCAGAGCAATTTCTCTATGCGGCCCTTCTCCTTTTAAGTGAAGACTTTTTAAATCATTATTACCTAACATAAGCTGATTAACTGCCATTTTTGGTACCAAAGTTGTTCCCAAACCACTTTTTACAAATTGCACCAATGTATTTAAAGAAGAGGCCTTGAAAGAAATGTTGCTTTTCTTCTTCGTCATCTTACAGGCTGAAAGAACGTGATCTTTTAAACAGTTTCCATCTTCAAGTAAGAGTAATTCTGAAAACTCTAAATCACTAGCTTTTATTTCTTTCGCTTTTGAACGTCGATCACTTTTTTTTGTAATCCAAAAAAAATCTTCAGACCAAAATTTAATAGGAATTAATCCTTGTAATTTGTATGGCAAGGCAACAACAGCCATGTCTAATTCTCCATTTTTTACTTTATGAATGAGATCATCAGATTGTCCTTCAGAGATAATAAGATTTAAATCCGGAAATTTTTTTTCTAAAGTTTGAATTGCGTGAGGAAGTAAGAAAGGACTTATTGTTGGAATAACACCAAGAGTAATTGGGTGTGCAAGAGTTTTAGAATTACTTTCAGAAATTTTTTGAATATCTTCCATTAGAAGCTTTATATTTTTATACTTCTCTAAAATTTCTTTACCAACTTTTGTGATCATCACTTTCTTATTATTTCTTTCAAAAATTTCAAATCCTAATTGTTTTTCCATTTCTAAAATTGCGTTACTAAGCGTCGATGGGGAAACGAAACACTTGTCAGCTGCTTTTTTAAAATGCATCTTACTTTCAACAGCAAGCGCATAATTAATTTGTTTTAGGCTAATCATTTACATTCAATTTTTTGAAACATTAAATAAGAAATATACATCTTTATCAATACATTAAAAGATAGTTTAATATATCAAGAATTTGTTTTTATATGAGGTGAAATACAATGTCTGAAAATACAGAAGGAAAATGTCCTGTAATGCATGGGGCAATGACAAGCAACAGTTCAACAGGTCAATCAAATAAAGATTGGTGGCCTGACCAATTAAATTTAAATATTCTTCATCAGCATGATAGAAAATCTAATCCTTTAGGTGAAGATTTTAATTATCGTGAAGAATTTTCAAAACTCGATTACCAGGCTTTGAAAAAAGATTTAAACGATTTGATGACAGACTCACAAGACTGGTGGCCTGCAGATTATGGTCATTATGGTCCATTTTTTGTTCGTCTAACCTGGCATGCAGCAGGAACTTATCGAAGTACTGATGGAAGAGGCGGAGGAGGCACAGGAGCAATGAGGTTTGCTCCACTGAATAGCTGGCCTGACAACGGCAATCTAGACAAAGCAAGACGATTACTTTGGCCTATAAAAGAAAAGTACGGCAACAAAATAAGCTGGGCTGATCTTTTAATCCTTTCGGGAAACGTTGCTATAGAATCTATGGGCGGAAAAACCTATGGCTTTAGTGGGGGAAGAGATGACATTTGGGGTCCTGAAGAAGATATTCTTTGGGGAGTAGAAGAAGAATGGCTAGAAAATCAGCGTTATAAAGGTGAGCGTGAACTTGATAATCCTCTTGCAGCTGTGCAAATGGGTTTGATTTATGTAAACCCACAAGGACCTGATGCAAATCCGGATCCTTTAGCAAGTGCACACGATATTAGAGAAACTTTTGGCAGAATGGCAATGAATGATTATGAAACTGTGGCCCTAGTTGCTGGAGGTCATACTTTTGGAAAATGTCATGGTGCAGGGGATGCTAATTTAGTTGAAGTTGAACCCGAAGGAGCGCCTATTGAGCAAATGGGTTTAGGATGGACTAATAAGCATGGAGTAGGCTTAGGTGGAGATTCTATTACCAGTGGTTTAGAAGGTGCATGGACAACAAATCCGATCAAATGGGATAACGGGTACTTCGACTTACTTTTTGGCTACGAATGGGAATTAGGTAAAAGTCCTGCTGGTGCGCATCAATGGTATGCCGTAGATCAAAAAGAAGAAGATATGGCACCTGATGCTCATGATCCATCAAAAAAAGTTCCTACAATAATGGCAACTACAGATATTGCCCTTAAAGAAGATCCTAGTTACAAAGAAATTTCTAAAAGATTTCATGAAAATCCTGATGAGTTTGCCGATGCTTTCGCAAGGGCATGGTTTAAACTTCTGCATCGAGATATGGGTCCAAAATCAAATTACATAGGACCTGAAGTTCCTGAGGAAGATCTTATTTGGCAAGACCCAGTTGGTGAAAGTAATTCAGATTATGATGTTGCTGCTGTCAAAGGAAAAATTTCGGATTTAGGTTTATCCATTCAAGAAATGGCTGAGACTGCTTGGGCTAGCGCATACACGTATCGAGGTTCCGACATGCGAGGCGGCGCTAATGGTGCCCGAATACGTCTAGCTCCTCAGAAAGATTGGGAGGTTAATAAGCCCGAACAGTTGGAGAAAGTTCTTTCTGCCTATGAAGGCGTTGCTAATGAGACCGGAGTTTCGATGGCAGACATCATTGTTCTTGCAGGTAATATAGCGATTGAAAAAGCTTCAGGTATGGACGTTACTTTTACTCCAGGAAGAGGAGATGCTACCGACGAGCAAACAGATCCTGAATCTTTTGAATACTTAGAACCTTTGTCTGATGCCTTTAGAAACTACCACCGTTCTGGACTTAACGTAACTGCTGAGGAAATGATGCTTGATAAAGCTCAATTACTTGGTTTAACAGCTCCAGAAATGACAGTCCTCTTAGGAGGAATGAGATCTTTGGGAATCACAGCGAGTGATTATGGTCTAGTTTCTGAAAATTCAAGCGAGCTTTCTAATGAGTACTTTAAAACTCTGCTGGATATGAGAGTTCAGTGGAAACCAAATGGTACTGGAAATTCTTATGAAGCTTTTGATAGAGTGAGTGGCGAAAAGAAAAGAACTGCTTCCAGAGCTGATCTGGTATTCGGATCTAACTCTCAGTTGAGAGCTTATGTTGAAGTTTATGCTCAAAGCGATTCTGAAGAGAAGTTTAAGAAAGACTTCATAAAAGCTTGGAACAAAGTTATGAATAATGACCTTTTCTAATTAGAAAAGGTCTTATTTGCACTGTCATAAGTTTTATCATTCTATAAATAGAATATAATATCTTTATGTCACATAAGGCTTTGTATCCTGGAACTTTCGATCCTATTACCAAAGGACACATAGATTTAGTCGAAAGAGCATGTAAACTTTTTGATAAAGTTGTTTTGGCAATTGCTGAAAGCGAAACTAAGAATCCTCTTTTTAATCTAGAAGAAAGAATAAATATTTCAAAAAGAATTTTTGATGGAAATAATCAAGTTGAAGTTATTGGCTTTTCTGGATTATTAGTTGATTTGGCTAAAGATAATGATGCTAAAATTTTAATAAGAGGTCTTAGAGTTGTTGCTGATTTTGAATATGAATTTCAATTGGCAAATATGAACAGATCTATGATGCCTGAATTAGAAAGTGTCTTTCTTACGCCTAAAACTGAATATTCCTTTGTAAGTTCAAGCTTGGTTAAAGAAATTTGTAAAATGGGTGGCGACGTATCTTCTTTTGTGGATCCTATCTCTTTAGAAGAGATGAAAAAGAAATTTTAATTCTGGCAACTAACACAATAAACTGTGGATCTATTCCCCAGTCTTATTTCCTTTAAATTTTTTCTGCAAATAAAGCATTCTAAATTTCCTCGACCATAAACCTGTAATTTTTTCTTAAAATAGCCAGGAGCTTCTTCGGCATTACTGTAGTCTTTAAGCGTTGTGCCACCTTCATGAATTGCGTCTTTTAGGACTTTTACAATTTTAGTTGATAGATTTTCATATTCTTTTTTAGTTACTTTTCCAGCTTTTTTAATTGGTTTAATTCCAGCCATAAATAAAGCTTCGTTGGCGTAAATATTCCCAACTCCCACAACTATTTTTGCATTCATAATGAATTGTTTTACAGCAATAGACTTCTTTCTTGATTTTTCAAAGAGATAAATCCCATTAAAACTATTTCCTAATGGCTCAGGCCCGAGATCTTTAAGTAATTTATGTTCAAGAGGATTTTTTAGTGTCAAATCTAAGACGCCAAACTTTCTTATATCTGTGTATCTCAAAGTCCAATTATCTGTAAAATTTAAATCCCAATGTTCGTGCTTCTTAGGTTTCATTTTTTTATTAAAGACTCTAAGTTTGCCGGACATGCCTAGGTGGATAATCAACGAACAATTATCAAGTTCAAAAATAATATATTTCCCTCGCCTGAAAGCATTATTAATTCTTTGCCCTTTAACGCGTTTCCCTATAGTGGGGGGAATAATCCAGCGAAGTTTTTTCTCTCGAGATATAAATGAGGATATTTCTTTATTTAGAATTTTTTTGGAAATTCCTCTAAGAGTTGTTTCTACCTCGGGTAGTTCAGGCATTAGCTATCTAGATAGCTACTGATTTCATATATATCTGCAGGGGAAAGCATGCCTGAAGCAAGTTTCAATTCTAAAGTGCTAATAATGTAATCGTATTTAGCAGCAATTAAATCTCGTTGAGCAGAAAAGTAATTTTTTTCTGCGTTTAATAAGTCAACAATATTTCTCGTATTTTCCTCATAACCAACCATGGTTGCTTTAAGAGCAAAATTAGAAGATTTTAAGGAAGCTTTTCGAGCATTAACATTTGCTAAATTAGTTAAAACTGAAGTGAATTTAGTTCTGACATCTCTGATGACATATCTTTCAGTAAGGCGTTCTTGTTGAGTAGCCTGTTCAGAGAGAGCTTTTGCCTCTCTTCTTTCTGCGTGTAATAAACCCCCAGTAACAATAGGCCAATTAAATTCTAAGCTATATCTAGTTTGCTCAATTCCATTAGGACCATAAGTTACAGGAGGATTGGTTGAGGGATTGAATCCAACAATACCTCGAGAATTATTCTGTGTAAGACTTGCCACTAAATCTATATCTGGAAAGTGAGAGGCTAGTTTAGCCTGCGAATTTTTTTTAGCTGCTGTTGTATTCATTTTAGAAGCTTTCAATGCAAAACTATTTGATAAAGCAAGCTGAGCCCATTGATCTTGATCAATAGGATCTGGCTTACTAATTGGAAAGTCATCATTCAAATCATTAATTTCAGGCGAGTCACCAATGATTGAAATCATAGCTTCTCTCGCAAATTCTAAACTTCCTTCCGAAGCAATCTTAGAAACTCTAGCTAAATCATAAAAAGCTTGAGCTTCCTGATATTCAGATTTTGAAGAAACACCTTCTTCATAAAGTCTTTTTGTTCTGTCTCTTTGTTTTTTTATAGATTGTTCTTCTAGCCTTGCTACTTCTAGATTTTTCTTAGCCTTTAAAAGATTAAAATATGTATTCGAGATTCTAATAATCGTTTCTTGTTGCGATAAAGCAAATTTAGCCTCGGCAGCTTCTCCCAAAGCTTTACCCTGTGCAAATTGAAACCAAGTATCAACTCTAAAGATAGGTTGTATTAAATTGGCCGAGTAATAATTAGAATTACTTCCTTGTGTATCAGTAAATAAAGACGCATTTGATTCTGTATTTTTATTTTCATTCCAAGTAGTTCCAGCTCGTAAAGAAAACTTAGGAAGCAGTCCAGACATAGCTTTATTTTTAATTTCTTTATTTGCGTTAAAAGTGGCCTCATCTATTTTTAATTGCGGGTCATTTGATAAGGCAAGCTCATAAATATCAGCCAAATTTGCTGAATAACCAAAGGAACAGAAAAATAAAAGAGATAAAGTTATTAAAAATGAAGTTAATTTTTCCAAAAGAAGCTCCTCTTGAGTTAAATTATGTATAGGAAAACATATATTAATTTTTTGTAAGACCTTTTACCATTAAAATAACTAAATAAGTGAAAAAAATAACTACTCAAACCTTAAACGAAGTACCTGAATCTAAAGAAATTTTACAGACCGCATCAAAAAACTTTGCTGGTTCAAAAAAAATCTATCTAGAAGGTTCAAAAAAAGAAATCAAAGTACCTATGAGAGAAATCCTGCAAACGGACTCTTTAACAACAAACGGAAATCAAAAAAACAAGCCTATTTATATCTACGATACTTCAGGACCTTATACCGATCCTGATATTGAAATTGATATTGAGACTGGAATTCCAAGAAGTAGGATGAGCTGGTTAAAAAATCGGAAAATAAATTCCACTCAAATGTCCCTTGCGAGAGATGGTGTTATTACTGAAGAAATGGAATATATTGCGATACGAGAAAATCAAAATATAAAACAAAATTCAGAATTAAAAGAAGGGCGTTTTCACAAAGGCGAAAATTTTGGAGCAAATATTCCAAAGATCTACACTCCTGAATTTGTCAGAAACGAAATCGCAACTGGAAGAGCAGTTATACCAGCAAACATAAAGCATCCTGAAATCGAACCAATGATTATTGGGAGAAACTTCAAAACAAAAGTTAATGCCAACATTGGAAATTCAGCTCTTTCCTCATCTATTCATGACGAGGTAGAAAAATTAACTTGGTCTACTCGATGGGGAGCAGACACTGTCATGGACCTCTCTACCGGAAAAAACATTCATGAAACAAGAGAATGGATTATTAGAAACTCTCCAGTACCAATTGGTACGGTACCTATATATCAAGCTTTAGAGAAGGTTAATGGTATAGCAGAAAACCTTTCCTGGAGTGCTTTTGAAGAAACACTCATCGAGCAAGCTGAACAGGGAGTAGATTATTTTACAATTCATGCTGGAGTTCTTTTGAGATATGTTCCAATGACTGCTAAACGTGTGACAGGCATTGTTTCAAGGGGAGGATCTATTTTGGCTAAGTGGTGTCTTTCTCATCATAAAGAAAATTTTCTTTACACTCATTTTGAAGATATTTGCAAGATTATGAAAAAATATGATGTTACTTTTTCACTAGGTGATGGACTTAGACCAGGTTCTATTGCTGATGCAAATGACGAAGCTCAATTTGGAGAGTTGAAAACCTTAGGCGAATTAACTTCTCTTGCCTGGCAGAACGATGTTCAAACAATGATTGAAGGTCCAGGCCATGTCCCTATGCAATTAATAAAAGAAAATATGGATAAACAACTCGATCAATGTGCAGAGGCTCCTTTCTATACTTTAGGGCCACTTACAACTGATATTGCTCCAGGCTATGATCACATTACGTCAGCTATTGGTGCTGCAATGATTGGATGGTATGGATGTGCAATGCTTTGTTATGTTACCCCAAAAGAACATTTAGGCTTGCCTAATAAAGAAGACGTTAAAGAAGGTCTTATGGCATATAGAATTGCTGCACATGCAGCAGACCTAGCTAAAGGTCATCCATCAGCGCAAATAAGAGATAATGCTTTATCTCAAGCCAGATTTGAATTTAGGTGGGAAGATCAATTCAATCTTGGTTTAGATCCAGAAAGAGCAAGAGAATTTCATGATGAAACCTTACCAAAGGATTCCGCAAAAGTTGCTCACTTTTGTTCAATGTGTGGCCCAAAATTTTGTTCGATGAAAATTTCTCAAGATGTGAGAGATTACGCTGCTAAACAAATCGAAGAACAAGAAGAAGCTATGAAAGAAAAAGCAAAAGAATTCCGTGAATCCGGAAGTAAAATTTATAGTAAAATCTAAATATGAAACAACAAGGTGATCAAGTCTCGGATGCAACTCTTCGTAAACTAGGTTCAGAAGGTATAGATTCAGTTAAATTAACTGAGTACAGTCAAAATAAAAAAATAGTCATAATCGGAGTTCCAGGCGCCTATACTCCTACCTGCTCTGTAAACCATGTCCCTGGTTTTCTTGATAAATCAGAAGAAATTTTATCGAAAGGCGCTGATGAAATAATTTGTATATCTGTGACTAATCCTTGGGTAATGAGCGCCTGGGGCAAAGATCTAAACGTTGAAGGCAAGATAACAATGCTTTCTGATGGAAACTGTGAATTTACTGAAAGCATGGGTCTTGTAATGGACGGAAGTGGCTTTGGACTTGGCAAAGTATCATCAAGATACGCTGCTATTATTGATAACGGAATTATCTCTTGTCTGCTCGCTGAAAAAGGCGGGGCTTTTGAGGTAAGTAGTGCGGAAAAAATTCTAGAAAACCTATAAAGATTGGCTAATCGAGACTATACATCTGAATCCATTGAGGTGCTTTCGGGTCTTGAGCCCGTTAGAAAAAGACCTGGTATGTATACCGATACTTCCAGTCCAAATCATCTTGTCATGGAAGTCATCGACAATAGTGTCGACGAAGCTCTAGCCGGGCATGCCAAAGAAATAGCCGTCGTTTTAAATAAAGATTTTTCAGTATCAGTAGAGGATGATGGTCGAGGAATGCCAGTTGACATTCACCCGGAAGAAAAAGTACCTGGTGTAGAACTTATTTTCTCAAGACTTCATGCTGGAGCAAAGTTTTCAAATAAAGATTACATATTTTCAGGAGGTTTGCATGGCGTTGGTGTTTCAGTCGTGAATGCTTTATCAACTTATTTAAACGCAGAAATTAAAAGAGATGGAAAAAAATATGAAATTGGATTTAAAAACAGCATCAAGAAAAAAGAGTTAAAAATTATTGATAATGTTGGGCAAAGAAATTCAGGAACTAAGATATTATTCAAAGCAGATTCATCTTTTTTTGATACTGAAAAAATTTCAGGAAAGTTTCTTTCAAATTCTTTAAAAGCTAAAGCAGTTTTATGTCCTGGACTTAAAATAAAATTTAAAGACGATGTTAATGGGACAAAAGAAGAATGGTGTTTCGTAGATGGGTTGGGTAACTACCTGATTAGTGCCCTTGCTGAGGGAGACTACCTACCTGAAGAACCAATATTAGGTGATTTTGAGGATGAAGAAAATTCACTGGCCTGGGCCGTCACTTGGGAATTAAGAGAACAAGAAAGCGTCACAGAAAGCTATGTAAACCTTATACCAACTATTCAAGGCGGTACACATGTTGCTGGAATGCGGAGCGGCATTACAGATGCTATTAAAGAATTTTGTGATTATAGAAACTTGATACCAAAAGGAATAAAAATTACGGCAGATGATGTGTGGAAAAATGCGTCGTATATTCTTTCAGCGAAATTGAAAGATCCACAATTTTCTGGACAAACCAAAGAAAAACTTTCGTCAAAAGAATTTCAATCAATTGCTGCTAACATCACGAGAGATGCTTTCGCAATTTGGCTAAATAAAGAAACCGAATTAGCCGAAAGAATTGCAAACATATCAATAGATAATGCCCAAAAAAGAGTTAGAGAAAGTAAAACTGTAGAAAGAAAAAAAATAACTAAAGGAATAACTTTGCCAGGTAAATTATCTGACTGTGTTTCGTCTAATTACGAAGAAACAGAATTATTTTTAGTTGAAGGAGACTCAGCAGGAGGCTCAGCAAAACAAGCAAGAGACAGAAATTTTCAAGCTGTAATGGCTCTGAAGGGAAAAATTTTAAATACTTGGGAAGTAGATACTGATGCAGTAACTCAGTCTCAAGAAGTAAAAGATATAGCAATGGCAATTGGTCTTCAACCAGGCTGCAGAGTTTTAGACGGTTTGCGCTATGGCAAGATTTGTATTTTAGCTGATGCGGATTCTGATGGAGCACATATTGCAACGTTAATCTGCGCTCTTTTCCTTAAGCATTTTAGACCTCTAGTAGAAGCTGGAAGAGTTTATGTTGCTCAACCTCCTTTATTCAGAATTGATCAAGGAAAAGATATTTACTATGCTTTGGATGAAAGTGAAAAGGAAAGTATTGTCAAAAAGTTATCAACCCAAAATAAAAAAACCAAAGTTGAAATTCAGAGATTTAAAGGTTTAGGAGAAATGAATCCTTCTCAATTAAAAGAAACAACAATGTCTTTAGATGTAAGAAAGTTAATTCAACTTAAGTTAGAAAAGGGAAATAGTTCTACCTCAATGTTTAATATGCTGCTTTCAAAAAAAAGAGCTGCAGATAGAAAAACTTGGTTGGAAAGTAAAGGAAATTTAGCAAACATTAATGAGTAAAGAAAAAAGTTTGAGTATTGGAGGATATGCCGAAAAGGCTTATCTAGATTACTCAATGTATGTAATTCTAGATAGAGCTTTACCCTTTATTGGTGATGGTCTCAAACCAGTCCAAAGAAGAATTATCTATGCAATGTCTGAAATAGGACTGAAATCAACTTCAAAATTTAAAAAGAGTGCAAGAACAGTAGGTGAGGTAATTGGAAAATTTCACCCACATGGCGATAGCGCAGCTTATGAAGCAATGGTCTTGATGGCCCAAAGTTTTTCAACTCGATACCCTTTAATTGAAGGACAAGGAAACTGGGGTTCATTAGATGATCCGAAGAGTTTTGCTGCAGTAAGATATACAGAGTGCCGGCTTTCAGCTTATGCTCAAGTTTTGCTATCAGAATTGTCGCAAGGCACCGTAGATTGGGGGCCAAACTTTGATGGTACTTTAATTGAACCTAGATTTTTATCAGCAAGAATACCAAATGTCCTTCTCAATGGCGCCTCTGGGATAGCTGTGGGTATGGCAACAGATATTCCTCCTCATAATTCAATCGAAGTAATTGACGCAACTATTGCTTTGTTAGATTCACCAAAACTTTCTACAAAAGATCTTTTAAAATTCATTCCCGCTCCAGACTTTCCAACTAAGGCAGACATAATTTCAACCAAAGAAGAAATTTTAGAAATGTATGAAACTGGAAGAGGCGCAATAAAGTTAAGAGCAACATACGAACTTGAAGATGGAGAGATTGTCATTACCGCTCTTCCTTATCAAGTATCTACAACTAGAATTTTAGAACAAATTGCAGCTCAAATTGATTCAAAAAAAATGAATCTTATTGAAGATTTAAGAGACGAAAGCGATGGAGAGAATCCAGTAAGAATTATTGTCGTGCCTAGATCAAATAGAGTAGATAAGGAAGCATTAATGAGTCATCTTTTTGCTACAACTGATTTGCAGAAAAACGTAAGAGTTAATCTAAATGTAATAGGTTTGAGCGGAGGACCAAAAGTTTTTGATCTAAAAGGAATTCTCAAAGAATGGATTTCCTTTAGAACTCAAACTGTTAAACGACGATTACAACATAGATTAGATTGGCTTAACGATAGATTGCATATTTTAGAGGGCCTAATGATTGCCTATCTAAACTTAGATGAAGTTATCAAAATTATCAGAACTCAAGATAATCCAAAAAAAGAACTTATAAAGAAATTTAAGCTTACTGAAATTCAAGCAAACGCAATTTTAGATATTAGATTACGCCAATTGGCGAAGCTCGAGGAAGAAATTATTATCTCTGAAAGAGATTCTTTAAAGGATGAAGCTAAGGAGATAGAAAAGATATTAAATTCAACTTCGCGTTTGAAAACTTTAATAAAAAAAGAGCTTAAAGAAGATCAGGAAGAATTTGGTGATGAAAGAAACAGCGTCATAACAGAGGTTGCAGAGGCAAAAGCATTTGATGAAAAAGAATTAATTTCAAATGATCCAATGACAGTTGTTTTATCTGAAAAAGGCTGGATTAGAGCGGCAAAAGGTCATGAAGTAGAAGTAGAAGGATTGCAATATAGAGAAGGAGATTCTTATCTTTCATCTTCTTTGGCAAGAAATAGTCAAAATGCAGTAGTTCTGGATAATTATGGAAAGGCTTATACCTTGCCTATTCATCAGCTTCCTTCAGCAAGAGGTCAAGGAGATCCTGTTTCAGGAAAAATAAATGCTCAATCTGGGGCAACTTTTTCTGGAGTGATTGCAGGCTCAGAAGAAACTTTGGCCGTACTAGCTTCTAATTTAGGTTATGGTTTTGTAACAAAGTTAGGCGATTTGCAGACAAAAAATAAATCAGGAAAGGCTGCTTTAAATGCTAAAAATGCAAAACCAATTACACCAAAAATACTTTCAGCAATTGAAGAAAACTATATCGCTTCAATTACTCAAGAGGGAAAGATGCTCGTAATCGAAGCATCTGAACTTCCTATCCTAGGTAAAGGTAAAGGAAACAAAATAATTTCTGTTGATAAAAAGAAATTTGAAGCAAAAGAAGACCAACTTCTTTTTTTAGTAACTTACAAAAAAGGGGATTCTTTAAAGTTATACAGTGGCAAGCAACACTTTGTTATCAAACCAAACGACCTTGAAAACTTTGTTGGTACAAGAGGCAGAAAGGGAAATTTCCTACCAAAAGGCTACAGAAAAGTTGAGAAGGTTGAGGTTATATCTGAGTAATTAAAGACAACTTTTAATTGCTTTTTCAAATCGTTTAAATCCTTCGTCAATTTCTTTATCATTAATAATTAAAGAAGGCGCAATCCTAATAGTTTTTTCTCCTGCAGCTTGGACTAAAATTAGCCCCTTTTTATAGGAAGCTTCAAGAAAATCCTTAGTCTTAATTTTTTTAAAATCACAACAAATCCATAACCCTGCCGATCTTATATCTGTAAATAAATTATATTTTTTTGACAAGTTATTTAATTTTTCATGAAAGGCTATAGTCTTTTTCATAACACCGTTAAGCACTTTTTGAGATGAAACAATTTCTACAACTTTTTTAGCAACTTCGCATGCTAAAGGATTTCCGCCAAAAGTACTTCCATGCGTTCCTGGTTGAAAAGCTTGAGAAATTTTCTTTGTTGCTAGAGTGGCTCCAATAGGAATTCCACCACCAAGTCCTTTTGCTAAAGTTGAAATATCTGGCTCGACTCCATAGCCCATATAAGCCATTAAAGTTCCGGTTCTACCAATCCCACTTTGCACTTCATCTAAAATTAGTAAACAGTCATTTTCATCTGCAAGCTTTCTTAAACCTGAAAGAAAAGGATTTTCTGCTCTAATTATTCCTGATTCACCCAGAATGGGTTCTACAAAAATTGCTGCTGTTTTTTTACTTAATATTTTCTTTACCGATCCTAGATTATTAAATTTCGCTCTTTTAAAACCTTTCAATAGCGGACCAAATCCTGTTTTCTGAAATTCAGAGTCTCCCGCAGTAATGTTGAGCATTGATCTCCCATGGAAAGCATTAGTAAAGACAATAATTTCATGTTTTTCTGGCTTTCCTTGGTCGTAGAAATATTTTCTTGCTAATTTAATTGCAGCTTCATTAGCTTCATTTCCAGAATTTGAAAAAAATACCTTATCAGCAAAAGTTTCTTTAGTGAGCATCTCACTTAATTCTAGAGCAGGTTTGTTATATAAATAGTTACTGACGTGCCAAAGTTTAGATGCTTGATTTTTTAAAACTTTATTTAAAGCTGGATGAGAATGACCAAGACAAGTCACAGCTATTCCACCACCAAAATCAATGTAATCTTTTCCTTTTTCATCCCAAAGAACAGATTTTTTTCCTTTAACAGGAATAAAAGATGCCGGCGCATAGTTTGGCATCAGGGAAGTTCTATTTATAGAATTAATCTTTGTCATTTTTGCTTTTGATAAATGAAAATATCATAATCTGATAGTTTTTAAATATAAAAATTATATTATCGATGGTTATAACAGAACAAACTAATAATGGATATAGATTATCTTTGATGCCAAATAGTTCGATTTCCTGGCAGGGCAGTATGTTGTTTCTATTTCTAATTTCTTTGCCTATAACAATTATTGGTGTGACTTTTTTCTTTTATGGCGCACCACTTATTCTTCCTTTTGCTGGTCTTGAAATCCTGATAGTAGGATCAGCTTTATATGTAGTTTTTAATAAAAGTTTAAAAAAAGAAGTAATTACCTTAACAAAAGAAAAACTAACCATTGAAAAAGGGAAATATCGACCTGATTCTATTTCTGAATTTATAAGAGAATGGTCCTATGTCTTTGTAGAAAAACCAAGTCATCATTGGTATCCAATAAAAATAGTAATTTCTTCTCAAGGAGAAAAGATTGCAGTTGGAGATTTTCTCACCGAGGAAGAAAAAAAAGAGTTTATTAGTAGTTTAGAAGAAATTATTAGCGAATACCGCGCAAACTAAATTATTTAGCTCTCTGATTGAATCTTCGGCCAATCATCGCTGATGCAATATTCACTTTTTGAACATCAATAGTTCCCCCAGCAATTCCCCAACCAAAAGAATCCCTGACGCGTTTTTCCATTTTATATTCTTTATTGAAACCATAACCACCCATTAACTGCATAGCGTTAGTGGTAACTTCTCTGGCAATTTCATTTGCAAAACATTTTGCAGTGCTAGATTCTAAGATGTCTGGCAAACCATTTGCTGCATTGAAAACAGCACGGTGGATTAAAAGTCTCGAAGCCTCCACTCTAATTAACATATCAGCTAATTTAATCTGTACTGCCTGAAAATCTACTAGTTGTTTGCCAAATTGTTCCCTTTCTTGGACATATTCTTTTACATAGTCCAACGCTGCAGCTGCTTGAGATAAAGCCATAGTTGCATTTCCACATCTTTCTAAATCGAAGGTTTCCATTAGTTTTTTAAAACCATCCTCAGGTTCTACTAGCAGATTATCAATAGGAACCTCAACGTTATCGAAATAGATATCTGCTGATGGAATACCTCGCCAACCCATTAAGCTTTCACTATTTCCAAATGTAAGACCTGGTGTATCTATATCAACAAAAACTGCTCCTATACCTTTTGCAGCAGGAGCATCTGACATTCTTGCATAAACAACATAACCATCAGAATGACCGGCACCCGAGCACCATCTTTTATTACCGTTAATAACAATTTTGTCTCCTTTAATTTCTGCTTTAGTAGTTAAGTCAGTTAAGCCTGTACCCGCATTAGGTTCCGACATACTAACTGCGACAACCATTTCACCCTGACAGACTTTTGGAATAACTCTTTGTTTTAAGGCATCTGAACCAAAATGTTCAATTACTTTTACCGGACCAGCATTTGCCTCAAAAACTGGCCAACCAACCGCAGAAGATATTTTTCCAAATTCTTCTAAAATAATTATTGCATCTAAATTCGAAAGACCTTGTCCGCCGTATTCCGTTGGAGTATTTACCCCTAGAAAACCTAATTCACCAATCTTTTTTAAAACATCTTTTGGAACAGGATTTGACGATTCTTCCATTTCATCAGCTAAATCTGTTAACTCATTTTGAGCAAATTCTCTTGCTACTTTTTGTAGTTCAAGCTGTTCTGAAGTAAGTTTAAAATCCATAATGAACAACAATTATACACATTGAGTTAAAATCATCATCATGACTTCACAAAATTTTTTGTGCCCACAGGGATACGAACCACTAAATCAAACTGAAAATCACATTGCCCACATTGGGCAAGGTTTTTACAAAAGAAATGAAGAGGGTAATTTAGTCATGGCTTTTTGGGTAAGACCTGAAAATGGAAATTCAGGCGGCGTAGCACATGGCGGAATGCTAATGAGCATTGCTGACTATTGTCTTTGTTCTGTCGCTATGGAGTCTAAAGAAAACTACGCAGCTACTATTAGCTTTCGCTCTGAATTTATTGCACCTGCAAAAGTAGGGGATTTGGTAGAAATATTTACAACTATTACCAAAGAAACAAGAAGCCTTGCTTTCGGTCAAGGTCAAATAAAAAGTGGAAATGAAGTGGTTTTTAGTTTTTCTGGAACTATTAAGAAAATCAAAAAGTAACTTTATTAAGTTTTTTCTTCACTTTTATATTTTTTAGCAAAGCTATATCCGGTAATCCATTTACGTATACAGTGTCAGCTTCACCTCTTATAAGAGGGCTTAAGTATTTTCTTCCAGCTTGCGTTATCTTAAAACCATCCTTTGTGATAAATTTTTTAGGCATAGTTTTTTCGATGTTTGCCACATCTTTTAAAGAAACCATAGAAGTAGTCCATTTGTATGGACTATCTTTTAATCTTTTTATTATAGGCATTACGCCTGTCTCGCCTTTTAAAGCCAATTTTACTGCTTGGACTCCTACTTCATAAGCTTGTGTTAAGTCAGTTTTTGAAGCTAGATGTCTCGCAGAACGTTGTAAATAGTCAGCTACTGCCCAATGATTTTTTAAACCAATTTTAGAAATCATCTCAGCTAGCACAGGAGCAACACCGCCTAATTGTTTGTGACCGAAAGCATCAGTCAATCCAGAATCAGCAAGGAATTTACCATCTTTCGTTCTTGTTCCTTCTGAAGCAACAATTACACAATATCCGTTATTCTTGATGGTGCTCTTTACTTTATTTATAAATTTTCTTTTTTCAAAAGGGATTTCTGGAAGCAAAATTATATGAGGAGGATCTTCTTTTTTATTTGAAGCTAAACACGAAGCTGCAGCAATCCAACCTGCATGTCGACCCATAACCTCAAGGATAAAAACCTTTGTAGAAGTTTCCGCCATGCTTTTAACATCTAATCCGGCTTCCAAAGTTGAAGTTGCAACATATTTAGCTACTGATCCAAATCCTGGAGAACAATCTGTAAAGGGCAAATCATTATCTACTGTCTTTGGTATTCCAATACATTTAAGAGGGAAATTAAGCATTTTTGCCATCTCTGAGATTTTGTATGTTGTATCCTGACTATCTCCACCTCCATTATAAAAAAAGAAGCCAATGTCATGAGCGTTAAAAACTTCAAACAATCTTCGGTATTCTTTTTTTTGTTTAATTGGATCTTTTAGCTTAAACCTACAAGAACCAAAGGCTCCTCCTGGAGTTTGCTTTAATTTAGAAATGTTTACTTTTGATTCTTTTGAAGTATCTATTAAGTCCTCATTAAGCGCACCAAGGATTCCATTTTGACCAGCTAGAACCTTGTTAATTTTTTTTGTTTTATTTACAGTTTCAATAACGCCACATGCCGTAGCGTTTATAACAGCAGTTACGCCTCCGGACTGAGCATAAAAGGCATTTTTAATTTTTGTCATTGAGGCAATATAACTGAAAAAAGGTTTTCTGGGAAAAGGATATAATCATTAGATGAAAATATATGTTTTAGGAATATGTGGAACTTTTATGGGCGGTTTGGCCCAACTTGCTTCTGAAAAAGGCATAAAAGTTTCTGGATGTGATGAAAACGTATATCCCCCAATGGACCAAGTATTGCTTTCAAAGGGAATTCCTATAGACGAAGGATACAATCCTAATAATATTCCTAAGGATATAGACTTAGTTGTAGTAGGAAATGTCATAGCTCGTGGCAATCCAATGATTGAAGAAGTTCTCAATAAGAATATAGACTTCATTTCTGGTCCAGAGTTCTTATCTAAATATCTTTTATCAAAACGACATGTGGTTGCAATTAGCGGTACGCATGGCAAAACTTCTGTATCTTCAATGGTTACAAAAGTTCTTCTAGATAACGATATTGATTGCGGTTACTTAATCGCAGGACGAGCAAAAGATCTTGAATCAACTGCATCTTTAGGAACTCACGATTATTTCGTCATAGAAGCTGATGAATATGACACAGCATTTTTTGATAAAAGATCAAAGTTTATTCATTATCATCCTAAAACTTTGCTTATAAATAACTTAGAGTTTGATCACGCAGATATTTTTAGTAATTTAAGTGATATAAAAAAACAGTTTCATCATTTGCTTAGATTAATGTCATCAAGAGCTACTTTAATTTATCCAGAAGAAAACAAAAATATAAAAAGTGTTATGGAAATGGGTTTTTATAGTAACGCAATGCCTTTTTACACAAAATCTTCTAAAGGCTGGCACGCTATAAAAAATACTCCTGATTCCTCACAGTTTGAAATTTATAATCACAAAAATAAAAAAGCTCTAATAGATTGGTCATCCATAGGTGAACATAGTTTACAAAATGGCTTAGCTACTTATCTGGTATGTAAATCCTTAGGATTAAAGTCAAAGGAGATTGAAACAGCTCTTTCTAAATTTAATGGGGTATCTAGAAGAATGGATTTAGTAGGAGATAAAAGTAGCGTAAAGGTTTACGACGATTTTGCACATCATCCAACTTCTATCAAATATACTTTAGAGGGCTTAAGAAAAAAGGTTGGCAAAGAAAAAATAATTTGTCTTTTAGAAATGAGATCAAATACTATGCTTTCCGGATATCACGATAAAAAAATTCCTAAAGCAGTCGAATCTGCTGATCAGGTTTATATATTTTCAAAAGATAAAAACCAAATAAACGCCATGCAAGCTATTAGTAAAAATATTGAAGCTTGCTCAACTACACAGGAGTTTTTAAGAAAGCTATCAAGTTTAGGATTAAAAAATTGCCATTTAATTTGCTTATCAAATGGTTCTTTTGATGGAATCCATCAAGCAATTTTAGAAAGAATTTAGCTTAAATTAATCCAACTTCCATGAAATCCAAATGGTACTCGTTGGGGTAAAGAAATTTTAGCTAAAGGCTCATCAGAAAAGTTTTGCGCATCTAGAACAACAAAATCACTTAAATCAGTTTGTTTGTCATAAACAAAACCTACTACAAAGCCATCATCTTCAGACTTAGCATTTTTTTTAGGAATGAAGACAGGTTCCGCCGCTTGTTTAAAAGGGCCAAAATCATGAGTAATTGTTTTTTTCTCATCGAAATCATGTTTGAAGTAATTATTTAATTTTCCATCATTTAACAAATATCCAAAACGATGTTTTTTACCATCATAATCAGGGTGAACTCTGGAAAACTCCATAGATCTATCGTCTAGCATTTCTTCAACACAAGTTTTTTTTAATGGATCTAAAGTCCACCGAGTCAAATAAGGTTTATTCCCCATTGGTAGTGGGTTTTCAAAATCAAAAAGTCTCTCGTATCTACAAAAATCTAAAATTACTAGACCTTTTTCATCTTCATAAGAATTTACAATATGAAAAAGAAATCCTGGATTAACTTCAATCCAAGTAATTTCATCTGTTTTTTTGTTTTGTAGCCCAACCCGAGGTAAATGCTTTTCATTCCAAATGACAGGATAATCTCCACCAGTAGAATTTTTATCAGCTTCTCTTCTTCCTAAATTAAATGTTACTGGTAAATCAAATACTAAAACATAGTTTTTTGTAATGGCACAATCATGAACCATAGGCCTGCTGGGTAATTCGATAACATGGTCTTTTACTAATTTTCCATTTTTATCGATAGTTACATAGTGAACTTGGCCAAGACCATTAACATATTCTCCAAAGTCATAACTAATGGCATGCATTTCACCAGTTTCTGAATCAATTTTTGGATGAGCAGTAAATCTTTTATTTTCCGCAGCAGGAAAAGGTTCTTCATCAAGAAAATTCATTTCCGAGTCTAATATGACAGGAGCAGATCCTCCTTCAACAAGAGCATAGATTTTTTCTCCATGAATTAGAACATGAGTATTAGGACCAAATCCTAGAGGCGAAGTTACATATTTATTTTTGTACCATAAAGCCTTTCCTTCATCCAGCCTTATGCCATGGATCATGCCATCACCAAAAAATGGATGATAATTCTTGTGATTTATTGGTTCTTTCGGATTAGGGCCATTTCTGAGAAATAATCCTGTCAGTTCTTTAGGTAATTCTCCAGAGATATTGAGTTCGGTAGAAGATGATTCTTCTACTGGATACCAATTTCCAGATAAAAATTTATTTTCGCTATCTCTTTTAGACATTATTACTATCCTCTCTTAAATTCATTGGATCTTTGTAAACAGTATAAATCGTTATGACCAGAATTAATCCTATCAAAGCGTAGTTGAAATATTCTATAAATGCTACTCCTAAAAAATAACCAGTTAGAACGTACAAAGAAGTCCAAGTGGGAGCAGACAAAAAAGTTACTGGAAAAAAAATACTCTTTCTCATGCCTAAGGAACCTGCTGTAAAAGGAACTACACATCTTAAAGGCCCAATAAATCTTCCAAGCGCAACACTTAGAATTCCATACTTTTTCATAAATTTTTGAGCTTGTTTAACATAGCGATGGTAATCGTTTGGCACCCAGTCAAATAATTTATTTCCTACAAGTCTACCCAATACAAAACTAGTTGAATCTCCAATAATCATACCCATAGTTGCGTAAAAAGTTATTTCAAAAGGGCTGATTCCTACACTTGCAGCTAACGCTCCTATACCAGGAATGATAAGTAAAGCTGGAGTAAATAAACCTATAATAAAAAGAGACTCAATAAAAATCAGTACAAAAATGGTCCAATTTACCCAGTCGGGATTAGTCTCTAGAAATAATAGTATTGAATCGAACATAGGCAGATAATTAAATTATTGCAATAATACAACACATGAGTACAAAAAAACCTCTTTCTGAGCTTGATTCAATCTGCAATCAAGCTCAACAAGCTAAGTTGGAATTGAGAAGGGCTTCTCAAAGCATAAAAGACGATGCTTTAAAGTATGGTGCAGAATACATTCTTAAAAATGTGAACAAATTAGTAGAAGCTAACGAAATTGATATGGAATTAGCAAGCAAAAAAGATCTTCAGACTTCTTTTGTAGATCGTCTTGAGCTAAATAAATCTAGAATTGATGGAATGATTGCAGGCTTAGATAAAGTTATAAATCTTGATGATCCAATCGGAAAAGAAGATAAGTCTCATATTTCGCCTTCTGGTTTTGAGGTATCAAAAATGAGGGTTCCTTTAGGAGTGATTGGCATTATTTATGAATCCCGACCAAATGTAACTGCCGATGCTTCTGCTTTATGTTTAAAGTCAGGAAATGCTTGTATTTTAAGGGGTGGTTCAGAAGCTAGTAATTCAAATAGAGTTATAGAAGAATGCATGCAATTAGGCTTGGAGAAGGCATCTTTGCCAAAGTTTTCTATTCAATTGATAAAAAATCAAGATAGAAAATTGGTTAATGAGATGATTAAGCGAGAGAATGAAATTGACCTATTGATTCCCAGAGGCGGTAAAAGTTTAATAAAAATAGTTTCCGAAGAAGCAAAAATTCCTGTCTTAAAACATTATGAAGGTATTTGTCACGTCTTTCTTGATAAAGATGCAGATTTAAAAAAAGCACTTGAGATAACTGTTAACGCGAAAACCTACAGATATGGAATATGTGGAACAATGGAAACACTTTTAGTTTCAGAGGATATAGCAAAAATAATCCTACCTAAATTAAAGATTGAATTGGATAGACATAATGTTGAATTAAGAGGTTGTAATGATACTCAGAATTTTATTGAAACTAAATTAGCTAACGATAAAGATTGGATTACAGAATATCTTGCTCCTATTCTCGCAATTAAAATTGTAAAAAATCTAGAAGATGCCATATCTCATATAAATTCTTTTGGTTCGGGTCACACCGATTCAATTGTTTCTGAAAATTTATCAAGCGTAGAAAAATTTTTTAAAGAAGTAGACTCTTCTTCGGTTATGCATAATTTACCTACTTGTTTTGCAGATGGTTTTGAATATGGACTTGGAGCGGAGGTAGGAATATCTACAGATAAATTACACGCTAGAGGACCAGTCGGTTTAGAAGGCTTAACTAGTCAAAAATTTGTTATTAAAGGACAAGGACAACTTAGATCTTAATTAATGGAGGGAATCATAGGTATTTTTGGTGGAGCTTTTGATCCAATCCATAAAGGCCATGTTGAAGTAATAAGACATATTAATAATTTAAATCTTGTTCAAGAAATACAAATTATTCCTAACTATCAATCTCCTCATAACAAAAATATTCAAATTCATGAAAGCCATCGCCTAAAAATGATCGAACTAGCTTTTAAGAAATCCAAAAATATTTTAATAAATGATTATGAAACGAAAAATAAGAAAACTTCATATACTTTAGATACTTTATTACATCTTAAAAATCTAGAAAAAAGTAAACACCTATCTTTAATTATTGGTTTTGATTCCTTATGTAATTTCACTTTATGGAATAAATGGAAAGAAATATTATCGTTGTGCTCTTTGCTTGTGGTTGGAAGAACCACATCAAAAAAAGAAAAAGTTGATGATAGATTATTAAATCGAATCATAGATTACAAAGAAGAGCTTTTTTTAGAAAATGGAAAAATTTATTTACTTGAAAATGACTTGGTAAATATTTCATCGTCAGAGGTTAGAAATAAAATTAAAATGGGTGAAAGTATTTCAGATTTAGTAACACATGAAGTTGAAGATTACATATCTAAAAAATCTTTATATAAAAATTAAATGCCAAAGAGTTCCAAAAAAATTATAAAAAACAGTTTAGAAGATTTAAAAGCTCAAAATACAACTTTTTTAGATATATCAAAGCTTAATTCTTTTACAGATAATCTCGTTATTACTTCAGGAACTTCATCTAGACATATGTCAGCTATTAAAGACAGACTCATTGAAGATCTAAAGAAAAATAAGATATCAATCTCTGGAGTAGAAGGGCAAGATTCAGCCGACTGGATTCTATTAGATTTAGGAGATTATGTAGTGAATATAATGTCTTTAGATTCTAGAAAGTTATATGACTTAGAAAGTCTTTGGGACCCTTCATTAAACTAAAATGAACTTGAATCAAAGGCAAAGCTTCAGGTCAGGGCAAGAATATTTAAGATCTTTATTATTTTTATCTCCTTTTATTCTGCTTTTTTTTATTTCTCTTATTCAGGTATTTAATTTAACTATTATACAGGGAGATAAATATCAAACTATTGCCGAATCGAATAGAATTTATCAGAAAACCATTAATCCTGTGAGGGGCTTTATTTACGATCATCGTGGAGAGTTATTGGTTGAAAACGTTGTTCAAAGAGATTTATATGTAACCCCAGCGTATATCGAAAATCCTAATAAAACTCTACTGACCCTATCAGATCTTCTTGGCTTATCTTTTGAAGGGTTAGAATCAATTTATTTTTCTAGAGCCTTAAAAATAAAAAATTATGATTCTTTCCCTTTAGTTAAATCTTTAAATGAGGAACAAATTGCAAAGATAAAAGTTAATATAGATTTAATTTCAGGTGTTGAAGTTATTTCCTCGCTGAAAAGGTATGTTCTGCATGATCAAACACTTGCTCATATTATTGGGTACGTAGGAGATATTTCTCTGGTTGATATTCAGAATGACAATTCTTTATCTGAAATTAAAAATTCTCAAATTGGAAAAACTGGCATTGAGAAGGAATTTGATTTCATTTTAAGAGGCAAGCCTGGTTATCAAACACAAGAAAGAGATGTTAAGGGAAAATTAGTTAGAGTTTTAGATACAGAAGGAGCTAAAGATGGCGAGAATATTTATTTATCCATTGATAAATCTCTTCAAACTCATCTTTTTAAACTTTTCAAAGGAAGGAAGGGCGCATTGGTAGCTCTTGAGCCAAAAACTGGATTAGTGAGGGCATTAATTAGTTCTCCCTCTTACGATCCAAACATATTAAATTCAATAGTCGATTCAACTTTGGTAGAAAAGTTATTTGATAATCAAGATAGTCCTATTTTTAATAGAGCTATTTCTGGACAATATCCTCCTGCTTCAACACTAAAACCTTTTGTAGGCCTAGCTGCAATTGAGAATAGGGTTATAAGCTGGGAAAAAAAGATAAGAGATAATGGAAAATATTTTGTCGAAGGAGATCCTAGGCCATACAGGGGTTGGAAGGAAAACGGCCATGGAAACGTTGACATGAGAAAGGCAATAATTGAATCGTCAGATGTTTATTTTTATAACCTTGCTTACGATTTGACCTTATCAGGAATTAAACCCATGTTAGAAAATTTCGGTTTTGGAAAAAAAACAGGCCTTACTCCCTTTGAATCCTCAGGTTTATTACCTGATAAAAAATGGAAATTAGGGTACAAGGGTGATTTTTGGTTCAAAGGAGATACTATAAATTTAGGAATAGGACAGGGATATATCTTATCTACGCCATTACAACTAGCTGTTGCTTATTCAGGTTTAGCTAATAAAGGAATAATCTATAAGCCTTTATTTATTCAGCCTTCTGATGAAAAAACCTATAAACCAGAAAAGATTGCTCACATAAATTTATCAGATGAGGGCGGATGGGAAAAAATGGAAAAAGCATTAATTGATGTAATAGCTGCAAGAAATGGTACTGCACATAAAGTCTTCGATAAAAACTCAAAAGTAATTGCAGGAAAAACTGGTACCGCCCAAATTAAGAGTATCCTTCCAGGAAAAGAATATGATGCAATAAGGGAAAACCCATTATTAAGGGACCATGCGCTATTTGTAGGTTACGGACCAGTAAATGATCCAAAATTAGTAGTAGCCGTTATCATAGAAAATGGTGAATCTGGTAGCGAAGTAGCAGCTCCAATCGTTCAATCAGCAATAAACTTTTATTCTAAATAAGAAAATGCAAAATAAACCTCTAAGTTTTTCTGTAGATATTAAATTAAGGAAAACTAACTCTAAAATAAACTTTGATTTTTCTATAATCTTAACGGTCATAGTTTTAAGTCTATTCGGCTTAGCAATGATTTATAGCGCAAGTGGATCCACTATGCTTCTTTATAAACAAGGAATATATTTTTTAATCGGAATGATGTTGATGTTTATAGCTGCTATTTCAAACTTCAGGAAAATGGAGCCTATTTATTTGAATGGAGTTTGGGTAGGATTTTTCTTTTTAATTTTAGTTTTGATTTTACCTAATTCGGGAACTACAAATAGGTGGATAAATATAGGATTTATTGGGTTTCAACCTTCAGAATTAATGCGTTTTTTATTACCTATTTCTGCAGCCGCCTATCTTTCAAGAAATCCTCAAATTAAATTTTCTGACTGGTTGGTAGTTGCAATAACTACTTTGATTGCATTTTTGCTTGTTTTTTTTCAACCAGATTTTGGTACGTCTGCAATCGTTCTTCTTTCTGGATTAGTACCTATCGTTCTTTCTGGAATGCCTTGGCCATATATTTTTTATAGTTTTTTAGCTGGCTTAGCTGTCTTACCTTTTTTATGGATGAGCCTTTTAGATTATCAAAGAGAAAGGGTTTTCACTTTTTTTAGTCCAGATACCGATATTTTGGGATCGGGCTGGAATATTGCGCAATCAAAAATAGCCATAGGATCTGGTCAATTTTTAGGTAAAGGATTTTCTGAAGGTAGTCAAAGTCAATTAGATTTCATTCCTGAAAGTCATACAGATTTTATATTCGCAGTCATAGTTGAAGAATTTGGTTTCTTGGGGGCTCTTATTCTTTTTCTTCTTTACGCATTTTTAATACACCGTCTTTTATTTGTTGCCAGAATGAGCAATTCAAAATTTGCTAAACTAGTCGCAGGCACGCTCTCAATAATATTGGCAGCCTACGTAACTTTAAATATTTCTATGGTGGTTGGGATTTTCCCTGTTGTTGGAATGCCTCTCCCATTTATAAGTCAGGGCGGTACAGCTCTAGTGGTTAATATGATTACTATCGGTATAATTTTATCTTTGAGGAGAATAAATTGAAAAGTCTGTTATTTCTTTTACTTTTAACTATATCGGCTCCTAATGCTTTTTCCGATTATTCTGATAGAACTCAAGTCAAATCTTTTATAACTAAGATGGTTAATGAACATGGTTTCGAGGAATCTCGCCTCCAGTACATATTCACAAAAGCTAAAAAGAAAGAAAAAATCATTAATTCCATGGATCGTCCAGCTGAAAAAAAATTTTCATGGACTCAATATAAATCAAGATTAGTTTCTCCAATTAGGATTAATAATGGCGTTGATTTTTTGACTAGATTTCTTCCAGAATTTATTGAAGCAGAAAAGACATTTGGAATTCCTAAAGAAATCATTGCAGCAATAATTGGCATAGAATCAAGCTATGGAGCTATTACAGGCAGGGAAAGAGTTATAGACTCTCTTTCAACCTTAGCTTTTGACTATCCTAGAAGAAGTAAGTTTTTTATTAAGCAGTTAGAAGATTTTTTATTGCTTGCCAGGAAAGAAAAGCTAGATCCTTTAGTTATGAAGGGATCTTATGCAGGAGCTATGGGATATGGTCAATTTATACCGAGTTCTTACTTAGCCTATGCAATTGATTTTGATGGAGATGGAATTAGAAATATTGTAACCAATCCAATTGATGCTATTGGAAGTGTTGCAAATTACTTGAGCAAACATGGATGGGAAAGGAATGGAGTTATAGCAGAACCCCTAGCAGAACAAGAGGTAACTTCAGAGTTTAAAACTTCCTTAAAATTAAGAGACTTAGATTCGATCCAAATTTTAAATAAAAAAAGTCTTGCTCAAAAAAAATATCTTCAAATAAATTTTGACGACAAAGATTTTTGGCTGGGTCATAAAAACTTATATGTTTTATCGCGATACAATAGAAGTTCATTCTATGTAATGGCGGTATTCCTTTTAAGTCAAGAAATAGATTATGCGTTTGGAGTAAAAATATGAAAAAGTATCTTATTATAAGTTTGTTTTTATCTTCTGCTATTTTTTCTCAGGCTCTTATCCCAAAAATACCTCAAATAACAGCATCTAGTTATTTATTGCTTGATGCTAGCACCAATAAAATTATTGCACAGCAAAGCCCCGATGCTTCGACCGGACTAGCAAGCATTACAAAAATAATGACAAGTTACATTGTTGCAGATTATTTGAAGCAAGGATTTTTAAGCCTTGAGGATTCTTCGAAAATTAGCGAAAGTTGTTGGCGAATGGAAGGATCTAGAATGTTTATTCAAGAAGGAAAAGAAGTTTTAATTGAAGATTTAATGCGCGGCATGATTATCCAATCTGGCAATGATGCAGCTTGCGCACTTGCTGAGCATATTGCCGGAACTCAAGATGATTTTGCATATCTTATGAATGAGTATGCACAAAAAATGGAGTTAAAAAATACTAATTTCACTAATCCAACAGGATTACCAAATGTAAATCATTATTCAACTGCAGAAGATATTGCAAAATTAAGCATTAGATTGATAAGTGATTTTCCGGAAGAATATACAATTTATAGTGAAAAAGAATTTACTTACAACGATATAAGACAATTAAACAGAAATAGTTTGCTATGGCAGGATGATTCTATTGATGGTATCAAAACTGGTCATACAAGAGCATCTGGATATTGTCTTGTAGCTTCAGCAAAAAGAGCTGATATGAGATTAATATCAATCGTATTAAACAGTTCTTCTGAAAAATCTAGATTACAAGATACCAGACGTTTATTAGATTATGGTTTTAAGTATTATCAGACAAAAAAAATCATAGCTAAGTTCCAGCCAGTTTCCATTGTTGATGTTTGGGGCGGCGTAGATAATAAGCTTGAACTAGGCCCCAAAGAGGACGTTTACATTACTCTGACCAAACCTACTTTTGATAGATTGAGTTTTGAGGCTTCCAAAAACTTAGGAGTAAAAGCTCCAGTAATGAAGAATTCAGTAATAGATAGACTAGATATAAAAGTCGACGGCAGGGTAATTAATTCTGTAAACCTAGTTGCTGTTACGAACGTAAAAAGAAAAGGTTTTATAATGGCAACTATCGAATCCTTCATGTTCTTTGTTTATAGTTTTTTTATGCAAGATGAAATTAATTAATGTCTATTTGTTTTCTAAATAATGAGTTTCAAGATATTAAAGATGCAAAAATATCTCCAATGGACAGAGGCTTTTTATTCGGCGATTCTATTTATGAAGTAATAATTGCATTTGAAAAAAAACCTTTCCAACTAGAGGCTCACCTAGAAAGGCTTGAAAAAAATCTTTCTACACTTGGATATAATTTAAAAAATTTTCTTGAGCTTAAGGAAATTATCTTGGATTTAATTTCTAGAAATAGTTTTTTAAATCAAGTTATTTATGTTCAGATTTCTAGGGGAACAGATGAAATAAGAGATCATATTCCTAAGCCCAATTTAGTTCCCACTGTATTTATTTCTTCTCATGAGTTACATACGGATTTTTCTTTAAATAGTGGCGAGAAAGCTATATTAAAAAAAGATTTTAGATGGCGAAGAAGTCAAATTAAGGCAACGTCGTTATTAGCCAATGTTATGTTCAGAGATGAATCCAATCAAAAAGGTGTTTTTGAAACTATTCTTTATGAAAATGGTTATGTTACTGAAGGAGCAGTCAGCAATATCTTTTGCTGCAAAAATGATAAAGTTTTTACGCCTTCCCTAGAAGAAAATATTCTTCCCGGCGTTACAAGAAAAGTTATTTTGGAGTTACTAGAAGAAAATTCTATTAGCTATGAGGAAGATAAAATCTCACTAGATTTTTTTTCATCTTCAGACGAAATATGGGTAACTAATTCAACAAAAGGAATTATTCCAATAGTAGACTTAGATGGAAAAGAAATTGGCTCGGGTCTTCCCGGTAAAATATATAGCAAGATAGCAAAGTCTTTTAAAAATAGAATCAGTAATTAGATATATCCAAACTTTACGACAATATTTTTTAATTCTTTCCAAAACTCTACTTTTCCAGTTTTAAAGTTTTTATCTAAGTTAGCGAGTTTTTTTCTTAGACTTTTGATTTGTATGGGAGATATTTTTTTTGCTTTAATTTTAAGCTTCATAGTGTAATCTCTAGGAACTCCTTTTAAAAAAAAATTTGGGTTTTGCTTGAGCTGTTCCAGCCTATCTAACTGCTGATAGACAACTGTAATAATTCCAGGTTCGTTTTCTTTATTCAATCTCATTATTTCTAAAATTTCTAGAGATTTAGAAATATTATTTACTAAAAAATTATTTACCAAACTAAAAACATGATATTCAGAACTATCTCTAACAAATTCATAGCCTGTATCTTTTCGATCAAGGCACTTAAGGAATTTAAGTTCTTGGAAAGCAGATAACAAATTTTCTTCATTTCTTGAGGCAATCAAATTAAGACCTTCTTCACTTAAAATTAAATCCATTTTTTTTGCTTCATTTTTTATCCAATCTTTAATTTGATTTGAATAAACTGTTGGCTCTTCAAATAAGTTTGATGAAGTAGCTGCTTTTTTGAACCAAGCAGTAGTCTTTATTTTTTTATTTAAGGAAGAAATTACTATCGAACGGTCAGGATTTTCTTTCTGCAAAATTGAAACCAAATACTCAGCATCATCTTTTAAAACCATTTTTTCTTGAAGCCTTATGTCAATTATCTCTTTTTCAGAAAATAAACTTCTTTGCGAGTCGTTAAGAGAAATATCTTTATGCAAACCCTTTTTATAAATGAATATTTTTCTATCAGTAAAACCTTCCGATTTTAAGTTTTTAATAATCTCATCTCTGATATTGGCATTTTGTAACTCATTAGAGCTTAAAATAATTTTATGTCGATTAGGCATTAGATTTTTCCGAAAAGAAAATTATTAGTTCGTTAACAGCATCACTAAAAAAATCTATTTTAATTTCATCTGCTTTATTTTCGTTAGAAAGAATACTCTCAGTATCATAAGAAAAATCTTCTGATGAAAAGATAGGTATTTCATATAGTTCACCTGTACTTTTTTTAAGAATATCTATTTTTACTTGATAATCTAGACTAACAATTGCTGGAAACAAATCTCTGTCTGTGGCTTCTAAGAATTTTCCAAGCCTGTGATCAGATATCTTTACAACATAAGATGCTCTTTCTTTATTTTGAACTTCTGAGGCATTCATAATAAAAAAATTTTTCTTAATTTCTTGAACAAGAGATAAATTTAAAGGATTCTTTTGAAACTCAAAAAAAATCGTTACTTTTTCATTAGGGTAATTAAGCGGCTGTAATCCACAAGAGATAATAAAAAGGACTACAAAAGTTTTAAAAAATATTTTTCTTAAATTAAATAACAAAATTAACAAGTTTTTGAGGTACGTAGATAGTCTTCTTAATAGATTCTTTTTCAAGGTATTTCTTAACATTTTCTAATTGTAAACTCTGATCAATGATAGCTTGTTCATCACTGGTTGTCTCAACTTGAATTTTACCTCTCAACTTCCCATTTATTTGAATTGCAATTGTAATTTCATTTCCTAAAAGATTAGATGCATCAAAATCAGGCCAAGATTCATTATGAATGAAAGTTTTTTTTCCTAATTTTAACCAAAGCTCATGACATACATGAGGAATAATCGGAGATAGCATAACTATGCTATTTTCAATTATTAACCTAAAAGTTTTATGATTCTCTTTTGATATCTCGGGATTTAAAAAATCCTTTGGAATAGCGTTTAATAATTCCATGACGGAAGCTATTGCAGTATTAAATTGATTTTTATTTTCGAAATCTTCCGAAACTTTTTTTATGGTTTGATTTAACTTGATAAAGATATTGCTAAAATCTTTTGTTGTTTCTTTTGAAATAACTTTTTGAGAAATAAGCTTTTGAGATAGAGACCATAATTTTTTTATAAATTTATAAGAACCATTTACGCCTGAGTCTGACCATTCTAGAGATTGTTCTGGCGGGGCAGCAAACATTGAAAATAATCTAACAGTATCTGCTCCATATTTCTTTATGAGATCGTTTGGATTAACCGTATTGCCTTTTGATTTAGACATTTTAGAGCCATCTTTAAGAACCATACCTTGGCACAATAAATTGGTAAAAGGCTCCCTTATTTTTATTAAAGATAAATCATTCATGACCTTACAAAAAAAACGAGAATATAAAAGATGTAAGATCGCATGTTCTATTCCTCCTATATATTGATCAACAGGTAGCCAATAATCTGCTTCAGAATCTACCATAGAGTTTTCCGACCTATAAGATGCAAATCTTGCGTAATACCAAGATGATTCAACAAAAGTATCAAATGTATCTTTTTCCTTTAAATAGTGAATACCATCTACTTCAATTTCATTCTTAGATATTTGATCTTCTTCAAGAACATTAAAAGGCAAAACTTTTTTAGTTTCCTTTGATGAAATAAACATAGGAATTGGTGCGCCCCAATTTCTTTGTCTTGATACCCCCCAATTTCTTAGACGAAAATTAATTTTTTCTTTTCCCTGAAAATTTAATTCATTTTCTTTGGTAAGGATTGAGAAAGCTTCCTCTGATGAGAGACCATTTAAATTATCTGAGTTAACTATTACTCCTTTTTCTGTAATAGCATGATCAAACTTATCCTTAAGACCAGCTCCATCATCAATTACTTGAATAATTTCAATATTATTAGATTTAGCAAATTCAAAGTCACGTTGGTCATGACCAGGAACCCCCATTAAGGCTCCTGAGCCATAATCAGATAAAACAAAATTAGCAACCCAAATATCAATTTCTCTTTTTGAAATGGGATGTATCGCCTTTATTTTAAGTTTGAATCCTTTTTTTTCTTGTTTAGTTAAATCAGCTTCGGCTTTTTTTACTCTAGAGTTTTTCTTAATCCATTTTGCCAATTCTTTATTGGTTTCTACCTCTCTTCTGACAATTTCATGAGAAAAAGACAAAGCCATAAATGTAACTCCCATGATAGTGTCTGGTCTAGTTGTAAATGCTTCTATTTTGTCTGATTCAGTTGATAAGAATTCAAATAAAACACCCTTAGACTTACCAATCCAATTCTTTTGCATCAATTTAACTTGTTCGGGCCAACCCGTCAGATGATCAAGACCATCCAAAAGCTCATCTGCATAGTTTGTAATTTTAAAAGACCATTGATTTATAATCTTTTTTTCAACTTCTGCTCCGGAGCGCCAACCTTTTCCTTCTATTACTTGTTCATTTGCAAGAACCGTTTTATCAACTGGATCCCAATTTACTTCGGCTTCTTCCCTAATAACCAATCCTTTTTCATAAAGCTTACAAAATAACCATTGTTCCCATTGGTAGTAGTCTTCACTGCAAGTTTTTAATTCTCTTCGCCAATCGTATGCAAATCCAAGCGATTTGAGTTGTTTTTTCATCTCAAGGATATTCTTTTCGGTCCATTCTTTTGGCGAAACTTTATTTTCAATAGCAGCATTCTCAGCAGGTAACCCAAAAGCGTCCCATCCCATTGGCTGAAGAACATTCTTTCCCTTGAGTCTTTGAAACCTTGAGATAACATCGCCAATGGTATAGTTTCTAACATGACCCATATGACATTGCCCTGAAGGATAAGGAAACATACTCAGGCAATAAAATTTCTCTTTTTTGGGATCAGGCTCTACTTCAAATGATTTATTGCTTTCCCAAAAATCCTGAGCATTCTTTTCTATAGCTTTAAAGTTATATTCTGGTTCGGACATTAGGAAATATTTAGTATTTCTTTTAGATAATTAATAGAAATATTTCCTTCAACAAAATTTTGCTCACTAAATATTTTATCGTGTAAATCAGCGTTAGTATCAATCCCTTCAATATACATCTCTTCTAAAGCAACTCGCATTTTTCTTATTGCATCTAATCTGTCCTTAGAGTGAGAACAGATTTTTGCTACTAATGCGTCATAATATTGTGGAACTTTGTATCCAGAATATAAATGAGAGTCCGTTCTTATTCTAAATCCGCCCGGCGGATGAAATTCAGTAACTAGCCCTGGTGAAGGAATGAATGTTTCAGAGTGCTCAGCGTTAATTCTACATTCTATAGCATGCCCTCTACATGTTATTTCTTCTTGCGAAAATCTAATTTCTTCTCCAGCAGCAATTTTTATTTGTAGTTTGACTAAATCTATGCCGGTGATCATTTCCGTTATGGTGTGCTCCACTTGTAAACGCGTATTCATTTCTATGAAGTAAAATTCTCCATCCTCATAAAGAAACTCAAAAGTTCCAAGACCTTTGTATTTTAATTTCCTGCAAGTATCTACCGAGACTTTCCTGATTTCTTTTAGTTTTTCTTCAGGTATTCCAAAAGCAGGTGCCTCTTCTATTATTTTTTGATTTTTTCTCTGTATTGAGCAGTCTCTTTCAAAAAAGTGAATCACGTTACCTTGTTCATCTGCGGCAATTTGAATTTCAACATGTCTAGGAGAAATTAGAAACTTTTCTAGATATATTTCGTCACTTCCAAAACTATTTAATGCTTCTCTCTGGGTAAGTTGTAATTTATCTAAAAGATCTTCTTCTTTTTCAACAACTTGAATTCCTTTGCCTCCTCCTCCAGCTGCAGCTTTGATAATAACGGGATAACCTATTTTATTCGCTATATCCATTGTTTCTCTATTGGTAGCAGAAATTCTTCCTGTGCCAGGAACACACTGCATTCCTGAATTTGATACCGTATTTTTGGCAGATATTTTATTACCCATAACCTTGATACTTTCAGGATCAGGCCCTATAAACTTATATCCACTTGCTTCAACTTGCTCAGCAAAATGATCGTTCTCTGCCAAAAAACCAACGCCGGGATGAATCGCATCACAATCGGTAACTTCACAAGCACTTATGATTGCCGGAATATTGAGATAGCTTTTTGTAGACTCAGGAGGTCCGATACAGACGGATTCGTCAGCCATTTTTACATGTTTGAGTTCTTTGTCTGCTTCTGAATATATTGCAACCGTTCCAATCCCCATTTCTTTACAAGCTCTGAGAACTCTCAAAGCCACTTCCCCTCTATTGGCAATTAGAATTTTTTTGAACATTTATTCTACAACAAACAGTGCTTGTCCAAATTCAACAGGCTCAGCATTTTCGACAAGAACCTGTTTTACTGTCCCTGAAAAATCTGACTTAACTTCATTCATCATTTTCATTGCTTCAATAATGCAAAGAACATCTCCTTCTGAGATTTTGTCTCCCACTGACACAAAGTCATCTGCACCTGGATTGGGTGCTCCATAAAAAGTTCCTACCATAGGAGAGTCCACAGTTTTACCTAGAATTTGTTCTTCTTTTTCCATTTCAGAATTTTTTTTATCTTGATTCTCGGTTGATGAGATTTTTGGTGCTTCGTTCACAGAGCTAACAATCTGTTCTTTTATCGAGGAAACTTGAGCTTTGACAAGTTTCACAGATTCTTCTCCTTCTTTAATTTCTATCTCATTGAGATTAGACTCTTCCAACATTTCTATAAGTTTTTTTACTTTTCGTATATCCATGATTATCTCTCCTTAAAATTTTTCTAGAGCTAAGTCTAGTGCTGCTTTATAACCTTTTTCTCCGAAACCTGAAATTATTCCTACTGCAATATCAGAGAAAAAAGATTTTTCTCGAAAAGACTCTCTATTAAAAATATTACTAATATGAATTTCTATTAAAGGAATATCTACTGCTAGAATTGCATCTCGTAAAGCTACGCTCGTATGGGTAAAAGCTCCGGGGTTGAATAAGATACAAGCAACGTTTTCTTTTTTCCCAGCTTGAATTCTATCAACAAGTTCGTGTTCTGCATTACTTTGAAATGTAAATAAATTTACCTTATTTTGATTAGCAACGTTAATTAGATTTTTCTCGATTTCTTCAAGAGAACTCTCTCCATAAATATCTTTTTCTCTATTACCGAGTAAATTTAGATTAGGACCATTTAAAAGTAGAAAGTTTTTCATTTTTTAGATTTTAGACGAAATTTTAGATATTTTCACAGAAGATATCTTTTTTTCCCTATATTTTATTAAAATATTATTTTTTTGAGCTGGATAGCAGACTTTATTTTGAAAACAACCTTGAAACATTAATATAATTTTTTTTTCTAAATTAGGAGTTATAGAAATTTTGAAAGAAGAATCAATTATTTGAACTTTTCCAAAAAAAATATCGTCTTTATTTTTTATTGTAGCCTCAAATATAGGGTTTAAATTTTTAATTTCACTTCCTTTCATAATTATCTTTTGAAAGTAGAGATAAGTGTTTGGGGCTAAATCAAATTTTATCGAAAGACTTTGTTCATCATAGCTGGCTGAAAGTTTAAAAGCTTCATGAGCTTCAGGAATATCTGCATTAGGTTCAAAAATTTGACCATAGCAGAAAATTGAGAAAAAGCTGATTAGAAAAATATATATTTTCATGTAATCTTTAAAATATGAGACTTTTGGAAGTTAAAAATTTATCAATTTATTTTAATACAAAAAAAGAAGAAAAAATTCTTGCAGCATCAGATATTTCATTTTCAGTCTCTAAAGGAGAAACACTATCAATTGTTGGAGAATCGGGATCTGGAAAAAGTATTATCGGGTTATCTATTATGAAGTTGCTTCCTTATCCGCTTGCAAGCCATAACAAAAGTAGTGAAATATTTTTTAATGAAGAAAATTTGCTTAAAAAAACAAATTCAGAGATGCGACAAATCAGAGGAAAGAAGATATCAATGATTTTTCAAGAACCCATGACATCATTAAACCCCTTTATGAAGTGTGGTAAACAAGTAGAAGAATCATTTTCTGTTAATTACTCTTTTGATTTCGGTAAAAAAGAGGAGGTTTTAGAACTACTTAAAGAAGTTGAGTTTCAGGACCCTATAAAAATATACGACTCTTATCCCCATCAAATTTCTGGAGGGCAAAGACAAAGGGTAATGATAGCTATGGCTATTTCTAATAGTCCAGATCTTTTAATAGCTGATGAACCAACCACGGCTCTTGACGTAAGTATTGAGCAAAGTCTGATTCGCTTATTAAAAAAATTACAAAAAAAAATGGGTATGAGCATTATTTTTATATCTCATGATTTGAATGTAGTGAAACAAATCTCAGATAATGTTCTGGTTATGCAGAAAGGTAAAATAGAAGAGGAAAATTCAGTAACAGAGATCTTTGAAAATCCAAACAATGACTATACTAAAAGGCTGATTCATTCCTCACCAGAACCTAAACAAGAAGAATCTATATTTAATGGAAAAATTCTCGAAGTTTCATCTCTATCTCTAAATTATTCAAAAAAAGATTTTTTGGGTAGATCAAAAACTTTTAAAGCCCTAAATGATATTAATTTAAAAATTTATAAAAATTCTGCTTTGGGACTAGTTGGTGAGTCTGGGTCAGGCAAATCCTCTTTAGCAAGGTCTATATTGGGGATTGAAGATTATTCTGGAAAAATAAATTTTGACGACCAAAATATTAAAGATTTTACAAAAAAACAAAAAAAAGATTTTAAAAAAAATTGTCAACTTGTCTTTCAAGATCCATTTAGCTCTCTTTCTCCGCGGCAGAAAATTTTTAATATTGTCAAAGAAGGCCTAGATATTCACGAACCTTACTTAAGTAATCAAGAAAAAAAAGAAAAAGTCTATGATGTTATAAACGAAGTCAAGTTAGCTGAAGATGACCTTAATAAGTATCCACATGAATTTTCTGGAGGGCAAAGACAAAGAATAGCTTTAGCAAAAGTATTAATTTTAGAACCGAAATTATTAATTTTAGACGAGCCTACATCAGCTCTAGATATCTCCATACAAAAAGAAATAATAAACCTTTTATTAGATTTACAGTCCAAAAAAGGTTTAAGTTATTTACTAATTAGTCACGATTTAAAAGTCATTAATGCAATTGCTGATGAAATTGTTGTCTTAAAGTCAGGTAAAATAATAGAACAAGGTAAGAGAAATGAAGTCTTTTACAATTCTAAAGAAGAATATACAAAATCTTTAATTCAAGCTGCATATAATTAAATTTTTTAAAACATAACGAGATGACAAAAATAAATAAGAGAAAATACTCCTCACCATTGGTTGACGGACCTGAGCAAGCAACATCAAGATCGATGTTAAGGGCTGCTGGATTTGAGGACGCTGATTTTACAGTGCCTCAAGTAGGAGTAGCCTCAACATGGTCAAAGGTTACACCATGTAATATTCACATAAACGATCTTGCTTCAATAGTTTGTGATTCTATTGATGCCGAAGAGTTAAAATCAGTCTTATTTAATACTATTACTATTTCAGATGGGATCTCCATGGGAACCCTGGGAATGAGGTATTCTTTGGTTTCCAGAGAGGTTATTGCTGATTCAATTGAAACGGTAGTTGCTTGTCAATCTTTTGATGGCGTTATAGCTATTGGAGGGTGTGATAAAAATATGCCGGGCTGCTTGATTGGCCTAGCGAGATTAAACAGACCTTCAATTTTTGTTTATGGTGGATCTATAAAACCTGGAGAGAATCATACCGATTTGATTACTGTCATGGAAGGCATTGGTAGCTATTCAAGCAATAAAATATCTGAAGAAGATTTAATTGCAATTGAAAAAACCGCATTGCCAGGTCCAGGATCTTGTGGCGGCATGTATACAGCAAACACCATGGCTTCAGCGATAGAGGCTTTAGGAATGAGTTTGCCGGGTAGCAGCTCTCAGGATGCAGTATCAAATGATAAAAAAGGAGATTGTAAAAAAATAGGAGTAGCCATTAATAATCTTCTCGAAAAAGATATCAAACCCTCGGATATTATGACTCGTAAAGCTTTTGAAAATGCTATTCGCGTCATAATCGCTCTAGGTGGTTCTACCAATGCCGTTCTGCACTTAATAGCAATGGCTAAAAGTATAGATGTTCCATTATGCATCGATGACTTTGAAGAAATTGGTAAGAAAAGCCCATTATTGGCAGATCTCAGACCTTCTGGGCACTTTCTAATGTCAGAATTAAATGCCATTGGGGGAATCCAACCTCTTATGAAAACTCTACTAGACGCAAAACTTCTTCATGGCGATACACTCACTGTAACGGGAAAAACTTTAGCTGAAAATTTGGAAGAAGTTATTCCTTATCCGAAAGATCAAAAAATTATTTATCCATTAAGCAGCCCGATAAAAAAAGATAGTCATCTGAAAATCTTAAAAGGCAATCTTGCAAGCGAAGGAGCGGTAGCAAAAATAACAGGTAAAGAAGGACTAAGTTTCTCTGGTCCAGCAAGAGTTTTCAATTCAGAAGAAGAGACGCTTGAAGCAATTTATGGTTTAGAAATTAAAGAAGGAGATGTAATTGTTGTTAGATACGAAGGACCAGTTGGCGGTCCAGGTATGCGAGAAATGCTAAAACCTACTTCTGCAATAATGGGTCAAGATTTAGGCGATAAAGTTGCATTTATAACAGACGGAAGATTTTCTGGCGGATCTCATGGTTTTGTTGTTGGACATGTAACTCCTGAAGCTGCAAAGGGTGGGTTGATAGGACTCCTTAAAGATGGAGACATAATTACTATTGATGCGTCGATAGGAACTATAAATGCAGATATTTCAGATTCTGATTTAGAAGAAAGAAGGAAAAACTGGAAAAATCCTAAACCAATGCCAAAAAAAGGGGTTTTAGCAAAATATGCGAAGACTGTTAAATCCGCATCAGAAGGAGCTGTCACTGACTAAAAGTACTTGTTTTATTTTTTTTCGACCTCATAATTGAACAATGTCAAAACCCATAGAATTAACTGATTCAAATTTCGAAGAAACTTTATTAAGTTCTTCGACTCCTGTGCTAGTAGATTATTGGGCTGAATGGTGCGGTCCTTGTAAAATGGTTGCCCCAGTTCTAGAAGAACTTGCAGAGGAATTAGAAGGTAAAATTACAATAGGCAAAATTGATGTTGATTCAAACAGAGACTCTGCAGCCAAACAAAACGTTATGAGTATTCCAACTTTAATTCTTTTCAAAGACGGAAACCCAGTCGATCAAAGAGTGGGTGCATTGACTAAAAATCAACTTAAAGATTTTATAAACGAACACATTTAATTTCTAAAAAACTAGACTACCTTTTTTTATAGTGATACATTTCATTCCTACTTCCGGTGGAAACACCTTTAATCTTAATTATTACAATATTTTATTAATATGCATTTAGGGGAACTTAAAGCAAAACCAGTCGAAGAATTACTCACTATTGCTGAGGGTATGGGCATTGAAAATGTGTCTCGTCAAAAAAAGCAGGACGTTATCTTTAATATTCTGAAAACACACTCTAATGGAGGAGAGGATATCGAAGGAGAGGGTGTTCTCGAAACTCTTAACGATGGTTTTGGCTTTCTTAGATCTCCTTCCTCATCTTATTTAGCAGGCCCAGATGATATTTATGTTTCTCCTAGTCAAATTAGAAGATTCGGATTAAAAACTGGAGATTCAATTTCGGGTAATATCAGACCACCCAAAGATGGTGAAAGATATTTTGCTTTGTTAAAAATTGATCAAATTAATTTTGAGCCTACTGATAAAACAAAAAACAAAGTTGCATTTGAAAACCTTACTCCTTTGTTTCCAGAAGAAAGAATCATTATGGAATCTGGTAATGGTACAACAGAAGATTTATCTGCAAGAATAATCGATCTAGTTTCTCCAACTGGTAAAGGCCAAAGAGGCTTGATTGTTTCTCCTCCTAAAGCAGGAAAAACCTTACTTATGCAATCCATTGCACATTCAATTGAAAAAAATAGTCCTGAAAGTAAATTAATGGTCCTATTGGTTGATGAGAGACCTGAAGAAGTAACGGATATGAGGCGATCTGTCAGAGGAGAAGTAGTGGCTAGTACTTTTGATGAACCTCCTTCTCGACATGTTCAAGTTGCGGAAATGGTTATTGCTAAAGCGAAAAGACTTGTTGAAAAGAAGAATGATGTCATCATATTATTGGATTCAATTACAAGATTGGCTAGAGCTTACAATTCCACTCAAGCAGCTTCTGGAAAAATATTAACCGGAGGAGTTGATGCTAATGCTTTAGAAAAACCGAAAAGATTTTTTGGAGCAGCAAGAAATATAGAGGGTGGAGGAAGTCTAACCATAATAGCTACTGCTTTAATTGATACAGGTTCAAGAATGGATGAAGTAATTTTTGAAGAATTTAAAGGAACTGGTAACCAAGAAATACATCTGGATAGGTCAATTGCAGAAAAAAGAGTCTTTCCAGCAATCAATATAAGGAGATCTGGGACTAGAAGAGAAGAACTTATTACTGAAGATGCTGAATTGGCACGAATAAATATTCTTAGAAAACTCTTGCATGAGATGGATGATATTGATGCTACCGATTGGCTAATAGATAAATTAAGTAAGCACAAAACAAATAGTGCCTTTTTTGAGTCTATGAAGAAGGGTAAGTAATTTCAGCTAACACGTAACTTTTTTTTCCTAGATTTTTTTCCTTCAAAATTGTTACTGTCCCAGGTAGTTTAAGCTCTAAAACCTTTTCGTATTCAAAATATATTCTTCCTTTATCAACTAGTATTTTTTTTTGAATTAGATTTTCCAATAGCTTATAAATTAAATTTTTTTTAAAAGGGGGATCAATAAATACAAGATCATATGCTCCTTCGAGTTGAAAATTTTCTACCCATTTAACGCAGTCTTCCAAAAAAAAATCACATTTCTTAATTTCACCCATATCCGAAATAATTTTTTTTATTTCTTGAAGATAACTTTTTTTCTTTTCAACAAAAGTAATTTTTCTAGCTCCTCTAGATAGAGCTTCCAAACCCAATGCACCAGTACCAGAAAAAAGATCAAGACAATCTAAATTTTTTAAATCTTGACCAAGCCAGTTAAATAAAGTTTCTTTAGCTCGGTCAGGCGTCGGTCTCAAATCACTACTTAAATTAAAAAGTATTTTTTTCCCTTTCCACTTTCCTGAAATTATTCTAATCTCGCCTTTTTTTTCTTTCATTGTTTAATTTGTGATAATACATGAGATAATCTGTTTTTAAATTTATCAAAAGTTACCCTTGAAAGAAAAATTTCTAGAAGTTTTAAGAACTACAAAACAAAATGTTTTTGTTGTAGCTGCAAAAAATGAAGAAAAACGCCAAGCGATGACTGTTTCTTCAGTTTTTTCAGTTTCACTAGAACCAATGTCAATGGCTGTAAGCGTCAATCAAGATGCAAGCTTGCATGATCTCTTAACTTTGGAAACTAAATTCTCTCTTAATCTTCTTTCATCTAATCAAGCAGAGATCGCAGAAATTTGTAGTGGTGCTGAAGAAGGAGATGTTAGATTCGATCATCCAGATTGGGAAATGTCTGAAATTCCCTTCCTAAAAAATGCTCAGTCTAATCTTTTTTGTAAATGTAAGAAAATAATCCCCATATATTCGCATTCGTTAATAATTGGAGAAATCGAAAATATCAAACATTCCGGGATAACAAATCCTTTGATATACCAAGACGGTAAGTATTTATAAAAATATGAAAATTATCTATAAATTTTTTTTAATTTTACTTTTTACGTCGAATTTAATCAGTGCTTCTTTGATAATTGATGGAAAATTAGACGAACCTGAATGGAATCAGGCAAAAGTTGTTTCTGATTTTTTGACGGTCTATCCAAATAATAAATCCATCCCAGATTATAAAACTGAGGTTAAATTTTTCTCTGATGAAAAAGGAATTTATTTTGGGATAAAAAATGTACAACCTATTTTAAGTCATTCTCCCCTTAAGCATCCGAGAGATAAATGGTTCGTCGATGCAGATAGAAACTTCATCATCATTGATTTTGATGGAAACGCAAACGTAGGTTATGAATTTGCAATAACTTTAGGCGATACTTTGAGAGACGCTATTTGGACAAACGAAAATGAATTTTCTGAAAGTTGGGATGCTATTTGGTATGGCAAAACATCTCAATCGCAAGATGCTTGGTACTCAGAAATTTTTATTCCTTGGGAAGTTGCTCCGATGAATATTGTCGAAGGAGAAGAAAGAGAAATTAAAGTATCAATAATGAGAAGGCATCAAAAGGAAAACAAATTCTTCAATTTTCCTGGTTTATGGGGCATGCAATCACCTTTTCTATCAAGATTCTTTCCTCTAAAGGTAAAAAATCCTACCAATATCTCTCCTTCTCGAGTAGATTATTTTCCCTACTTAAGTCTTACAAATAATTTCATAGAAAATAATAGAAGCATTAACTATGGTGGAGAAATTTTTTGGGACATAAATTCTGAATCTAAATTAGATGTATCCCTTAATCCTGATTTTGGACAAGTAGAAAGCGATGATCTGATTGTTAATTTTTCTGCTATTGAAACTTACTATCCTGACAAAAGACCTTTTTTTACTGAGAATCAAACTTTGTTTCAAATTACAGGCTGGAACTTGCACTTTATTAATACGAGAAGAATTGGAGGTATTCCAGATAAGTGTTCTTCAACAAATGAAACTCTGAAAGGCGAGTGTGAAAATAGCTTAATAGATTCTACTGATATTGATGTTGCTCTGAGATATACCCAAAAATCGAAAGAAAATGAGTTTGGCTTTTTTTCCGCATTCGAATCAAATTCACAATTTTCTTCAGGTAGAGATTTTTTTGCAGGTAGATATCGAAGAAACATAGATGGTGCTAACGGGAAGGTTGGCTATATGGTTACAGCCGTAGATCGTCCTTCAATCAACAGGGAAGCTTACGTTCATGCTATAGATTTTGACTTCAAGCCCACTTCTCCCACTAGAGTTTATGGTTGGCTGAGTCAGGCAAATATAAAAGACGGCTTAAAAGATACAACCGGAACAGGTGCAAGAGTTGTTGTCACAAATAGTTTTTCGGATCGACTATTTGTTTTGTGGGCAATCAATTATTTAGATGAAGACTTCAACATTAATGATATGGGCTACATTGAAGAATTTAACAAAATAATGTTAGGTGGATATTTACAATACATAAAACCAAGTGAAGATAAAAATTCAACGATTTCCCAAACAGTTTTCAGTATAAATGGTGGCCATAACAGATCTATTGATGGTTACGGAAATGGCATAGGCTTCAATACAAAGTTGGAGTTGTATTTAAGAGATAATTCTTACATAAACATTGAATGCGAATGTTCTGTCTTAAGGGGGAAGGATTTTACTGAAACAAGAAAATTTGCGGGCGCTCCCTTTATAGAAAATCTATCTAATTATAAAATTAAAGCATCATATTTTTCTCCTAGAACAAATAAAATACGTCCTTATTATAAAATTGGGTATGGCACCGGAGGTTATGATACAAATGATTCTAATTCTAGTTTAAGAAATGATGATTTTAGCTTGGGACTAGGACTGATTCTTACCACCTCAAGTGAATTTAGAGTTTCTCTTGATTTTTTTGAATACATGAAGGAGACAGATTGGAGTGTTTGGCAAAAAGATAATCTTTTTGGCTATTATGAAAAAGAAATGATCTCATCTGGAATAAATCTAGACTGGTTTTTTGGTAACAACCAAGAATTTAGGCTGAAAGCCTATATTTATGGTCTTAAAGCAAATAATCCTAGGGCATACCGAGTAGATTCATCAGGTTATATGGCGTCAGCTGAAGACACCATCAATGCGTTTCAATTATCTGAAACTGCTTTTCAAATTAGATATAAGTATGAATTTTCACCCTTATCTAATTTATATGTTGTTTATACAAGAGGCGGCAAATCATCGGGCGCTTTAAGACAATCTTTTGATGGCCTTTATTCAAATGCTTGGAATGAGCAAACTCTGGACAAATTTATCGTTAAAATAAGGTATAAATTCTAAATTTCACATCTCTGACAAAATAAATTTCCTTCTTTAAGTTTTGCAGACTTCTTAGGAAGGTAATCACCGCAAGAGGAACATTTAACTAACTCTTTATTTTGATTATCTAAATCTACTTCTTCTTGCTTAAGTAACCTTGCTATACCTAAAAGAGTGCCAACAAAAGCTAGCACGACAAAAATTTTTAAAAACATTTTTAAGAATTAGTTTCTTCTTTAGCTGAGGCCTCATTAAATTTTGTTAAAACATCAGCGGCTTGCTTTTCTAAATCTTTTTTACCCATTAAGTTATAGGCTTGAACCTTGATTTCAAGGGCTTTTCTTACGACTGGAGAATTAGGCAGATTTGAGATTATGTAATCTGCTCTTGATACTGCTGCAATGTAAGCTTTTCTCTCTATGTAGAATTCAGCGATACCTATTTCTTGTTTTGCGATAAGATTCCTTAAAAAAACCATTCTTCTTTTAGCGTCTCCAACATAGGAACTCTCAGGAAATCTTGATATAAAATCAGTTAACTCATCGAAAGATTCTTTAGCAGATGTTAAATCTCTTTTAAAGGTCAATTCGCCCAAGATAGGAACAGAGCTTAGCAATTCTTTTTCTTTGGAAAATTTAGCAAGCCCTTTCATAAAATAGGCGTAGTCGGTATTAGGATGTCGTGGATGAAGGCTAATAAATCTTTCAGCTGCTATTACTGTGGACTCATAGAGACGATTTTCATAATAAACATAAATCAACTCAGCTTGAGCTTGTTCAGCATATTTTCCAAAGGGAAATCTTTTTTCTAGCAATTCAAGTGAAGTAATAGCTAAAGAGTAGTTGCCAGCTTTTATTCTCTCTTGAGATTGATCATAAATTTCTTTTTCCTGCATAGCAGGAGTTGTGGTTTTTTTTTCTTTTTGAGTGGCACAGCTCACTAAGACAATTAACAGTAAATAAATACAAAGATTCGAATAAAATTTCATCAAATAAGTTTATCATTCTGTAATCATGATTAAGAAGAATAATTTAATATCTAAAGATATTTCTGAAAACTTAGCCAATAAACGCTTAGACATAACACTGGCAGAAACTTTTCCTGAATACTCAAGGAGCAAATTAAAAAAATGGCTAGAAAATGGATATGTATCTGTTAATCGCCAAATTATTAAAAAGGCCAGTCAAAAGCTAGTCTTTCCATCTAAATTAGAGCTGAATGTTCCTGAAGAAAATTTAACTGATGATTTACCTGAAAAGATTAGACTAAATTTATCAGAAGAAAATGAAGATTTTGTAGTAATTGAAAAACCTCCCGGCCTTGTGGTTCATCCCGGAGCAGGAAATAAATCTGGCACTCTTCTAAATGCATTGCTTCACAGTTTTCCAGAGCTAAAAAAGTTACCGAGAGCTGGAATTGTTCATAGACTTGATAAAGACACTTCCGGTCTGATGGTTGTTGCTAGAAATGAAAAGTCTTTTAGTGATTTATCAAATCAAATTTCAAATCGTTCTGCGAAAAGAGTTTATGAAGCATTTACAGTTGGAAAAATTGATAAATCAGGAAAAGTAGATGCCCCAATAGGAAGACATCCTCAGAATAGACAGAAACAAGCGATCAGAACTACTGGTAAAGAAGCTGTTTCGCACTTTAAAGTTTTACAAACTTTTGGTTCTTATTCTCATATCCAAGTCACCTTGGAAACAGGCCGAACTCATCAAATTAGAGTTCATATGAATTACTTAGGATATCCATTGATTGGTGATCCTTTATATGGCAGAAGAAGAAGGTTTGCTAAAAATACTCATCAAAAATTGAGAGAAATTATTGAAATCTTTCCAAGACAGGCTTTACATGCTGTTCAACTATCTTTTTTTAATCCTAAAACAAAAAAAAATATTGTTTTTAACTCAAAATTACCCAATGACCTTCTTAAACTCAAGGAAAACCTTATAGAGCAGACATAATTCTCTTGACTTGCTAAATAGGGCTGTCAAAATTCGCTCCCTTAATGGTTTTTCCTTCTATCTAGTAGACAAATATGACAAAAGAAATGACATCAGGTGGCGAAGCTTTAATTAAAGCTTTAGCTGACGAAAACGTTGAAATCATGTTCGGTTATCCCGGAGGTGCTGCTTTGCATATTTATGATGCAATCTATCAACAAAATCGCGTTCAACATATTCTAGTTAGACACGAACAAGCAGCTACTCATGCTGCAGATGGTTATGCACGAGCAACAGGAAGACCGGGTGTTTGCTTGGTTACTTCAGGACCTGGTGCTACTAATGCCATAACTGGTATTGCAACTGCGTACATGGATTCTATTCCTTTGGTTGTCATTTCAGGTCAAGTAGCAAATCATTTAATTGGTACGGACGCTTTTCAAGAAACAGACATGATGGGAATCTCAAGACCAATTGTGAAACACAGTTTTTTAGTTCAAAAAGCTGAAGATATTCCAGTTATTGTTAAAAAAGCTTTTCACATAGCAACAACTGGTCGTCCAGGTCCAGTGGTTATAGATGTGCCCAAAAACCTAACTGATCCCAATGAGAAATTTGAATATAAGTTTCCTTCGGATTTGTACTTAAGATCTTTTGCACTTTACGATAAAGCGGATACTTCTGACATTGAAAAAGCTGCAAAATTACTTACAGAAGCTGAGCGTCCAGTTATCTATGCAGGAGGAGGGGCTATTAATGCAAATGCTGCTGCAGAAGTCTTTAAATTAGGTAAATTGATGGGATGCCCAGTGACGAATACATTAATGGGCTTGGGGGTTTATCCAGCTTCAGATGAACAATTTATTGGAATGCTTGGTATGCATGGAACCTATGAAGCAAATATGGTTATGCATGAGGCAGACCTAATAATGGCTGTTGGGGCTAGATTTGATGACCGAATTACCAACAATCCCAATAAATTTGGTTTACAAGCTAAAAAGATACATATTGATTCAGATCCATCCTCAATTGATAAAATCATTGATGTTGATTTAGCAATGACTGGAAATGCAAAAGAGGTTATTGCTCAAATAAATAATCAATTAGAAAAAATGAATTTTGATAGTTCTAAATTTCAACCTTGGATGCAGAAAGCTTTAAAATGGCGAAAAGAACATGGCTTGAATCACGACATGTTAAATCAAGAAAGTAAAAGCGACATAATTTTGCCTCAACAAGTAATTCAATCGGCATATAAAGCAACTGGTGGAAAAGCATATGTTACTTCTGATGTTGGGCAGCACCAAATGTTTGCGGCACAGTATTATCATTTTAATGAGCCAAGAAAATGGATAAATTCTGGTGGCTTGGGAACAATGGGCTTTGGTCTGCCTGCTGCAATGGGAGTCAAATTTGCGTTTCCTGATGAAACCGTTGCTTGTATTACTGGAGAAGGCAGTATCCAAATGTGCATCCAAGAATTATCAACTTGTGGTCAATATGGCTTACCGATAAAGATTATTAATTTGAATAATAGGGCACTTGGAATGGTTAAACAGTGGCAAGACATGCAGTACGGTGGAAGATATTCAAGCATATCCTATGAGGATTCTTTACCAGATTTTATAAAATTAGCTGAGTCTTATGGACACGTTGGAATGAAAGTAGAAAAACTTTCGGAATTGAATGATGCTATGGAAGAATGTTTTTCTTTGAAAGATAAATTAGTTTTTCTTGATGTATATGTTGATCCAGATGAACATGTTTACCCCATGTTAAAAGCAGGGGGAGATATGTCTGAAATGTATTTGAGCAAAACAATAAAAACTTTTGAATGAATCATATAGCCTTATTACTTGAGAATCAGCCGGGCGCCTTGTCTAGAGTCATTGGCTTGTTTTCTCAAAGAGGTTACAACATTGATTCACTTTCGGTAGCACCTACGCAAGATGAGACTCTTTCGCGATTAACTATGACCATTGGTGAAGAAGGAGCAGACATTAATCAAATTCTTAAACAGCTATATAAATTGGTTGATGTTGTAATGGTTCAAAATTTAAGTGAAGTGGATTCTTTGGCTATGGAGCTAGCCTTAATAAAATTAAAGAAATCTAAATTCGATGTTCAAAAGATTCTTCAAGATATCTCTTTGGAAAATGAGATTCTTGATGAAAAAGAAGATTTCACTATCTTTAAAGTTTTGGGTGATACAAAAGTGATAGAAGAATTATTAGCTATCCTTAAAAAAGAAGAATTTTTAGAAGTTACAAGGTCTGGTACATTAGGCGTGACAAGAGGTAGTGAGTCCTTGGCGACCAATGATCAAACCAAAATATCTTACGATTAATTTAGGAGAAAAAAATGGAAGTTTATTACGATAAAGACGCAAACTTAGATCTTATAAAAGATAAAACCATTGCTGTGATTGGCTATGGTTCCCAAGGACATGCTCATGCCAATAATCTTAAGGACTCTGGCTTGAATGTAATCATTGGTTTGAGAGAGGGCTCAGGTTCAGCTGATAAAGCCAAAGAAGCAGGTTTTGAAGTGATGGATAACAAAGCTGCAGCGGCAGCAGCAGATTTCGTAATGATGCTTATTCCAGACGAAAAACAGGGTAAGACATACGCAGAAGAAATTGAACCAAATTTAAAAGATGGCGCAACTTTAGCTTTTGCTCATGGTTTTAATATTCATTATGGACAGATCAAGCCAAGAGCAGATCTTGATGTAGTGATGATTGCACCAAAGGGGCCAGGACATACTGTACGTGGTCAATATCAAATAGGGGCAGGGGTTCCTTGCTTAGTGGCTATTCATCAAGATGCATCTTCCAAAGCACTTGAGGATTCAATTGCTTATGCTTCTGCCATTGGCGGAGGAAGAGCAGGAATTATCAAAACAACTTTTAAAGATGAAACAGAAACGGATTTATTCGGTGAACAAGCTGTTTTGTGTGGTGGACTTACTTCTTTAATTCAAGCTGGCTATGAAACTCTAGTCGAAGCTGGTTATCCAGCAGAAATGGCTTATTTTGAATGTGTTCATGAAGTAAAACTCATTGTTGATCTTATTTATGAAGGCGGCTTAGCTAATATGAGGTATAGCATTTCAAATACTGCAGAATATGGTGACTACACTTCAGGACCAAAAGTTGTGACGGACGAAGCCAAGCAAGCGATGAAAAAAATTCTAGATCGAATTCAAAACGGTGAATTTGCCGATGAATTTGTCACCGATGCCAGAAAGAGCAATGGTCCTGAAGGTGGACCAGAAATGGAAAAGTATCGTCGCGAATCGAGAGAACATCCTATTGAAAAAGTTGGCGCAGATCTTCGAGGTATGATGCCTTGGATTGAAGCCAATAAATTGGTTGATAAAACCAAAAACTAGATTTTCTAATTTTCTTCTTCAGAGAGATTTTTAAGTTGCTTCATTAAATTGAAGTGACTGTCATCTCTCATGGGTAGAAAATCATGATCATATGCTTTTTCTGGGTTCTCTCTAACCCTTCTATCTAAAGCTTTTGCATCGGGGCCGATAAGAATCCGCCACTCTTTGGCTTTGACGCCATCCAAAATTACTTTAGCTGCAGCTTCAGCAGAAGTAATGGCTTTTTCTTTGAAATCTTTTTGTCTATTCATGACCGACTCACGAAACATTTCTAGAGATAGGTTATGTACTGGCGCACCAACTTTAATCCATCTATCTTTCATTTCTTGAAGTTCTTCATCATTTAGATCAGCTATGTCTTTTTGTCCCAATACTTTTCCAGAATTTTCACTAATCGAAGTACCAATATGTCCAGGCATTACCAGAGATACACCAAGGTGTGGTGCATTAATACGAAAATCATTGATCAAGGCTTCGGTAAAGCCTTTGACGGCAAATTTTGCTGCAGAATAAGATGTGTGGGGTTGGGAATGACCGAGAGTTGCCCAGAAACCATTAACGCTACTGGTATTGACCATATGACCTTCTTCACTTTTAAGCAGGGCGTCCATAAATGCTCGAGAACACAAATAAACTCCGTCCCAACAAATCTTAAAAGTTCTCTCCCATTCTTCTATTCCAGAAAGAACAAAACTTGCACCACCACCAATACCGGCGTTGTTAAAAAGTAAATTGATATGCTCGGTGTCTTGTTCTTCTAAAACTTCATCTCTAAAACGCAAGACATCTTCTTCAGACGAAACGTCGCATAAATGCTTAGTGATTTTTACATTGGGAAACTTTTTTGAAGCTTCTTGGAAGGTCTCTTCCATATTTTCTTCAATGACATCGCAAATGGATACATGACAGCCCTCTGCTGCCAGTTGATATGTGAGCTCTCTTCCCATGCCGGTTCCACCGCCTGTGATTACCGCAATTTTTCCATCAAAATTTTCCATTTTTCTCCCAAAAAATTATTCTTAAAGTTTTTTTACTTTACATAGTATCTGCAAGAAAAAAAACCTATAATCCATTTTCCAAGATCAGCAAGATAAATTTTTACTTCTAATTTTGGGTCTGTAGCTCAGCTGGTTAGAGCGCACCCCTGATAAGGGTGAGGTCGCAGATTCGAGTTCTGCCAGACCCACCATTTTTACTCTTAAATTTTTCCGGTTTGAGAAACTATTTTTATTAAAAGAAGGTTTGGATTACGAAGACGAATCCTCAGATATTGTCACTCTCGATTAAAGGTTTTTGACAGTCAAACTGTCATATCCTATATTCTTCTTTCAGGGAGAGAATTCAAAATGCTCAAAAAGTCGCTTTACTCGCTCATTGCAATTGTTTTCATTGGTGTTGTAGCGTGGGAATATAAAGTCAATATTTTAATTTGGTCCTTACCCAAGATGATGAATTTTCTTAATCCCATTCAAGAAAACATCCCAACATCCTGGTCTGTTGCTCCAAAAGAAACAACTCAGGACGATCGACCAAACATAATTTTAATTCTCGCAGATGATATGGGCTACAACGATATCTCGCTTCACAATGGCGGAGCTGCAGACGGTTCGTTCCAAACACCACACATAGATGAATTAGCTGCAAGTGGTGTTTGGTTTTCAAGAGGTTACGCAGCTAATGCAACTTGTGCTCCCTCACGAGCATCAATCATGACAGGCAAATATGCTACAAGATTTGGTTATGAGTTTACGCCAGTACCCGATCCAGCAAGATTTATCCTTTCTTGGTTGGTCGAAGAAGATGATGCCGAATTGAGAGGCAGAATTGATCGAGAAGTAGCAAATAACCTGCCCCCATATTTTGATATGGGCATGCCTACTGAACAAATTACTATAGCTGAACTTCTTAAGGATTCTGGATATTACACCGCTCATATTGGCAAATGGCATTTAGGAATTACCAATGGCATGGATCCTCAAAGTCAGGGTTTTGTTGACTCTTTATCACTTGCGGGCAGTTCATATCTTCCTGAGAATGACCCGGAAGTTGTAAATGCCAAGTTTGATACAAGCATTGATAAGATGGTTTGGTCTTCCTCTCAGTATGCAGCTAGATTTAATGGCAGCAAATCTTTTGCTCCTGATAAATATGTCACGGATTACTATACCGATGAGGCATTGAAGGTAATTGAAAATAACCATAACCGACCTTTCTTTCTATACTTAAGCCATTGGGCAATTCACAATCCATTACAAGCTTTAAGATCTGATGTTGAACAAATGAAGCATATGTCCGGACATAATCTTCAGGTTTATTCAGGCATGATTCGTGCACTTGATCGCAGTGTTGGCAAAATTATAGAAAAACTTAAAGAGTTAAAAATCTTTGGGAAAACCATGATCATATTTACCAGCGACAATGGTGGTGCAAACTACATTGAACTTGAAGACATCAATAAACCTTACCGAGGTTGGAAGATATCTTTTTTTGATGGCGGTATCAGAGTGCCCTTTATTTTTAGTTGGCCTGATCAAATTGAAGCTGGCGGTAAATTCGACGATGCTATTCACCACTTCGATATTTTTTCTACAATTGCTGCAGCAGCAAATTTAGAAGTAAAGGATAAACTCCTTGTTGACGGTGTAAATTTATTACCTTTCATTAATAAAGAGACACTTAATAAACCTCATGAAACTCTTTTTTGGCGTTCAGGTAATCACCAATCGGTTTTACATAAAAACTGGAAATACTTAATAAGCATTAAAGAAAATAATAGATGGTTATTTGATACTTCTTCTGATCCTTTTGAAAAAAATAATGTTATAGATACTTATCCAAGAGAGGCTCAGTTCATTGAAAGTTTATTGGTTGAATTTAATGAAAAGCAAAGCGATCCTCTTTTTCCATCAGCTTTTGAAGCCCCAATAATGATTGATAAATATGATGGACAGAAGTACGAAGAAGGGGACGAATATATCTATTGGTCAAATTAGAAACACCTCTTCAAATAAATTGAAGAGGTGCTCTAGGGGGACTCTTTAACTTAAAAGTTAAAGTTCAGTTTTATGCCGAAGTTTCGACCAGCTAAAGGTACTGGATCCTTTGCATAAGAAGTATGACTTCTAGCTTTTTCATCTAAAAGGTTTGAACCAAAAACAGACAAAACAAGTTCTTCGTCATTTCCAATCGAAATACTTCTAGTAATATCAAAGTCGACCATTGTGAATCCATTAGTGACAGTTTCTCCTAAACCAAGATCATCTTCCTTTTGGATATCTTTAATTTTTATGTCATAAGTAATATCTTGCTGACTATAAGCAAAACTATAGATATTCTTAACTGGAGTAATTCTCGGAACGTTTCCGCCACTTGAAAAAGTTCCTACTACTTCGTCTCTTCCATAAGAAATTATAAAATCTCCATTATTCAATGCAAAAGATCTTCCAACTTCTATCTCATAACCATTGAAGTCAGCATCTGCCTGAGTAAAATTAGTTACAGGAAGCTTATCTATTTTTGTTCCTGAATCCAGAAGATAAATATAACTATCTACAGAGTTAGAATAGACGGACGCATTTAAAAAATAACCATCATTTTCATAATCAAGACTAAAATCAATGTTATTTGATCTTTCAGATTCTAGATTAACGTTTCCTCTTTCTATTCTTGCGGCAACTAAATGTTTTCCGTTCATAAAAAGTTCGAGTTCTGACGGCGCTCTAGCCACGCTGGAAATTCCTAGACTCAAGCCCAAGTTATTTTCCAAGTTCCATCCTAAAGTCAAAGCAGTACTTAAGTCACTTTCTGAAATATCATGAGTAGTCGTATTATAAGTACCATCTCTACTAACTTGGTCTAGACGCACTCCAAAATCAATATCCAACATACCAAATTCTTGACCATAAAAATATCCAAGACTAAGTGTTTGAGATTCAACGGGCTTCATGAAAGGCACTTCGTCATCATCTGACTTCACGATTTTTATGTCTTCTTGATTTATGTTGATAGTAAAGTTTTGAACAGCACTATTGGAAAGACCACTAATGTCTCCTTTTAAACCTATTTCGTAAGATTCATTAGTATAAGTCGTAGATTCGCCATTATGCTTCCCACCAATATGACCTTCTATAAAAGTGTAGTCATTTACCTGAAGGAAATAATTAAAACTTTCTAAACCAGAAAGATTTGTTGCAGAGCCCTCTAAAGTTAAGTTTTCGGAATCGGTATCAACTTGGATTCTTTCATCATCTTCGCCTTCATGTTCGCCTTCATGTTCATCTTCATGTTCTCCATGGTAGGCAATTCCATAAGTGTTCTCTCCTTTGCCTATAGAAAAACCTAAATAACCCCAATCTCTAACAGCCGAAGTTCCAAATTTTTGGCTTGTTCTAGCAAAATCAGAGTTCTTTAGAGTCTCGTCTCCCTCTGGAGTACCTTCATGAATTATGGAGAATGCAGGGACATCATAGTTCTCAAAATTTACGTTTTTGAATCCATAAGTAATGTTTACATCGTTTACGTTTCCTTGATAAGAAAAATTACCTGTTGTGCCTTGATTGACAGATTGACGTTCTAGGCCAATGTTAAAATTGTTGCCATCAAAGTCTTTACTGGCAATAGTCTGATCAACTACGTTTACTATACCGCCCATAGTACCGTTCGAATAAAGTAGAGATGATGGGCCACGAACTATCTCAATTTGTTGAACATTGTTCATATCAACATCATTCAAATGGTCTGAGCCTAATCCAGAAACATCTCTCACTAATTTACCATTAGAAAGAATTTTCACTCTGGTTCCACCCATACCTCTTATAATTGGCTGACCGACACCAGGACCAAAATCAGAAGAATTTACCCCCAAAAGAGAGTTTAAATTTTCTCCTAGACTAGTTGTTGCGCCAAAATTTATATCATCACCCTTGATGACAAAAATAGGTGAATCAATTTCAGCTAAAGTAGCTCCTCCAAGCGAAGAGGTAACAATTACTTCTTCAGTTTCTTGTGCAAATCCTGTATTAAGAAATGCAAATAATAAAATAAAATAATAAATATTTTTCATAATTCCCTCCTATGGAAATTAAAAATTAAAAGTTAAATGGTTCTAAGGGGTAAAATTTATCTAGGCGGAGCCCTAGAAAGAAAAAACTGTCTTTGTTCTATTTGAAAATGTTTTGAAGAAGATACTTCAAAGTCATTCTTAACATGTGGTGTATTTAAAGGGAGGTTTAAATTATGTTCGAATAGATCATTTAAGCAACTGAAGCATTGTGAATGACTTTCAGTATCATGATGATCACTTTCGAAAAGTTCGCTTATGTGATCGTGACTTAATTCGCCTAGTAAGCTACTTGAGGCAAAAATCAACGAACATAGAAACGATATTAAACTTGTTTTGTTAAACACGGGAAGGATTGTATAGTAAATATAATATTTTTAAAATTTATTATTTAGGTATCTATTATGAAATATTTTTTATTAACTTTACTACTTGTAACTTTTATTTCTTGTTCTCAAACAACAAATATCTCATCTTTTCTTGTTGAACCCGATGTTTCGCACGACTCTCCAGAATGGCAAATTTGGGCATATACAACTTCTGCTCCAGATTTCATTGGAAAATTCGCTTCAGTAATTGGGGCGGATGGTACTGTTCTTCGCGAAGGAACAAATGGTTGGAGATGTGAATCTTTCATGCCTATGCCTCAAGGAGGATTTGAAAGAGCCCATGATGCAGCGCCTGCCTGTTCCGATAAAAATGCTGTAGCTTGGTCGAATGCCTATAAAGCAGGTGATATTCCGGATATGGAAGCCGATGGTTGGATTTGGATGTTACACGGTGATCTAGGAGTTGATAATTTTACTGTTGGAACCGACGGTCAGAAAGATGCAGGGCATATGCATTATATTGAGTCCGGTGCACACTTAATGTTAATGCCAAAAGATCCCAGTTCTTTAGATGGTCAATCTGCAGACTACACAACGGGAGGGCCATATGTCATGTTCCAAGGTAGTCAATATGCTCATTTAATGATTCCTTTGGAAAACTATTACAGTTATCAACCTTCAGCTGAACCCAAGTAAAGATTATGGTTTTTAGAAAAGCCTAAAAAATTTTCTAATTTCTTCGATATATAGTTCGGGTTTTTCAAAAGCTGCAAAGTGACCACCGGAGTCTAAAACATTATAGTATTTTAGATTGGTGTATCTTTTTTTAAGCCATCGTTCTGAAGCACGGAAAATTTCTTTTGGATAAACGCTAACACCTGTAGGAGTTGAAACTTCTCCTCCATTAAAATCACCAAAACTTTCCCAATATAGTCTTGCAGATGATGTTGCAGACTCTGTAAGCCAATAAATCATTACATTTGTGAGTAAATCATCTCGAGAAATGACATTCTCAGGATGACCATCACAGTCAGTCCATTGGTAAAATTTTTCTATGATCCAAGCGGCTTGACCTATAGGCGAATCAGTTAAGCCATAACCTATTGTTTGAGGTCTAGTTGATTGTTGTTTTGAGTAGCCAGAATCCCATTCTTGATAAAATTGAAATCCTGCCAAGGCATTTTGTTCAAATTCTGTTAAATCATTCATTGTTTCCATATCAGGTGAAACCACTGCCATATTGAGATGAATGGCTTCACAATTTGAATCTTGATTGCCTAGAGCTGTTGTAACCGCCGAACCCCAATCACCACCTTGTGCAAAGTATTTTTGATATCCAAGATTTTGCATTAATTTTGCAAAAGTATCGGCTATTTTTTCCACACCAAATCCTGTTTCGGAAGGTTTTCCTGAAAATCCAAAGCCTGGTAACGAAGGTGCAACAATATGAAACGCATCTTTAGGATCTCCCCCATTAAGAGCTGGATCTGCTAAAGGTTTAATTACTTTTAGAAATTCAACAATTGATCCAGGCCAGCCATGAGTAATTATTAGTGGTTTAGCTTCCTTATGCGGTGATTCGAAATGAATAAAATGAATATCTAAATCATTTATCTTTGAAGAAAATTGAGGAAAATCATTTAGGACTTTTTCATGTTGTTTCCAGTCGTATTTATTTAACCAGTAATCATGAATTTCTTTCATATAAGACAAGGGAATACCTTGAGTCCAATCGCTTGGTGTTTCCTTTTCAGGCCATCTCGTTAATTCCAGCCTTTTTTTTAGATCATCTAATTGCTCAGATGAAATATCAATTTTAAAATTCTTTATTTCTGACATGGTATCTTTTAAAATTTTATTTAAAGATAAATTATTTTTAATTTAAATACAAAGTATCATAAATTAAAATAATTTTTTGTTTTTTAGAAATGAATAAAATATCTGACGCTTTTTCTAATCACCTCACAAATTGGGGCTTAGTCTGGTTTTGCTTAATATTCTGGGGTAGCATTTTCAATGCAGCACTTTCTTTTATAGTGTTTTCTGAAACTAATTTATTTTTAAATTATGCGGGTTTCGTTGCAGGACTTTTACTTGGCTTCTATGCAAAACATAAAAACTGGAGTTGGTTAGGATGATTAATCAAGACTCTTCAAATAAGCTTACGGATTTATCCATTGATGCAGAAAGACTTATTGCTAGATCTTTCATGGGAAGAATTGAATGGGAAATGATTGTCATAGGCCTAGGACAATTGTTTGTTTGGTTTGGCCTTTGGTATCTTGTTATTCAAAGCTTCATTCCTCTTTGGGCTGGATTCATCTTGAGTATAATCTCAACATCCTTTTCTTATCTTCCATCGCATGCAGGCCAACATGGGCATCTAGCAGGTAAAAATAAAAGTTTAAAATGGTTGAACGCTTTTGTTGGACAATTATCTCTTATCCCTTTGGCTCAATCTCATCATGTTTTGAAAGCTCTTCATATGAAACATCATGCTCACACAAACAATCCAGATAAGGATCCAGACTACTTCCATACGCATGTCGATACGTGGTGGCAAGCAGCTTTAAAAACCCACGGGCAAACAAACGGAGGCAATTCTAGACTTCAAGCAATGTTAGAAATGTATGCGACTAAAGATGCAAACTTCAAAGCAGACATTGAAAAAGGCACTCCCTATGCTCTTGCATTCTTTTTTGGTCAAATGTTGGTAGCTTTTTATTTTCCCTTAGAAACTTTATTTCTATGGTGGTTACCCAGAAAAATTATAACTTCTTATCTTGGAATTATCTTTTCTCATGAGCCTCATAAAGTTCTCCCGGAAGGAAGATATAAGGATACAAAATTTTGGGTAAATGGAATTCCTCGTTTTTTTAACCATTCAATGCAAATACACGTAATGCATCACATGTATCCTAATATTTGTCATTTTGATGAGCCCAAAGCAATAGAAGCTTTAAAGCCTTTTATGATTGAAAGAGGCATACCTGGCGCAGAAGACCTGCCAGACAAAATTTCCTACAAACTTCTTTCCTATAAATAATTGGCTTATACACTTGCTACAGGTGACCAGGCTCCAGACTTTGATTTAGTTGGCACAGACGTTGATTATTATTCTTTAGACTCTTTTAAGGAGTTTGATAATTTAATAATTTTTTTTACTTGCAATCACTGTCCATATGTAACCGGTTCTGATGAGGTAACACGCAAAACTGTAGAAAAATTTAATAATAAGCAATTTAAATTTATCGCAATTAATTCCAATAGCAAAAATACATATGAAGAGGATAGTTTTGATAATATGGTTAAACGAATGGATGAATTTAAATTCCCTTGGCTATATCTTTACGACGAGACTCAAAAGACTGCGAAAGATTATGGAGCGCTTAAAACTCCTCATTTTTATGTATTTAATCAAGAGAGAAAGCTAGTTTATACAGGCAGAGGAGTTGATTCTCCAAAAGATTCATCTAATATAAAAGTTAATGATTTAGATAGAGTTCTTTCAGAGCTCGTCAAAAATAAAAAAATATCTGTGCCAGTTACTAATCCCATTGGCTGTAATATAAAGTGGGAAGGCAAGGAAGCACATTGGATGCCAGCGGAAGCTTGCGATTTAGTATAGGAGAACAAAAATGTCAGAATTAGCTACTTTAGAAAAAAAAGGAGAAGTATCAATAATAACTTTGAACGACGGAAAGGCTAATGTCTTTTCCCATCCAATGTTAGAAACAATTCAAAACATTCTTGCAGATATTCCTAAAGATAAGGGATCGGTAATAATTACTGGAAGAGATGGAATGTTTTCAGGAGGGTTTGATTTAAAAACTTTTAGTTCAGGAGATGTGGATTTAATAAAAAATATGTCTGCCTTAGGTTTTAAAACTTTATTTGATTTATATACTTTTCCTAGACCTATAATTGCCGCGATTTCTGGACATGCTGTTGCTTTAGGAATTTTTGTGGTCTGTTGTTGTGATTACAGAATTGGCATAAATGGGGAGTTCGTTGTGCAAGCAAATGAAGTAAGAAACAACATGGATATACCAACGCCTATTATGGAAATTGCAGCAAGTAGAGTTGATAAACAACACATTTACAGAGCATTATTCCATGGCGATCCTTACAAAATGACCGATGCGGTCAGTGCAGGTTGGATCGATGAAGTCGTAAATCATGAAGACCTTATGAAAAGAGCAATGGAGAAAGCTGAAGACCTAGCAACATTGGGACATCCAATGTATCAGAAAACTAAAGAAGTCTTTCAGGCTAGTATCGTTGAAAAAATAAAAGCAACTCTTCCTAAGCCTTCTGATAATCCAAATTTTGTATCTGTTTAGTTATTGCGAAACTTCTTATATAATCCAATTCCTTTGGGGCTATAGCTCAGCTGGGAGAGCGCCTGATTTGCATTCAGGAGGTCCGCGGTTCGATCCCGCGTAGCTCCACCAAAATAAAATTATTAACCCCAGTCGAGATTTATATTTTTTATATTCTCTTTAACAAGCCGTAATCTTAATTTCACAGTCTGAATAGCAATTTTATGGGAAAATCTTTCATGCGTTTCGGCATATATTCTTCCAATATTTTCATGAAGTTTGTGATCAATAATTTTATTTAAGATCTCTATTTCTGCTCCCTCAATATCTATTTTAAGTAAACAAACTTTTGCATTAATATTTTTTAAGTACTCAATAAAGTCTATGCATTCTATTTCTATAGAAGGCATTCCTTTTCCACTTCTAGAACTCAATATAGATGAGCCTATGGTTGTTTCAGGATTTCTTTCTTCAAATTTTCTATATCTATAAAGCCTTTTTATTTCTTTTTTTATTCCAATAGCTTTTTGAAATAATTTAAAGTTATCATGATCTTTACCACATGACTTTCTCAATTCTTTTACTGCAATCGGATCGGGTTCAAATGCATGCACTTTAAAATTTCTTGATAAAAATAAATTTGTATATTTTCCTACATTCGCTCCTACATCAATCACCATAGAGTTATTCGGTAAAGTTGATATATAGCTTTCAAATTCCTTCGAAGCTTCTTTAACTCTTCCGCTTCTATTTATCTTAAATCTATTCTTCAAATACCATTTTGATTTAAAGAGTAAATCATTAAAAAATCTCATAAGCTTTATCATATCTAAAATCTAAATAAAAATTCTTCTACAAATGTTAATAAAGAATTATAATTCTTTTTTAATTCAAAATAGATTTCAATGAGAGCTTTACACGATTTAGTTATTAGAAACGGAAAAATTGTAGATGGTACTGGAAAAAAACCATTCATCGGAGATGTAGCAATAGATAATGAAAAAATATCTGTTGTTGGCATTGTAGAAAATTCAGGCAAGGAAGAAATTGATGCTAAAGGAAATTTAGTCACGCCTGGTTGGGTAGATATTCATACCCATTATGATGGTCAGGTATGCTGGGATCCTTATTTAACCCCTTCAAGTTGGCATGGAGTAACTACAGCCGTAATGGGAAATTGCGGTGTTGGCTTTGCTCCTGTTAGGCCAGGAGAGGAAAATTTTTTAATTCAATTAATGGAAGGGGTAGAAGATATTCCAGGCTCAGCTTTACATGAAGGAATTGAATGGGATTGGGAAACTTTTCCTGAATTTTTAAATGCAATAGATAAAAAAGAATTTGTAATGGATCTTGGTTTTATGATTGGACATGGTCCTCTTAGAAGCTATGTGATGGGACATGATAGATGTCAGAATCAAGTTGACGCTTCCGATTCAGAAATAGGCGAAATGTCAGAACTTGTAACCGAGGCTATAACTGCTGGCGCCCTTGGATTTAGTACTTCAAGAACTATTTTACATAGAGATATTTATGGTAAATATGTTCCAGGTACTGAAGCTAGTTCGGAGGAGATGAGAGCTCTTGCTTTTGGTGTTGATAAAGCTGGCGAAGGAACTTTAGAAATTACTTCTGATTGGCTTGATGAAGAGATAGAGATGTCTTGGATGAAAGAGTATGTGAAGAAAAGTAATTGTGGATTAACTTTCTTACAAACTAATGGAGATGCAGTAAAAACTATTTTATATTCTGAGGAGCAATATCTCAAAGGCAAAAATATTCGTCCTCAATTCCCAGGAAGAAACGTCGGTTTGATGTTTGGTTTTGAAAGCTCTTTAAATCCTTTTATGCAATATCCAGCTTACAAAGAAATTGCTCATTTACCTCATGATGAAAAATATGAAATCATGAAAGATGCTAATTTTAAAAATAAATTATTAAATCAAAAGCCTAATCTTGAATCAGAAATAGAAAAGAGACTTGCGGAAGCAGATAACACTAAAACTAGGGAAGAAATAGAAAAAGATGCAGATCTTCTTTTAAGTCTTACTTCTAATTATAAGACACAATTTATTTTAGGAACGCCCCCAAATTATGAGCCAAAAAAAGAAGACAGTATTGCAGCAATTTCATCAAAAAAAGGTATCCCGGAACTTGAAGTTATGTTTGATGAAATGATGAAGAACAGTGGTACAAATTTGATTTATGCCGCTTTTACTCCATACGAAAATTACAAACTTAATTTTGTAGAACAAGCATATGGATTAAAATCTTCCGTTGCTGGAGGAAGTGATGGCGGTGCTCATTGCGGACTAATATGTGATGCAAGTATGCCAACAACTAATTTGTCTCATTGGGCAAGAGATCGAGAAGCTGGTAAAAAATTTCCTCTTGAAAAGTTAGTAAGAAAACAAACTAAAGATACAGCTGAGACCTTTGGCTTATTCGATCGTGGTGAAATTAAAGCTGGAATGTTGGCTGACATTAATATCATTGATTTTAAAAAATTGAATGTTAGTCATCCTAAGATGATTCATGACCTTCCTTTGGGTGGAAAAAGATTAATTCAGGATGCTACAGGATATGTTGCAACAATCAAAAGAGGTCACATAGTTAGTGAAAATGGCAAAGCTACTGGCGCTCTTCCTGGTAATTTAATAAGAGGTAAGCAAACATGTGAAGTCAAATCTGAGATTTCGAAAGTTTCTTTTTTTGACAGAACTGTAAGGCTGTCCTTGATTAAATTAGCCCAGCTATACTGGAGACTTAATAACAAAAAAGTTAAATCAACAATCGTCTCTCAAGATTGAATACTTCTTTCTAAGCTTTGCTTGTCTTGAGCATACCTTCTGCCAGCTATCAAATAACAAGGTATTGCTAGAGATCCTATAAATCCAAAAATCAAAAGAGACCAAGTGTAGGGTTCAGCAATAGAACCTTGTTTAAAAATATCTATTAAAATTCCTGTGCCAAGAGAACCAACTGTGAGGCCTATTAAATTTATACATAAAATGTAGAAAGCTACGACTGTTGCTCGGATTTTCTCTGGAACCAATTCTTGAACTGTTGAAAATGTAGGACCATAAAAACAACCCAATTGAAAATAACCCACAACAACGCCAATCCAGAAAATAACAGAATCTGGTTCTACAAATCTGTAAAGAATTCCTACAGGCAATAATATTAGAGATAGCCAAAAGAGAAAAATTGGCCTTCCTTGATTTGTTTTTTCCTGCCACCAATCACTTACTAAACCTCCAAATAAAACACCAGCTAAACCAGCAAAAACAGCGATTATCCCAGTAATTTGAGCGATTATACTTCTATCAAAACCTCTTTCTTCAACATACCAAATTTGCTCAAAGGCAGCTGCACCAAGAATAATATGATAAAAAACTCCACCAGCAATTGTTAATGTAAGGGCAGGTGAATTTTTGAGGGCATCAACTAATATTCTCATTGCTTGAGAAAAAGATAACTCTTCTTCAACAGGATTATGGTTTGCAACTGAATTAATTCTTCGAGTATCTTTAAAAAGCAGCATGCTTAGTCCTAGAACAACTCCTAGTATTCCTAGCATGTAGAAGCAACCACGCCATCCTATGGTTTCTCCTAGCAAACCTTCTAAAAAAATAGGCGACTTAATATCAGCTACAAATCCTACAAGCAGTAAACTTATAGCCACTCCTAACGGCACGCCTAAATAGTAAAAACCTGCAACAAAACCCATCCTTTTTGGTGGAAAGGCGTCTCCTAAAAGAGACATGGAAGTTGGTGTAATAATTGATTCACCCACACCAATAAACATTCTAGGCAAAGCTAAAGTTATGAAACTTTTAGCTGCTCCAGAGGCAACAGTAAAAATACTCCAAAGGACAACTCCGAAAGCTATTAATTTAGATCTATTTACTCGATCAGCTAATGCTCCCATAAACAGACCCATAATTGAGTAGAAAAAAATAAAAGCCAATGAAGTCAGCAATCCAAATTGCCACCCAGTTAAACTAAGCTCAGGTACTATGTAATTTGCAAAACTTGCAATAAGCTGTCTATCGGTAATATTTAGTAAATTTAATACTGTTAGAAAAAAAAGTAATCGATATGGATTCATGCTTAACAAATTTTGTGAAAGAATTACCATATTAAAGGTTTTTTAAAAAAATATATAAAAAAATGTTTGTCCTCGGAGTTACTGGCGGTATTGGGTCAGGAAAATCAGCAGCTACTGAAGTTTTAGCTTCTTTAGGGATTAAAGTTGTTGATGCAGATGTCTTATCTAGAATACCGGTTCAAAAAAAAGAAAAAGGATTGCTAGAAATTGAAAAGAGATACGGCAGTGATATTTTACTTTCCTCTGGCGAATTAGACAGAAAAAAACTCAGAGAGATTATTTTTCAGGACGAAAAAGAAAAGGATTGGTTAGAATCTTTACTTCATCCGTTAATTGCCGAATTGATCAAAGCAGAAATTAATTCTTCATCGTCAATTTATACAATTTTAGCTTCTCCTTTGTTATTTGAAACAAAACAATCAGATTATTGTAACGAAGTTCTTGTTATAGATGCTTCAGAAGAAATTCAAATTTTACGCACAATAAAGCGCGATGAAGTTCCTGAAGAACAAGTTAAGACTATAATTCTATCTCAAATAAATCGCTCGGAACGTCTTCGTTTAGCTACACATGTTATTAAAAATGAAAGTACTCTGGATGATCTACAAAATGCAGTGACTGAATTTCATCAAAAAATTATAAATACTCTAAAAAATTGATGAAGTGTCCTAATTGCAAAGAAGAACTTTTAAAAAAACAAGATAAACAATTTAAACCTTTTTGCTCCGAAAGATGCAGATCTTTAGATCTTTCAAATTGGCTAAATGAGAAAAATGTGATTTCGTCTGAAATCAGTCATTCTGAAGATTAAAAAAAGATCTAATTCCGGCTATTCCCTGAGCTCCATAAAGCTTAGCTTCGTTAAGATCATATAAATTCATTCCACCCAAAGCAAAGCTAGGACCAGGAAATAACCTTGCAAGTTTTGAAAATCTTTCCCAGCCAAGAGGAGAATTTTTATTTGGTAATTTTTTAATAGGCGAAATCAAAATATAATCTAAATCTAACTCTAGGGCTTTCTTTACTTCATTTTCGTTGTGACATGACGCTCCTGCAAATAAAACATTTTTTTTATCACTTTCCATGAGGTGTTTTGAAGTTAAATGAATATTATTTTCTTGAGGAACATACTTTCTAAGATTTGAATGCAAAATTATAAATCCATTATTGTCCTCATAAATCCTTTTTGTAGCTTCCCAATGTTCAATAGAAAAAAGATCTTTATTTACTCTATATATCAAAAAATTAGACTTCTTTAAGAGCTCTTTTATGTTTGAAAAAAAGTTTTCAGGGATAACACTAGGCGTAATAGGTAAAAATTTAGCTTCGATAATCACTATTTATAGATATGTAATCAGGAGTTAGATCAGAAGTCATAATTAAAGCAGAGTTTTTTGATTTACCTAATGTAATGTCAAGTTGTATTATTTTTTTTCTAAATTCTCGCCTTCCTTTTGACTCTGAATAACTTTTAGATAAATTTCCCTTAAAAAGAACTAAATGTTTACCAATCTTTAAATTTAAATTATTCATATCAAACTCATCTACATTTGCATTTCCTGCTGCAGAAATAATTCTTCCCCAATTAGGATCTTCTCCATAAGCAGCAGTTTTAACCAAAGGAGAATTTGCAATTTTGAGAGCAACTTTTTTACAATCATCATAAGAACTTAGTCCTTTGACGTTTATCCTTATTAATTTAGTTGCTCCTTCTCCGTCTAGAACTAATTTTTCTGACAATTTTCTAAATACAGTTAATAGTTCTCTTTCTATCTTTTCTTCATATCTTTTTATATCTATATCAACTGAACCGGTTGCAACTAAAATAGTTGAATCACTAGGCGATTGGTCACCGTCAATTGAAATAACATTAAAACTATTATCGCAAGCTTTTTTATGGAGCTTTTTTAATTTTATAGAAGGAATTTTTAAGTCTGTAAAAACATAACTTAAAGTAGTTGCCATGTTAGGTTCGATCATTCCAACTCCCTTAGCTATACCAATTATCTTAAATTTTTTAGAACCAATTTTTACTTCGTGTTTTACCATTTTGTGGTGAGTATCAGTAGTCATTATCGCTTTCGCAAAATCAGACCAAGTATTCTTACTTAAATTTTTAATACAATCTTTAAATGCTGGAACCAGTGATTCCATATCTAGAAGCTCTCCAACAACGCCGGTAGAAAAAGGTAGAATTTTATTAAACTCAATTCCTGATAAGTTAGAAATATTATTTATTAATCTTTTTGTGTCTTCAACACCTTTTTCCCCAGTAGCTGCATTAGCATTTCCTGCATTAACAATGAGCATTTTTTTACCATGCATCTTTTTTTTGAATTGATCTAGACAAACTTGGACCGGAGCAGATTTAAATTTATTTGATGTAAACAAGCCGGATATATTTGCCTTAGTATTAAGTTCTATAATGGCAGTATCCAGTCGTTTTCCATATTTTGTATTAGTTGAAGAGCAACCGATTTTTATGTCACTTAACATTATCTTTTATTTTTTTTTCTATTTGCTTTAGCTTGGAGCCTTCTAAGGCGTCTGTTACCTTCAGCGGGAGTTGAGTTATTATTATCTTGCTTATTTGACACTGAATTTTCAATAAATGCTGAAGGAGAATTATCATGAATAGTTTGAGTTTTTTCTAAAACCTCTCTTGTTTTCATATTTTTTATTTCTGCTTCATCTTCAGGCTTAACTTCAACTCTACAAAGAAATCTGGTTGATTCTTTTTTTATTGTTTCCAGCAATTGCTCGAACATCTCAAAGGCCTCTCTTTTATATTCAAGCCTAGGATCTTTACCGGCATAACTTCTAAAACCGATGTTTTGCCTAAGTGAATCCAATTGATTGATATGGTTTTTCCAACTTTGATCAATTACCTGAAGAATGATTTGATTTTCTAATTGAGAATAAACTTCAGAGAAATTTGCTCTTTTTTTAAAATAGGCTTTCTCAGCAAACTGGATAAGTGATTCCAGAACTTCTTGCGTGTTTGATTCACACTTATCTAATTCTTCTTCAAGATTAAACAAAAGATTAAAATCGACTTGAAGAGTATTCTTAAGTTCTTCAACTTTCCAATTTGATTCGATTTCAAATTCCGGTATGTGAGAATTAAAAGCTTTTACCAAAACATCCTCACGCATAGTTGCGATTAAATCATTTAAGTCATGATCTTCCAGTATTTCCTTTCTTTGTTGATAAATCACTTGCCTTTGTTCATTTAAAACATCATCAAATTCTAGAATTCTTTTTCTCATATCAAAATTTCTTCCTTCTACTCTTCGTTGAGCTCTTTCGATAGAGTTGGTAAGCATTTTATGTTCTATAGACTCTCCTTTTTCCATTCCTCCAAAAGATTGCATCAATGCTTTCATCCTCTCAGGAGCGAATATCTTTAAAAGGCCATCATCAAGAGACATAAAAAACTGAGAAGACCCAGGATCTCCTTGTCTTCCGGATCTTCCTCTTAATTGGTTATCAATCCTTCTTGACTCATGCCTTTCGGTACCAATTACATGTAATCCACCAAGCTCAACTACTTCTTTTCGAGCCTTTTCAGATTCTGGGAAACCTCCTAAAACAATATCTGTCCCACGACCAGCCATATTGGTTGCGATTGTAACGGCCTTTATTTTTCCTGCTTGAGAGATAATTTCAGCTTCTTGCTGGTTTTGTTTTGCATTTAAAACTCTATGGGGAATATTTAAACTTTCTAATTGTTTAGATAGAATTTCTGAGTTTTCAACGGAAATCGTTCCAACTAAAATAGGATTTCCTCTTTCGTAGTAAGTTTGTATTTCACTAATTATGGCTTCATTTTTCTCTTCCTCGGTAAGATAAATTTTGTCATTTTTATTTTCTCTTATCATTGGTAAATTAGTAGGAATTGAAACAGCTTCTAATTCATAAATTTCATCGAATTCTCTTGCTTCAGTTTTAGCGGTCCCCGTCATTCCAGATAATTTCTCAAACATTCTAAAAAAATTTTGAAATGTTGTAGAAGCAAGCGTTTGACTTTCAACCTGAATTTCTAGACCTTCTTTTAATTCCAACGCTTGATGAACACCATCTGACAATCTTCTTCCAGGCATGGCTCTTCCTGAATTAGTGTCTATTAAAATTACTTTGCTATTTTGTACAATATAATCTGTATTTTTCTCAAAAAGAATTTCTGCTCTTATTAGAGCTTGAACCATGTTCAATAATTTTAAGTTTTCGCTTGCATACAAGCTGACCGAATCGGCTAGCATAGAGTTTTGCCTTAAAAACTCTTCAATTTTTTCATGGCCATTCTCTGTAATTTCAATAGATCTAGATTGCAAATCAACTGTAAAATCTCCAGCTTTTATAATTTCCTCTTTTTCAGGATCGAATTCTTCTTCAAAAAGATTTTTAACTACGGGCTTTAGTTTTTTATAAAGCGGACCATTGTCCTCAGCTACTCCGCTAATAATCAAAGGAGTTCTTGCTTCATCAATTAAAATTGAATCTACTTCGTCTACTACTACAAAAAAGGGATCTTTCTGAAGACGATCCTCTTCTCTTAAAACCATATTGTCTCTTAGGTAATCAAATCCGAGTTCGTTGTTTGTTGCATAAACAATATCTTTGGCGTAGTTTTCTTTTTTTTCAATATGATTTAATTCAGGAGTAACAAATCCTACTTGCATACCCAAACCCTGAAAAATTGGTTCCATCCAAGCTGCATCTCTTTTTGCTAAATATTCATTAGCGGTTACTACTATGACGCTTTTTTCAGTAAGAGCATTTAAGTAGCAGGGCAAAGTAGCGACTAAAGTTTTTCCTTCCCCAGTAGCCATTTCAGCAATCATTCCCTTATTTAAGACTACGCCTCCAATTAATTGACAATCATAATGTCTCAAGCCTAGATATCTTTTGCTAGATTCTCTCACTGCAGCAAAAGCCTCAGGAATTAAGTCGTCTAATTTTTTTCCATCAGCAAGATTGTTTTTTAGTCTCTGGGTAGTATTTTTTAATTCTTCAGAGTTTAACTCTTCAAACTTTTTTTCTAGAAGATTTATTGAAGTTACTAAATCATTTGTTTGACGTAAAATTCGTTTATCTTTATTTCCAAATAAAAATGATAAGAAAGACATTTTAACCGAGACTGGGATCTATTATTGGTTCTATGTAATCAATTATTGGATTGTCAACTTCTGAAGAAATCAATTCCCAAGAATCTGGAACTTCAATTAACTTCCTCAATAATAAATTATTTTGAGTATGACCTGATTTATAACCTTCAAATTCTCCAATTAGATTGTATTGAAGTAGATATAAATCTCCTATTACGTCTAATATCTTATGTTTCACTAACTCATCCTGAGATCTTAAACCGTCTTCGTTAAGAATCTTATTATCTTTAATGGCAATCGCATTTTTTTGACTTGCTCCAAGTGCTAAAGAATTCTTTTTTAATGCTTCCAACTCATTCATAAACCCATAAGTTCTAGATCTTGAGATTTCTTTTAAATAAGTGGTTGAATTAAAATCAACAGTAGTAGTTTTTGATAAACTTTTTCTTGATTCATCGTCATAGACCAAAGAATGTGTAACTTTAAAACCATCATAAGGTGATAGTTTTGCATAAGCACCATTATCAGTAGTAATTGAGATCTCTTTTTTTATCTTTATAAATTTTTTTGGTTTTGATTGTTCTTTGATTCCTGCAGATTGAATCAGAAAGACAAAAGGACTGGCACTCCCATCCATTATTGGAACTTCGCAGTCATTTATCTCTACGGTAACGTTGTCAATTCCAAGACCAGCAAACGCTGACATCATATGTTCCACAGTAGCTATTTCAACATTGCCGTCTATCAGAGTAGTTGCAAAAGAAGTAGGACCAACATTTTCAACTACAGCCTTGATTTCAACTGCAGGTTCTAAGTCGATTCTTTTGAAAATTACACCTTGATCTTCTTCAGCCGGCAGGAGGTTCATTGTGATTTTTCTCCCAGAATGCACACCAATACCTGAGGCTTTTATATGATTTGTGAGTGTTCTTTGGACAAGCATCATTTTAATTTCTCTGTTTATTTGCTTCAAATAGAATAACAGAACAAGCATTAGAAACGTTAAGACTTTCTATTTTCTCACTCATTGGAATTTTAAGCATTTCATCTATTTCTTTTTTTAAATTTAGCTTAATTCCATATCCTTCGGAACCCATTATGATTGCCACCGGAACTTTATAATCGAAATCATAATATTTTTTTTCAGCTGAAGCCTCGCATCCTACAATTTTAAAATTAATATTCTTTAAATGTTTTGTCAGATATTTAATATTATTGACGATAACGAAAGGTATTATTTCTGAGGCGCCTTTAGAAACTTTCCTCACTGTATCAGTTAAATGACAGGCTCTATTTTTACTCACGACAACTGCATCAACTTCTGCAGCTAAAGATGTTCTTAAGATAGAGCCAAGATTTTGCGGATCCATTACATGATCTAATATTAGAATGAGAGAATTATTTTTTTTGTCTAATAACTTTTCTAAAAAGTTAATATCCTTTGCTTGAGCAGGTTCGTATGTGGCGTGTAACTTTTTCGAAGAACTAAATTTAACTTCTACATTATTTTGTTTTGCTAGATGTATTAGATCAGAAGTTTTCTTATCATTTTTTTTATCTGGCAGGACGAATTCTTTTACCTTTTCAGGAAGATTAGTTATTAAAGTTTTAATAAAGTTCTGATCGGAAGATTTTAGTTCAGTCATTTTTTAAAAAACAAGCTTTAAATCTATTCTTTTTCTAGATGTGTCTACAGACTTAATTTTAATTTTACATCTATCACCTAGAGAATACACATCATTGTTATTAGGAGAACGAAGCGAATGGCTGAACTCATCGTGGATATAGTAGGGTGATTTTTTTAGATTTTTTACATGACAAAAACCCTCTATATTTAGTTCTTTGATATGCATAAACATGCCAAATTCAAGTACTGAAATAATTTCGGCAGAGAAAACTTTTCCAATATAATTTTCAGCACATTTGCAACTTAAATATTTTGATGACTGTCTTACAATTTTGTCAGTCTCTCTATTTTTTTCGCTACAAAAAGATGCTATGTCTTCAATATCATTATCAGAATAAATAGGCTCCTTTTTATCCAATATATTTTTTATTACTCTATGGGTAATGAGATCAGAGTATCTTCTTATTGGCGAAGTAAAATGAGAATATTCATTAAGTCCCAAAGCAAAGTGATTGCTTTCCTTACCAGAATAAACTGCTAATTTCATACTTCGGAGAATTTGATAAATTAAGGAAAACGATTTTTTTGATTTTTCTATTTCTTCCAACCAAAGATTCAATCTTTTCCTTGGGTCAGGCTCTTCCATGCCTTTTCTTAAACCTCTTGTTTTAAGAAATTCTTTTAATTTTTCAAGTTCGTGCAAGTCAGGATTAGCATGGTGTCGAAATGGTATGGGAACTTTTGAAGTTTTAGTAAATTTAGCTGCGCATATGTTTGCCAAAATCATACATTCTTCAACTATTTCATTTGCTTCAAGATGTTTTGATTCCTTGAATTTAACAATTTTATTATTTGCTTCTACAGGATAATATTCGCTTAGATGAAAATCTATAGCCTTTCTTTCTTTTCTAATTTTTCTTCTTAAAGAATGGATGATTTTTAAAACATCTATACTAGAAAGAACTTCTGCATCGATATTGCTCGTATTTTTCTTAAGATATTTTTCTACCTCTTCATAAGTTAATCTTCGTTTTGAGTTGATTAATGATTGTGAAAAATCATATGAAATTATATGACCTTTCTCGTTGAGATTAATTTCACAGGTCATAACTAATTTATCTTCTAGCGGTCTCAAAGAACATAATTTATTAGAGATAATTTCAGGAAGCATCGGTAAAACTTTTTTATCAAAGTAAACCGAAGTTGCTCGAAAAAATGCTTCCTTATCAAGATTTGTATTCATCTGAACATATTCAGATACGTCAGCAATAGCGACAAAAAGTCGATACCCGTTAGAATTTTTTTCAGCATAGATTGCATCATCAAAATCTTTTGCATTTATCCCATCAATGGTTACAAAATTTAGCTGTCTCAAATCCTTTCTATTTTTAACATCCTGATCTGTTATTTTTTCAGGAAGTTTTTGACATTCACTTATAACCGATCTTTGCCAATCCGTAGAAAGCTCAGTTCCACTAGTGGCAACAATAAATGCTTCTTCGAAAACATTTTCAGACTGCAAAGTCTTTATAGGTCTAGCTTTAGGTTTATATTTTAGAGAGGGCTGTGTGATGATTTGAACTTTACATATATCTTTGGCTTTAAAATTTCTTAAATTTTTTCCTTCCAAAAGAATTTCTAAATGGAAGCTGTTATTCAAACTAATTAAAAAAGTCTTGCCCTTATTTTTTTTTATTACTCCTGTAAGTTCTTTGGTGTTTCTTTTAAGAATTTCTATTATTTTTGCTCTTCCGCCCGGAATTTTTTTACAGATAACTTCATCACCAGGGAAAACTTTAAACATTTCTCTTTTTGATAAAGAAAGAAGCTCTTCTTCGAAAAACTTAACTTTTCCTTTACCAGAGTTATTAAGAAGAACTTTTGTCTTAAATGTTTTTTTCACAGGAAAATTATACTTGCGTTAATTGCCTTTAAAGAATTTTAATTTTTTAATGTATATTAATAGAGAAATATGAGTACACCTGATTTAAGTGATAAATATCCCAACGTGGAATTTATAAATCTTCAATTTAGAAATTTTGGAAAACAAGGATTTTATTCAGGACAAATCGAAACCGTTCTCTGTCCTGATGATAATTCTAAGGTTAAAGAAATCTTATCCACGCCTGGGAAAGGTAAAATTCTTATTGTGGATGGTTCAGCAAGCACACAAGTTGCACTCATGGGAGACATGATAGCTAAATCAGCTGAAGAAAATAATTGGAAAGCAGTCATCATCAATGGTTGTGTAAGAGACGTAAATGAATTGGGTAATTTTAATATTGGAATCTTTGCTTTAGGTTCAGTTCCAAGAAAAAGTGAAAAGAAAGATAGAGGAGATGTTGCTATTTCTATAAAAATAGGAGGCGTACAAGTAGATTCAGGCAGTTGGGCCTACGCCGATGACAATGGAGTTTTGGTATCAAAAGATTCTTTAAAACTTGATTAGATTTTTATTTCTTCTGTAAAACTTATTTCGCTAGAAGAATTTCCTACATAAATTACATAATCTCCTTTTATAACTTTCCATTTTGATTTTTTTACATCCCATTGTGAAAAATCCATTTCATCAATTTTTAAAGTAAATGTAGTTGATTTATTTGCATCTAAATTAATCTTTTTAAAATTTACGAGTTTTTTCAATGGCTGATTAGCTGACTCTTTTTTTTGACCTAAGTAGCATTGGACAGTTTCTGAAGCCGAAAATTTTCCTATATTTTTTAAGCTCATTCTAATTTTCACTTCAAATCTATTTTTTGAAACCGACATCTTTTTTAGTTCGAATTCTGAATAAGTTAATCCATGCCCAAAGGAAAAAAGTGGTTCTATATTTTTTTTCTCATACCATTTATAACCCATTAGTAGTTTTTCTTTGTAATTCATTTGGAGATTATTACCTGGATAAAATTTAAAAGCAGGTGTATCAGATAATTTTTTTGGATACGTTGTAGGTAGTTTTCCACTAGGGCTAGTTTCTCCAAAAAGTATTTCAGCAAGAGCATTTCCGAATTCTTGTCCCGGAAACCAAGATTGAACAATTGCTTGAGATGATTTTATCCAAGGCATACTTATGGGCGAACCAGTATTTATCACAACTACAGTATTCTTGTTTGCACTCAAAACTTTTTTAATCAATTCATTTTGCTTTCCTGGTAGAGAAAGAGTTTTTCTGTCATTTCCTTCTGTTTCCCAATCAGAATTAGTTCCAACAACCAGGATAACCGCATCTGATTCTTTCGCGCTCTTGATAGCCTGTTCGATAAGATCTGTTGCGTCTGGCGGCCTACAACCAAATTGAATGGCTGGAAATCTTCCTTCAAATTGATATTCAACTTCAATAAAGTATTTTTTATTTTTCTTAAGCTTAATTTTGTTTCTCTTGGGAGCACATGCAAAACCAAAAAAAGCTTCACCTTTTTTTTGAGATTTCCAATTATCAACAATTACTTTTCCATTTACCTTTAGTCTAGAAAGACCAATACTAAAGACTTCAAATTCAAAATCACCAGTAATGGATGGTGTATAAGAGGTAGAGAATCTTATAGAAATTTCTGGTCTTTTTTCTCCACCTAAAAACTGAGTAGCAAATCCTTGGAGCGCCCAAAATCTATTTCCTTTGAGAATTTCGGTTTCAAGTGGTTTGCCTTTAAAGTTTTTTCCATTAAAAAACTCAACTAGAAATCCTTTTTTTGACTTCCCATTTATCTTTGTGAGTTTATCTTCAAGAGGAGGCAAATATTTATCAATGTGACAGCCTTTTTCATAGTTAATTTTAATTTTTGAGTTGACGAAATTTTTAATTCCATCTAATGCATGAACTTCATAATGAGGATTTAACCCAGCACTTCCTCCTCCGATAATTTGACCTCTTTTAGCATTAGGACCTATGACAGTAATTTTAGACAATGCCTTTTTATTGAAGGGCAAAACACCTTCATTCTTTAAAAGCACCATACCTTCAACAGCAGTTTTTTTAATTAGTATTCTGTGATCTTTTTTATTTATGCTTTTTTCTTGCTTTCTTTTTTTACCAAATCTTTGAGTAAACTTGGCAACTCTTAAAATCCTTTCTACTTTTTCATTTATTTCATCTTCTAAAACCTTTCCATCTTCGACAGCTCTAATTAAATTTAAACCCCAATTTTTTGCTGGACCAGGCATTTCAAGATCAAGACCTCCATTTGCATTTTCTATTGTTTCTAAGGCTGCTCCCCAATCACTCACAACATATCCCTGAAAATTCCATTCTTCTTTTAAAATTTTATTAATTAATTCTTCATGCGAACTGCAATATATATTGTTTACTTTATTGTAAGCTGACATAACAACCATCGCTTTTGCTTTTTTAATACCCATTTCAAAAGGGTACAAATAAAGCTCTCTTAAAGTTTTTTCATCGATATTCGAGCTGACAAGATGTCTTTCAAATTCAGTATCGTTTCCAGCAAAATGTTTCAAACAAGCAGCAACACCTTTTTTTTGAATACCATCTACATATGCGCAAGCTATTTTTGATGTAAGAACAGGATCTTCCGAATAACATTCAAAATGCCTACCCCCAAGAGGATGTCGATGTAAATTAATTGTTGGTGCCAACAAAACATCTACATCTTTAAAAATCGCTTCTTCAGCAGTCGCTATGCCTATCTCTTTTATTAAATTTTCATTCCAAGTAGCACCTAGTAGCACTGGACTTGGGAAACAAGCTGATGTTTGCTTTGTAGCAGAATCACCTCTGACCCCGTTTGGCCCGTCTGACATTTTAATTTTTGGTATTCCAAATTTTTTAATATCTTTTGTATACCAGTTGTCAAAGCCAGACAATAAGGAAACTTTTTCTTCTAAAGAAAGCAATTTAATAATATTTTTTAAGTTCATAATTTGGATAATAAGTATACTTCAGTATTATCATTTTTATGAAAATGCCAATTTTAATAGTTCTGTTTTTTTATATCGCCATTTCAATTTTTCAGATCAGCGCTGTAGCTGATGCCTTGAAATTAATTTTTATGACAAGCAATACTTTTTTTGAAGGCCTATTATTCATAATTTCTTTATTTTTAACTTTTACGCCTTTTGTTGGGCCAATACTTGGAATTATTGGGGCAACTTTTATTTGGGAATGGAATATATTTTTTTCAGCTCTTTTATTTTTTTGGCCTTATATGATTGGTTTTTTCTTCATGGTTTTAAGAAAAAATCCCAATCAAGATGACGCATCAAAAATTAAATCAAAAGATATTGAAGATGCTCAGATTCTTGATGAAGAAAAATATAAATAAATTTTTATTGGAGCTGGCGATTGGATTTGAACCAACGACCGCCTGATTACAAATCAGGAGCTCTACCAACTGAGCTACGCCAGCAAAAAAAAATTATTATATCTTAATTTTGTATCTTGATAGATACTTCACCGGAGTTTATTTTTTTCCCCCCATCTTCATACTCTACGTTTAAACTTCCGTCTGCATTGATTAATTTTGCAATACCAATCTTTTTATCATTATCTAAATAAATCCTTTTTTCCTTCAAAAAATTTAATGAATTAAATTTTTTAAGATAAAAACTAAATCCTTTCTTTTCAAAAATCTCTTTACTTCGAACAAGATTAATTAAAATTTCTGAAATTATTTTATTTCTGTCAAAATTTTTGTCTTTATATTCTAAAAAAAGTGAAGACCATTCTTGATCGATATTAGAATTGTTTACCATAAAGACATTCAATCCTATTCCTACAACAATAATATTTTTTTTATTTTTATTTGTTGTCTCTACTAAAATTCCACCAATTTTTTTTGAATTGCAAAAAATATCATTAGGCCATTTTATTTCAGTTTTAACATTTTGATTTTTCAATGAATCATTTACTGCTAAGGCACTCACAAGACTAAAAGAAGTAAAATCTTTTATCATTTTTTCTGTGGAAAAACCTAAAGACATATATATGTTTTTATATTTTGGACTTTGCCATTTTTTTTGATATCTTCCTCTTCCTTTAAATTGACCTTCTGCCAAACAGATAGAGTATTCGTCAGGTTTTGAGTGTTTTAATAAGTGGGTATTTGTAGAATCAATTTCGTCAAAAATAGACAAATTCCACTTTATATCTGTTTTTTTGGCTAAAAAATTAAGTATTTCTTCTTCTTTTAATCTATTTCGTTTGACATCTTCCATATGTGCTCAGAGAATACACAACTCTATAGGAGGGGTTGGGGAGCGGTCAAACCCAGCTGACTGTAAATCAGCCGCTTCGGCTTCGCAGGTTCGAATCCTGCCCCCTCCACCAGAAATTGTTGCAATTAGGCTGAAATTTAAGTATAAAGCCGTTCGGAGTAGTGAGTGTTGAAAATTTTTAGTCTTCTAATTTTCTGGTTCAGCCTCCATAGTTATTTAAGGATATGCTCATATAGCTCAGCTGGTAGAGCACTTCCTTGGTAAGGAAGAGGTCACCGGTTCAAGTCCGGTTATGAGCTCCATTTTAAATTTAGAAAACTTTATTTTAGTGAGGAAAAATAAATGGCAAAAGAGAAATTCGAAAGAACCAAACCACATTTGAATGTCGGTACGATTGGTCACGTAGATCATGGGAAAACAACCCTTACCGCAGCACTTACAAAAGTTTGTGCTGAAGTTCAGGGAACTGGTGAAGCTGTAGCCTTTGATGGAATTGATAATGCTCCTGAGGAAAGGGAGAGAGGTATAACAATTGCAACATCTCACGTGGAATATGATTCAACAGCTAGGCATTATGCGCATGTAGATTGCCCAGGTCACGCTGATTATATTAAAAATATGATTACTGGAGCAGCGCAGATGGATGGAGCCATTCTAGTTGTTAACTGTGCTGATGGACCTATGCCTCAAACTAGGGAACATATTCTTTTAGCAAGACAAGTAGGTGTTCCATATATTGTCGTTTATTTGAATAAGGCTGACCAGGTTGATGACGCTGAACTTATCGAGCTTGTAGAAGTCGAAGTTAGAGACCTTCTTAATGAATATGATTTTCCGGGTGATGATACACCTATTATTATCGGTTCAGCTTTGAAAGCTCTTGAAGGAGAAGATTCTGAACATGGTAAACAATCGATTGTAAAATTAGTTGAAGCAATTGATTCCTACATTCCAGAACCTACTAGAGAAACAGACAAACCTTTTCTTATGCCAATTGAGGATATATTTTCAATTCAAGGAAGAGGAACTGTTGTTACCGGAAGAATTGAAAGAGGTATGGTAAACGTAAACGACGAAATGGAAATCGTTGGCATTAAAGATACTGAAAAAACAGTATGTACAGGTGTGGAAATGTTTAGAAAACTTCTCGATCAAGGAAGAGCAGGAGAAAATGTAGGAGTTCTTCTTAGAGGAACAAAAAGAGAAGATGTTGAAAGAGGGCAGGTTTTATCTGCTCCTGGATCAATAACTCCTCATACTAAATTCGAAGCCCAGGTTTATGTTCTTAGCAAGGAAGAAGGCGGAAGACACACTCCTTTTTTCAAAGGTTATAGACCTCAGTTTTATGTAAGAACAACCGATGTAACTGGAGAAGTCACTCTTCCTGATGGAGTTGAAATGGTTATGCCGGGAGATGATATTGCTGTAACAGTAGAACTAATTTCTCCTGTAGCCATGGAAGATGGTATGAAATTTGCTATCAGAGAGGGTGGAAGGACAGTAGGTGCTGGAGTAGTTTCGAAAATTATTCAATAGGCCAGTAGCTCAATTGGTAGAGCGGCGGTCTCCAAAACCGCAGGTTGGGGGTTCAATTCCCTCCTGGCCTGCCAGAAAGGGAGCGCGTTCTTCTGAGCTTGGTTAAATATGGTATTAAATGGTTTTAAGTAAAGGTCTTTGGATTGTTGGTTTGGCAGTAATTGCTTCTGCAATTTGGGGTAATTCCTACTATAGTGATTTTGGTCTTTTATACAGAGTCATTGGAGTAATTTTACTTTTCTCAGCAGGTTTATTTATTTTAAGGTTCACTGAATTTGGTTCAGTTGCTTTTGAAACCATTAAACAATCTACAGTGGAAATAAGAAAAGTTGTTTGGCCTAATAAAACAGAAACAACTCAAACCACTCTTATTGTAGTAGGAGTAGTAATTATTGCTGCTTTACTGCTATGGGGTTTGGATTCTTTATTTTCTTTTTTAATGAGTCTAATTTTAGGTTGATTTATGACTAAAGCATGGTACGTAATAAATTCTTACTCTGGATATGAAAATAAAGCCAAAGAACAGCTTTTGGAAAAAATAAAATTGGAAGGCAAGGAAGACCACTTTGGAAGAATAGAAATTCCAACCCACGAGATTGTTGAACTCAAAGGTGGGAAAGAAAAAATTACTGAAAAGAAATTTTTCCCTGGATATATTTTAGTAGAGATGGAAATGAATGATGATACATGGCATCTTGTAAAAGAAACACCAAGAGTTCTTGGTTTTATCGGAGGCTCAAAAAATAATCCTAAATCTATTACTGAAGCAGAAGCGTCAAAAATTCTGAGTCAAATGGAACATGGAATAGAAGAAACTTCCCAAGGAACTCTATATGAACCAGGAGAAATGATTAGGGTTATCGATGGACCATTTAATGATTTTAGCGGGGTAGTCGAAGAAGCTGACAATCAAAAAGGTAAAGTTAAAGTTGCAGTAATGATATTTGGAAGGTCTACTCCAGTTGAGCTAGATTTTTCTCAAATAGAAAGAGGTTAGAGAAATGGCTGAGAAAAAAATAATGACATATATAAAATTACAAGTTCCTGCGGGAGCTGCTTCTCCAAGTCCACCAGTTGGCCCAGCTTTAGGTCAACATGGTGTAAATTTAATGGATTTTTGTAACGCCTTTAACTCTAAAACTAATGATTTAGAAAAAAACTTACCTGTTCCAGTTGTAATTTCTGTTTATGAAGACAGAAGTTTTGATTTTATTGTAAAAACTACTCCTGCCAGCGTTTTGTTAAAAAAAGCTGCAGGTCTTTCCAAAGGTAGTGCAACTCCAAATTCCGAAAAAGTAGGAAAAGTTTCTAGAAAACAACTTGAAGAAATTGCGGAAGCAAAAATGTCAGATCTTAATGCAACCGATATGGATCAGGCGGTAAAAATAATAGAAGGAAGTGCAAGAAGTATGGGAATTGAGGTTGTTTAATGACTGAAGAAACAAAAAAATATACTCTCTCAGAGGCATTTGTCGCATTGAATGAAAAGACTTCAAAAAACTTTAAAGAGTCATTAGATATATCAATAAATCTAGGTATCGACGCATCAAAATCTGATCAAAATGTTCGTGGAGCATCCAACCTTCCTCATGGAAATGGTAAATCTTTTAAAGTAGCTGTTTTTGCAGAAGGTGATGAAGCTGCTCAAGCTAAAGAAGCCGGAGCAGATAAAATTGGAATGGAAGAACTTGCTGATGAAATCAAGTCAGGGAGTATGGATTTCGATGTGGTTATCGCAACTCCAGACACTATGAAAATTGTTTCCCCACTAGGGCAAATTTTAGGCCCCAAAGGTTTAATGCCTAATCCAAAATCAGAGACAGTAACCAAAGATATTCTAAATACCGTAAAAAATGCTAAGTCAGGACAAATTAGGTATAAATCAGATAAACAGGGTATAATCCACGCCCGAATTGGACAGATTGGTTATACAGAAGAACAATTAAAAGATAATTTAGAAGCTTTTTTATCAGATGTTAAAAAGGCAAAGCCCCCTTCAGCTAAGGGCATATATATTTCTAAAGTAACTCTTTCTTCTACAATGGGTAAAGGATTTGAAATTGATACAGCTCAACTAAATTTTTAATTATTGAATGAAATTTAAAAAAAGTGAAAGAATTTTAAGCTGTTGTAACTTCGTTACAGCCGTCTTAGACCGTAGGAGTTTAAATACTTTAAACTTAATTTTTCCTACGCAGATTGCTCTTGAAAGTTTTTCTTTCAGAGTAAAAGGTTCCTCTTATGAGCAAATGCTCACAGGAGGGTTTAAATAAATGTCACGCTTAGACAACAAGAAAGTTCTTGTAGAGGATCTTAACAAAATCGCACAAGAAGCCCTTTCTGTAATTGCTGTGGATTATCGCGGAACAAATGTTCCCGGTTTAACTCAATTAAGAAAAGTAGCTAAGTCACAGTCTGTGCAGCTTAAAGTAATTAAAAATACTTTAGCTAAAAGAGCATTAGAGAATACAAAATTCGATTCTCTTAATGAGATTTTAACCGGACCTACACTTTTAGCTTTTTCAATGAATGACTTACAAAGCGCTGCAAAACTCGTCAAAGATTTTGCTAGCAAAGAAGAATCATTTGAAGTTAAGGGACTTTCTATTGGTGAAGGTTTTATTAATCCAGAAGAGCTCAAAGCTTTAGCCTCTCTTCCTTCTAAGGAAGAAGCTATTTCTATGCTTTTGGGATTAATACAAGCACCGCTTAATAAACTTGCCAGAACTTTAAATGAGGTTCCTTCACAATTGGTGAGAACAATTAATGCAGTGAGTCAAACTAAATCATAAAAATCTAGGCAAAACGGAGATAAATAATGGCTATTACTAAAGAAGAAATACTTGATGCTATATCTGAAATGAGCGTTATGGATGTTGTAGATTTGGTAAAACTTATGGAAGAAAAATTTGGCGTCACTGCCGCAGCACCTGTAGCTGCAGCTGCAGCTCCTTCTGGAGAAGCTAGCGAGGCCGCAGAAGAGCAAAGCGAGTTCGAAATTTTCTTGGCAGATATTGGCGAAAAGAAAATAGATGTGATCAAAGCTGTAAGAGCTATCACAGGGCTTGGCTTGAAAGAGGCTAAAGCAATAGTTGATGGAGCTCCATCTTCTGTTAAAGAAGGTGCTAATAAAGAAGAAGCGGAACAAGCTAAAACTCAATTAGAAGAAGCTGGCGCTAAAGTAGAACTTAAATAACATTTAATTAAAGGCATAAATTTATATGGCAAGTACATACTCGTTTGCAGAAAAGAAAAGAATAAGAAAAAGTTTTGAAAAAATTTCAAGTGCAATGTCTCTTCCAGACATTCTTGAAATCCAAACAAATTCTTATGATTATTTTTTACAAAATATTCCTGATGCTTCAAAAAGAAAGAATCAAGGTTTGGAAAGTGTTTTTCAATCTATTTTTCCAATCAACAGCGTTTCTGGAAATGCAAGGATAGAGTATTTAGGCTATAAGTTACAAGAACCAGAATTCGATGTACAAGAATGTCTCCCAAGAGGTAAGACTTTCGAAGCGCCTTTGATTATCAGATGTAGGATTATCTTTATAGACAAAACTACTGGCGAAGAAAACCTTAAAAGCGCTAGAGAAGAAGAAGTCTATATGGGGACTGTTCCTTTAATGACGGAGCATGGCACCTTCGTTATAAATGGCACTGAAAGAGTAGTTGTGTCTCAATTACACAGATCCCCAGGATTAATTTTTGATCATGATAAAGGTAAAACTCATTCTTCAGGAAAACTTCTATATTCATCAAGAGTCATTCCTTACAGAGGTTCCTGGCTTGATTTTGAATTTGATCACAAAGACTTAGTTTTTATTCGTATTGATAGAAGAAGAAAGCTTTATGCGACAATTCTTCTCAGAGCCTTAGGTTTTACTTCACAAGAGATTCTAGAAAAGTTCTATGAACAGGAAACATATCTCGTTGGAAAAAATAGCTATTCTTTAAAGGTTATTCCAAGAAGAATGGTAGGAAAGATAGCTCCTTCAGATATTAAAGGAAATCAAGGGGTCATTATTGAAACTGGCAAAAGAATAACTGCGAGACATATTAGACTCATAGAATCTAGCAAAATAAAAACCCTTGAAGTTCCTAAGGAAAGTCTTTTCAACCAAACTATAGCTGAAGACATAATAGATCCATCTACCGGGGAAATTGCTATATCTTGCAACACCTTAATTGATGAAGAAGTTCTTTTAAAAATTAATGAACTTAAATTAAAAGAAATTAATGTTTTATATATCAACGAACTTGAATCAGGTCCTTATATATCTGACACTTTAAGATCAGATACAACATCCAATTCTTTAGAGGCTCTAGCCGAGATTTATAGAATGATGAGACCTGGCGAACCTCCTACTAAAGATGCAGCAACTCTTCTATTTGAAAATTTATTTTTTAATGCTGATAAATATGACCTTTCAGATGTAGGCAGAATGAAATTTAACAAACGACTAGGCAGAGATGAATTGGTTGGAAAAGGCACTCTAGATAATGATGATATTTTGGATGTAATAAAGACCCTAGTTGACATTAGAAATGGAAAACAAAATTGTGATGATATAGATCATCTTGGAAATAGAAGAATAAGGTCAGTAGGAGAAATGGTTGCTAACCAAGTTAGAGTAGGTTTGTTAAGAGTAGAAAGAGCCGTAAGAGAAAGATTAAACATAGCAGAAGCTGAAGAGCTTGGTCCAGCTGATTTAATAAATGCTAAACCCATTACTGCTGCAATCAATGAATTCTTTGGATCGAGTCAATTATCTCAATTCATGGATCAGAACAATCCACTATCAGAAGTGACGCACAAAAGGCGGGTTTCTGCTTTAGGCCCAGGTGGTTTGACAAGAGAAAGGGCTGGATTTGAGGTGAGAGATGTTCACCCGTCTCATTATGGTAGGGTTTGCCCAATTGAAACTCCAGAGGGACCAAATATAGGATTAATTAATTCTTTATCAGTTTATGCAAAGGTAAATGACTTCGGCTTCATCGAAACCCCTTACAGAAAAGTAGATAATGGAAAAGTAACAGATGAAATTCAATACGTTTCAGCAATTGAAGAAGGAGAGTTTGTAATTGCTCAAGCCTCTGTGAAATTAGATAAAAATAATAAATTTGTAGAAGAATTAGTTCCTGTTAGATACAGGAATGAATTCGAGTTGATGACTGTTGATCGAGTTGATCTCATGGACGTTTCGCCTCAACAGGTTGTTTCTATTGCTGCAGCATTAATACCATTTTTGGAACATGATGATGCGAATAGAGCTTTAATGGGTTCCAACATGCAACGTCAAGCAGTTCCTACTTTATCAACAGAAGCTCCTTTGGTTGGGACAGGAATGGAAAGGCTTGTTGCCCAATATTCGGGGGATTGCATTATAGCAAAAAACTCTGGAACAGTAGAAAAAGTCGATTCAGGAAAAATCGTAGTCCGTAAAAATTTAAAAGAAATAAGTGCAACAGACTCAGCTGTAGATATTTATAACTTAATCAAATACACAAGATCTAATCAAAATACCTGTATAAATCAAAAACCCATAGTAAATGAAGGAGATAAGATTTCTTCAGGAGACATCTTAGCTGATGGTTCATCTATTGATCTTGGGGAGCTTGCGCTAGGTCAAAATATTAAAGTAGCTTTTATGGCATGGCATGGTTATAACTTTGAAGACTCTATTTTAATCTCTGATAAATTGGTTAAAGAAGATAAATTAACTAGTGTTCATATAATTGAGGAAACTTGTACCTCAAGAGATACAAAGTTAGGTCCAGACGAAATTACGGCTGATATACCAAATGTAGGAGAATCAGCTTTATCTAAATTAGATGAATGCGGGATTGTTTATATTGGAGCCGAAGTTAACGCTGGAGATATTCTTGTCGGCAAGGTTACACCAAAAGGGGAAACACAGCTTTCTCCCGAGGAAAAACTTCTTAGGGCTATATTCGGAGAAAAAGCATCAGATGTAAAAGATACATCTTTAAGAGTTAAAGCCGGTCAAGATGGGACAGTCATTGATGTTCAAGTATTCACTAGAGAGGGTTTAGAAAAAAATTCTAGAGCAGAAGTAATAGAATCTGTATCTCTTGCAGAAATTCAAAAAGACATAGATCAAGAATTAGATATTGTTACAGACGCATCTATTAATTCTTTAATGTCTTCGCTTGAAGGAAAAAAAGTGATTAGTGGCAGAGGAATTTCAAAAGGCGATACTCTTTCCAAAGAGTTTCTTTTAGATCTTCCTTCATCTGAATGGTTTAAATTGAGAATGCAAGATGAAAAATTAAACGATTTAATCAAAGAATCTAAAGACAACCTTAAGTCATATGAAGATATGCTTAAAGAAAGATTTGCCCTTAAAAAGAAAAAAATTATTTCAGGAGATGATTTGCCTCCTGGAGTTCAGCAAGTTATTAAAGTATACCTAGCAGTAAAAAGAAAAATTCAGCCTGGAGACAAGTTAGCTGGCCGTCATGGTAACAAAGGTGTTATTTCAGTAATTATGCCAGTGGAAGACATGCCTTATGATGAAAATGGAGAGCCTGTAGACGTTGTATTAAATCCATTGGGCGTTCCTTCTAGAATGAATGTAGGCCAACTTTTAGAAGTGCACTTAGGTTGGGCTTCTAAAGAACTAGGTAAAAAAATAGGACAACTGGTAGAAAATTCTAAAAATATTTCTGAGGTTAAATCATTTGTTGATAAAGTTTATTCATCAAGTGGAAAAAAAGAAGAAATAGAAAAACTCACAGATAAAGAGTTTAAAGAATTATGTCAGAATCTCAAATCAGGAGTTCCTATGGCAACACCTGTTTTTGATGGTGCCTCAGAAGATGAAATTAAAAAAATGTTGGAATTGGCCGGCTTACCTTCTTCGGGTCAAACTCAACTTTATGATGGAAGAACAGGAGATGCTTTTGATAGGCTGGTCACTATTGGATACATGTATATTCTAAAATTAAATCATTTAATAGAAGACAAAATGCATGCTAGATCTACCGGTTCTTACAGTCTAGTCACACAACAACCATTGGGAGGAAAAGCTCAATTTGGTGGTCAGCGATTGGGTGAAATGGAAGTTTGGGCACTTGAAGCTTATGGAGCAGCAAATACCCTACAAGAAATGTTGACTGTGAAATCCGATGATGTCCCAGGAAGAACAAAAGTCTATAAAAATATCGTAGATGGTAACTATGAAATGGAACCAGGAATCCCAGAGTCGTATAACGTTTTAACAAAAGAAGTCAGATCTCTAGGAATAGATATTGATTTTGATGAGGTAGATTAATTTTATGAAAGATTTATTAAAACTTTTTAAACAAGAAGAAAAAAACGATTTTAATGTTATTAAAGCAGGACTCGCATCTGGCCAACAGATAAGATCTTGGTCTTTCGGAGAGGTTAAAAAACCAGAAACAATTAACTACAGAACTTTTAAACCCGAAAGAGACGGCCTCTTTTGTGCAAAAATATTTGGCCCCGTAAAAGATTACGAGTGTATTTGTGGTAAATACAAAAGAATGAAGCACAGAGGAGTTGTTTGCGAAAAATGTGGGGTTGAAGTAACCCTAGCTAAGGTAAGAAGAGAAAGAATGGGGCATATAGAATTAGCCGCACCAGTTGCACACATTTGGTTTTTAAAATCCTTGCCTTCTAGAATTTCACTTCTCTTAGATAAAACCTTAAGAGAAGTAGAAAGGATTCTTTATTTCGAATCATTTGTTGTTACCGATCCTGGTATGACAGATTTGGAGAAGGGTCAAATTCTTGATGAAGAAGAATATTTCGAGAAATTAGAAGAGTTCGGAGAAGAATTTTCTGCTGGAATGGGAGCAGAGTCAGTAAAAATTCTTCTTTCAGAAATGAATCTTGATAATGAAATTACTGAGGTTCAAGAACAAATAGATTCAACCAATAGTGATGCTAAGAAAAAGAAGCTATCTAAAAGAATTAAGATTCTAAAGGCTTTTACCTCATCAAATAATAAACCAGAATGGATGATTCTTGATGTTCTTCCAGTTTTACCACCAGATTTAAGACCTCTTGTGCCATTGGAAGGAGGAAGATTTGCAACTTCTGACCTTAATGATCTATACAGAAGAGTAATAAATAGAAATAACAGATTGAAAAGACTTATCGAACTTAATGCTCCTGAAATTATCGTTCGAAATGAAAAAAGAATGCTTCAAGAATCGGTAGACGCTCTTCTTGATAATGGAAGAAGAGGAAGAGCTATCACTGGTTCTAATAAGAGACCTCTTAAGTCATTAGCTGATATGATTAAGGGTAAACAAGGCAGATTTAGACAAAATCTTTTAGGGAAAAGAGTGGATTACTCAGGTCGTTCTGTAATTGTGGTTGGACCAACTTTGAAACTTCATCAATGCGGACTTCCTAAAAAAATGGCTTTAGAATTATTTAAACCTTTTGTTTTTGGAAAACTTCAACAACTTGAATTAGCAACAACTATCAAGGGCGCCAAAAGAATGGTTGAAAGAGAAGAACCGGTTGTCTGGGATATTTTGGCTGATGTGATTCGTGAACATCCGATTTTATTGAATAGAGCACCCACACTTCATAGATTAGGCATACAAGCTTTTGAGCCAACTTTGATTGAAGGTAAAGCCATTCAGCTTCATCCTTTGGTATGTAAAGCTTATAACGCAGACTTCGATGGCGACCAAATGGCTGTTCACGTTCCTCTAACCCTTGGAGCTCAGCTTGAGTGTAGAGCTTTAATGATGGCAAGTAATAATATCCTTTCTCCGTCAAATGGAAAGCCAATAATAGATCCATCACAGGATGTTGTATTAGGTATTTATTATATGACAAGGGAAAAAGTTGCAGCTCAAGGAGAGGGATCTATTTTTGCAGATATTAATGAAGTTCACAGAGCATATGATAGTGGGAAAGTAGAATTACAAGCTAAAGTAAAAGTAAGGTTAAAAAACAAAGATTCAGAAGTTAACTTGGTTGATACAACCATAGGAAGAGCGATCCTTTCAGACATACTTCCTAAAGAATTAGATTTTGAATTAATAAATAAACCTTTAGATAGCAAGTCAATATCTTCATTGATAAATATGGCTTATAGACATAGCGGGCTTAAAGAGACGGTTATCTTTGCAGATAAGCTAATGTATTTAGGCTATGAGTATTCAACAAAATCAGGCTCATCTATTTGTGTCGATGATTGCCAAATACCAACTGATAAAGAAGAAATTATCAACAGCGCTGAATCCGAAGTAAAAGAAATTGAGTCTCAATATTCATCCGGACTAGTAACTCAAGGTGAAAAATATAATAAAGTCATTGATATTTGGTCTAGAGCAAATGAAAAAGTTGCAAGCTCGTTAATGGACACAATCTCAACGGAAAAAGTTGAAGATAAAGAAGGAAATACTGTAGATCAAAAATCCTTTAATTCTGTATTTATGTATCTAGATTCAGGAGCAAGAAGCTCACCTGCTCAAGTAAGGCAACTAGCAGGAATGAGAGGTTTGATGGCTAAACCAGATGGATCAATTATCGAAACACCAATAACTGCAAATTTTAGAGAAGGCCTTACAGTACTTCAATATTTCACATCTACCCACGGAGCAAGAAAGGGCTTGGCTGATACTGCTTTGAAAACTGCAAATTCCGGTTATCTAACGAGAAGATTAGTTGATGTTGCCCAAGATTTAGTTATAAGAGAAGACGATTGTGGAACAAAAGAAGGTATAGAGCTAAGGTCTATCATTGAAGGAGGAGAAGTAGTTCAGCATCTAAAAGATAGAATTCTAGGAAGAGTTTTATCTGAACCAATTTCTTCAAAGGATGGTTCTTTTAAAATATCTAAAGGCACTCTAATTGATGAAGCCTTAGCGGAACAAATTCTGCTTAACAATATTGATATTGCAAAAGTAAGGTCTCCTATAACCTGCGAAACAAGTTTTGGAATATGTTCACAATGTTATGGAAGGGATCTAGGAAGAGGAAATCTAGTTGACCCTGGAGAAGCTGTTGGAATTGTCGCAGCTCAATCTATTGGGGAGCCAGGTACTCAATTAACTATGAGAACTTTTCATATTGGTGGAGCAGCTTCTAGATCTTCAGAAGAAGACAGGATTCAAGCCAAATACGATGGAACTGTAAAATTTAGGAATTTAAATTCTCTACTTAATAAATCTAAAAAACTAGTATGTATTTCTAGATCTGCTGAATTAGTACTTTTTGATTCTAACGAGTCGGAAAAAGAAAGGTACAAAGTACCTTATGGAGCTGAAATCAACGTTAACGAAGGCGCTAAAATAAAATCAGGAGATTTATTGGCAACCTGGGATCCTTTGAATCATCCGATCATTTCTGAAGTTAAAGGAAAGGTTAATCTTAAAGATATGGAGAATGGAATCACCATAAGAGAGGTCACAGATGAATTAACAGGCTTATCCAGCGTAGAGTTGTTAGATGCTTCAGAAAGGACCTCGGCTGGAAAAGATATGAATCCCATGGTGGTGATTACAGATGCTAAAGGAAAAGAAGTTATGTTGCCTGGAGGGAAAAGACCCGCAGAATATAAACTTGAGCAAAAATCACTTGTAAATGTAAGTGATGGTCAAAAAATAGATATTGGAGACGTTCTTGCAAGAATTCCAAAAGAATCATCAAAAACAAGAGATATAACTGGAGGCCTTCCTAGAGTGGCTGATCTATTTGAAGCAAGACAACCTAAAGAGGTGGCTATTCTTGCAGAAATAAGCGGTGTTGTTTCATGGGGTAAAGAAACAAAAGGCAAAAGAAGATTAGTTCTTACAGGAAAAGAAGGTAAAGAGGAAATTATTCGTGAAACTCTAATACTCAAAACAAGGAGTATTAATGTATTTGAAGGTGAAACAGTAGCAAAGGGAGATGTTATAAGCGAAGGCTCTTTGAGCCCTCATGATATTTTGGCCCTTAAGGGAGTAGAAGAGCTTACAGAATATATAGTTAACGAAATCCAAGATGTTTACAGACTTCAAGGAGTAGAAATAAGTGATAAACACATTGAATGCATTTTGAGACAAATGTTAAGAAAAGTTGAGATAACAAATTCTGGAGATACTGATTTTATTATTGGCGACCAATTAGAGCTTTCAGAAGTTTTACAACAGAATAAAAAAGTCTCTTCCGACGGCGCTGTGCCTTCTTCATTTAAACGCCTTCTTTTAGGAATCACTAAAGCTTCCTTGGCCACAGAATCTTTTATATCAGCTGCTTCCTTCCAAGAAACAACAAGAGTTCTAACAGAGGCTTCGGTAACAGGAAAAATAGATAGGCTTAGAGGATTAAAAGAAAACGTTGTAATAGGAAGACTTGTTCCTGCAGGAACTGGCTATGGAGCTTCTATAGGAAAAAGTGACATGGTTTCAGATATAGAATCTGAGTTAAGCGAAGCTATTGCTGATAATGAAGCCGAAGAAAATGAAGCTTCAAAGGAAGAATAGTTTGACCAAACGCTAATGTGTAACTAAAATCGCGCACTTAAATATGGCTAGAATAAATCAATTAATTAGAAAACCCAGAAAAGTTAAAAAAGCTAAGAGTGGTGTTCCAGCCCTTGTTGGCTCTCCTCAAAAAAGAGGAGTATGTACAAGGGTATATACGACAACACCCAAAAAACCTAATTCTGCATTAAGAAAGGTCTGCAAAGTAAGATTAACATCTGGATACGAAGTAATATCTTATATCGGTGGAGAAGGCCACAATCTTCAAGAACACTCTGTTGTTTTAATTAGAGGTGGAAGAGTGAAAGATCTCCCAGGAGTTCGTTACCATACTGTTAGAGGAACTCTCGATACTACTGGCGTTGAGGATAGAAAACAAAGAAGATCAAAATACGGATCTAAGAGGCCAAAATAATGCCAAGAAAAGGCCCAGTCCCAAAGAGAGAAGTTATTCCAGATCCCAAGTATGGAAACGTAAAACTTGCTAAGTTTGTTAACAATCTTATGCAAAGAGGAAAAAAGAGTACTGCTGAAAAAATCATATATTCTGCTTTAGATCAAGTTTCTTCTAAGTCCAAAAGAGATCCTTTAGAGATTTTCGAAGAAGCTTTAGATAAAGTTGGACCGCAAGTTGAAGTCAAATCTAGAAGAGTTGGTGGAGCTACTTATCAAGTTCCTTTAGAAGTTAAAACTTCTAGGAGATTGGCATTAGCAATGAGGTGGATTGTTGCAAGTGCAAAAAAAAGATCAGAGAAAAACATGTCCACAAAACTTGCAGGTGAGCTTCTTGATGCGTCTGATGGAAGAGGCGAAGCTGTAAAAAAACGTCAAGATACTCATAAAATGGCAGAAGCAAATAAGGCTTTTTCACACTTTAGATTTTAAAAAATGACAGCAAGAAAAGTTCCTCTGAATTTATATAGAAATATTGGTATTTGCGCTCACGTAGATGCTGGTAAAACAACTACAACTGAAAGAGTCCTCTTTTATACAGGAATATCTCACAAAATTGGTGAGGTCCATGATGGAGCTGCAACCATGGATTGGATGGAACAGGAACAAGAAAGGGGTATTACTATAACCTCTGCCGCTACAACTTGTTTCTGGAAAGGTATGAGAAACCAATTTAGTGAACATAGAGTCAACATAATCGATACCCCAGGTCACGTGGATTTTACTATCGAAGTAGAGAGATCTCTTAGAGTATTAGATGGTGCCGTGGTAGTTTTCTGCGGTAGCTCTGGAGTTGAGCCGCAATCTGAAACTGTTTGGAGGCAAGCTAATAGATACAAAGTTCCTAGGATTGCATTCGTCAATAAAATGGATCGAGCCGGAGCCGATTTTTTAAAAGTAGTTGGACAAATGAAAGATAGACTTGGAGCCAACCCCGTTCCAATTCAACTCCCAATTGGCGCTGAAGATGATTTCAAAGGAATTATTGATCTCATGAGAATGAAAGCGCTGTACTGGGATGGAGATGACATGGGAACTTCTTATAAAGAAGAAGAAATCCCTACCGAATATCTTGAAGAGGCTAATAAATATAGAGAACTTATGCTTGAGAACGTTGCTGAAGCTAATGAAGAATTGATGGAAAAATATCTAGAAAATGGGGATCTTACTTTAGAAGAAATTATTGAAGGAATACGTTTAAGAACTATTAGCAATGAGATTGTTGCTACTATCTGTGGTTCAGCCTTTAAAAATAAAGGTGTTCAGCCAATGCTTGATTGTGTCATTGATTTTCTTCCATCTCCAGATGAGGTAGAAGCTATTCAAGGAATACTCGAAGACGAAGAAACAACTGATGAGAGAAGCTCAAGTGATGAAGAACCTTTTTCTGCTCTAGCATTTAAGATAGCAACAGATCCATTTGTAGGAACATTAACTTTTGTTAGAGTTTACTCTGGAGTGTTAAATTCAGGAGATGCAGTATATTCTCCTGCTAAAAGATCCAAAGAAAGAATAGGCAGAATGCTTCAGATGCATGCAAATAATAGAAGTGAAATCTCTGAAGTACGAGCAGGAGATATAGCGGCTGTCATTGGATTAAAGGACGTTACTACCGGAGATACACTTTGTGATCTTAAAAAGCCTATTATTTTAGAGAAAATGACATTTCCTGAGCCAGTTATCTCAGTAGCTGTTGAACCAAAAACAAAAACAGACCAAGAGAAGATGTCAACAGCTTTAGGAAGACTCGCCCAGGAAGATCCTTCTTTCAGAGTAAACACAGATGAAGAATCAGGCCAGACTATTATATCTGGTATGGGTGAACTTCACTTAGATGTACTCGTAGACAGAATGAAAAGAGAGTTCGATGTTGAAGCCAATATAGGAAAACCTCAAGTAGCTTATAGAGAGACAATAAAAAAAGATGTGGAATCAGAAGGAAAATTTGTTAGGCAATCAGGAGGAAAAGGGCAATACGGCCATGTGTGGCTAAAAATTGAACCTTTAGAAGATGCAGAAAAAGAAGATGAAAACCAAGTTTTTTCTTTTATCAATAAAATCGTTGGAGGAACTATTCCAAGAGAGTTTATTCCTGCGGTGGAAAAAGGAGCTTTTGAGCAAATGCAGTCAGGTATTTTAGGTGGCTTTCCTCTCATAGATGTAAAGGTAACTGTTTACGATGGGTCATTTCATGATGTAGATTCAAGCGAGATTGCTTTTAAGGTTGCATCTTCTATGGCCTTAAAGAGTGGAGCCTTAAAAGCAAGTCCAGTAATTTTAGAGCCAATAATGAAGCTTGAGGTAGTCACACCAGAAGAGTATATGGGAGATGTTGTTGGAGATTTAAATAGGCGAAGAGGTATTGTCCAAGGTATGAATGATATTCATGCTGGAAAGGTTTTAGATGGAGAAGTCCCCCTTGCTGAAATGTTTGGTTATGCAACTGATTTGAGATCTGCAACACAAGGAAGAGCGACTTTTACTATGGAACCTTTGAAGTATTCGGAAGTACCATCAAATGTTGCAGAATCACTTATAAACAAAGGTTAATTTCTTATTGACAGTCTCAAAGGGCAAGCATAGAATTGCCGCTCTTTTGCATATTTATGTATGTAAAAAAACCGAATTATTTCGGAATGTTCTTTAAAATTTGTTGTTTAAAATAGAGGTAAGCTTTGCAAAGCCAAAACATAAGAATTCGTCTAAAAGCTTTTGATAATAAGTTAATAGACAAATCCGCCAAAGAGATAGTTGAGACCGTCAAAAGGACTGGAGCTGTTGTAAAGGGCCCCATACCAATGCCTGTAAAAAGAAGGCAAACAACAATTTTAATTTCTCCCCATAAAGACAAAGATGCCCGTGATCAATATGAAATAAGAACTTATAAAAGAATCATGGACATTATAAAACCTTCAGAAAAAACCGTTGACGCTTTAATGAAATTAGATTTATCAGCAGGAGTTGACGTTCAAATATCTTTGGATGAACTGAGTTAAAAAAATGATTGGATTAATTGTCAGAAAAGAAGGAATGAGTAGGCTCTTTAATGATGAAGGTAAGTCTATTCCAGTAACCATATTAAAAGTACATTCTAATATTATCTCTCAAATAAAATTAATGAAAAAAGATGGTTATCAAGCTATACAAGTCTCAGCTATAGATAAATCAGAAAAAAAACAGAATAAAGCTTTAATAGGGCATTTTAAGAAAAATAACATTTCCTTTAAAAAACTTACTAAAGAATTCACTGTTAAAGATAGCGAACTTGAAGGCCTAGACGTTGGTTCGGAATTAAACGTCGAGTTATTTGAAGAAGGACAACTAGTCGACGTGATTGGCACAACAAAGGGTAAAGGGTTTGCTGGTACTGTTAAAAGGTGGAACTTTGCAACGCAAGATGCAACACATGGAAATTCTTTAGCCCATAGAAAACCAGGATCTATTGGTCAATGTCAAACACCTGGCAGAGTATGGAAAGGAAAAAAAATGTCCGGGCATATGGGACACGTTCAACAAACAACTCAAAATCTTACAGTTCAAAAAATAGATAAAGAAAATAACTTTATTCTCATTAAAGGCGCCGTACCTGGACCTAATGGCTCTGAAATAACAATCCAACCAGCAATAAAAAGTTAAAATGAAACTTCCTTTTATAAAAACATCAAAAGCAAATGAGGCAGAAGTTTCCGAAAAGATCTTTGGTGAAGAAGTAAACAATGACCTAGTTGCCCAACTAGTAAAAATATATATAGAAAATAGTCATCCTGGTACTAAAGCGCAAAAAAATAGATCAGCCGTAAGAGGTGGAGGAAAAAAACCATGGCGTCAAAAAGGAACCGGAAGGGCAAGAGCTGGTACATCTAGAAGTCCCATTTGGAGAGGAGGCGGAGTTGTTTTTCCGGCTATGAGCGATACTTCCAAACCAAAAAAAATAAATAAAAAAATGTACAAGTCCGGCATGAGATCTATCCTATCTTCACTGGCCAAAGAGAATAGAATTTTTTTAGCAGATCAAATAAATATTGAAAATCCAAAAACAAAAGATTTCATAGATTTTTTAAATAAAAATGATTTAAACGAGGGCCTGTTTATTGTTGATGAAGTTTCAGAAAATCTAAATCTTGCATCGAGAAATATTCCAAACATAAACGTCACAAATTTTAAGTCCTTAAACCCTGTAAATCTTTTAAGGTTTAATTCGATAGTAATTTCCGAGAGTTGTATAAACCTAATTGAAAAGGAACTGTCATGAGCACAATCATACCTAACAAAATTATTGAATCAGCTCTCATTTCAGAGAAAGCTTCTCTTGTAGGTCAAAATGCAAACACATATGTCTTTAAAGTAAATACTTCTGCTACGAAAAATCAAGTTAAAAAAGCAATAGAACAAAAATTTGATGTCAACGTAATCAAAGTAAACATCTTAAATGTAAAAGGTAAAACAAAAAGAATGATGAATCTAAAGGGAAAAATAAGAAAAAAATCCGACTGGAAAAAAGCTTATGTTTCTCTCAAGTCCGAAGACAGAATTGAAATAGCTCAGGAATAAAATGACAGTAGTTAAAGCAAAACCAACATCACCAGGAAGAAGATTTAGAAGTCTTCAGATTGATAGAGATATTCATAAAGGAAGACCTCTATCCTCCTTAACAGTTAAAAAAAATAAAACTGGTGGAAGAAACAATGCCGGAAGAATTACTACTAGACATATTGGAGGAGGACACAAACAACACTATAGGATAATTGATTTTAAAAGAAATAAGGATAACATCCCTGCCAAAGTTGAAAGAATAGAATATGATCCTAACAGATCCGCCTTTATTGCCTTACTCCTATACGCAGACGGAGAAAGAAGATACATAATTTCTCCTAAAGGTCTAAAACCCGGAGATGAAGTGTTATCAGGAGAAAAAGCTACTGTTAGCACAGGAAATACTTTGAAATTAAAAGATATACCAGTAGGAACTGTTTTACATTGTATTGAATTGAAACCTCTCAAAGGGGCGCAATTGGCTAGAAGTGCAGGAACATATGTTCAATTTATCGCTAAGGAAGGTCAATATGCCTCCCTGAGATTAAAAAGTGGAGAAGTTAGAAAAGTACTAATTGATTGCAAAGCAACTATAGGAGAGGTTTCTAATCAGGAGCATTCTCTAAGGTCTTTCGGAAAAGCTGGTGCAAAAAGATGGTTAGGAATTAGACCGACTGTAAGAGGAGTTGCAATGAATCCTATAGATCATCCTCACGGAGGTGGAGAAGGTAAAACATCTGGAGGAAGACATCCAGTTTCTCCATGGGGAGTTCCCACTAAAGGTTATAGAACAAGAAATAATAAAAGAACTGATTCATTAATTTTAAGAAGAAGGAAAAAGTAATGGTGAGATCATTAAAAAAAGGTCCTTTTGTCGACCATCATTTAGAAACAAAGGTTGAAAAGGCAATTGAAACAAATAGCAAAAGACCTATTAAAACTTGGTCAAGAAGATCTATGATTACTCCTGATATGGTTGGCTTAACTATGGCTGTTCATAATGGAAGAGCTCATGTTCCAATCTTAGTAAAAGAAGACATGGTTGGACATAAGTTAGGAGAATTTGTTCCAACTAGAACTTTTAAATTGCACTCTGGAGACAGACAAGCAGGTTAAATATGACTGAAGTAAGAGCTAAATTGAGTCGTCTAACTGTATCTCCTTACAAAGTAAGGCTAGTTGTTGATCAAATAAGAGGCAAAAGAGTTGAAGAAGCTATAGATATTTTATCTTTTAGTAAAAAATCTTCCGCTTTGAATGTTCTCAAACTATTAGAATCCGCTATAGCTAATGCTGAAAACAATAAAGGTTTAGATATTGATGATCTTTTTGTTTCTGAAATTAGCGTTGATGAATCCTTTATCTTAAAAAGAATCCAAGCTAGAGCAAGAGGAAGAGCAGATAGGATACAAAAGCGTTCTTGTCATGTAAATATTACCTTAGGGAGTGTAAAAAATTAAATGGGTCAAAAAGTAAATCCAATAGGCATTAGGCTAGGCATTTCTAGAAAACATAACTCAACATGGTATGCAGAAAAAGATAAATACCAAGAGTTATTATTAAATGATTTTGCCGTAAGAGAATTTTTAAGAAAAGAATTGGATAATTCTTTTGTTAGCAAAATTGAAATCGAAAGACCTTCTCAGAGTGGCAAAGTAACCATTCATACTTCAAGACCAGGAATGATTATCGGTAAAAAAGGTGAGGATATTGATCGTTTAAGAAATGAACTAACGAAGTTAATGTCTGTTCCCGTTAGCCTAAATATTCAGGAAATTAGAAAACCTGATTTAGATGCACAATTAGTAGCTGCAAACATCGCTGTTCAATTAGAAAAGAGAGCAATGTTTAGAAGAGTTATCAAAAGATCAGCTCAAAATACTATGCGCCAGGGAGCACAAGGTGTGAAAGTAAGAGTTGCAGGTAGGCTTGGAGGAGCAGAAATTGCTAGATCAGAATGGCACAAAGAAGGAAGAGTTCCTCTTCATACATTAAGAGCAGACATTGATTATGGTTTAGCAGAGGCAAAAACAACTTATGGAATCATAGGAGTAAAAGTTTGGATCTTTAGGGGAGAAATTTCAACTAAAAGTAAAAAAACAGAGAGTTAAGAAATATGTTTCAGCCTAAAAGAACAAAATATAGAAAACAAATGAAGGGCCGCAATAGAGGGCTGGCTCAGAAAGGAAATTCACTTGATTTTGGAGCCTTTGGATTAAAGGCTACGTCAAGAGGTCAAATTACATCAAGACAAATAGAGGCTGCAAGAAGAGCGATGACGAGACATGTTAAGAGAGGAGCAAAAATCTGGATAAGAATTTTCCCAGATAAACCTATCACCAAAAAACCTCTAGAAGTAAGGCAAGGTAAAGGAAAGGGTAATGTAGAGTATTGGGTTTGCCCAATAAAGCCTGGAAAAATTTTATATGAAATGGAAGGTGTCGATGAAACTGTTGCTAGAGAGGCTTTTGCATTAGCCTCAGCAAAACTTCCTGTAGGTACAAAATTTATTCAAAGGAGATCTGTTTAATGGCAAAGAAGAAACCATCTCAGAATATTTCTGAAATAGAAAAGTTAAATATGGAGTTTTTGGATCTAAAACTAAAAAATACTGCAGGGTCATTAAAAGAGACTCACAAATTATCTGAGATAAGAAAGAACATTGCTAGATTAAAGACAAAAATAAGAATGGAAGTTGAAAAATGAGTGAAAGTATAAATAGAACATTAGTTGGTGCAGTTGTAAGTTTATCTGGCAACAAATCTAGAACTGCTCTTATTCAGCGAAGTGTAAAACATAAAACTTTAGGAAAGATTATAAAAAAATCCTCAAAAATTAGCTTTCACGATGAAGAAAATATTTCTAATCTTGGCGACAAAGTAAAAATAAAGGAATGTAAACCTTATTCAAAGTCAAAATCATGGAAGCTTGTTGAGGTTTTAAAAGTATTTGAGGGAGTGGAATAAGATGATTCAAACTCAAACTATTCTTGATATTGCTGATAATAGTGGAGCTAGAAAAGTCATGTGCATTAAAGTTCTTGGCGGATCAAAAAGAAGATATGCTCGAGTAGGAGACATCATTAAAGTTGCTGTAAAAGAAGCTATTCCAACTGGAAGAGTTAAAAAGGGACAAGTTGCAGAGGCTGTTGTAGTCAGAACAAAAAAAGATATAAAAAGAGAAGATGGCTCAAGTATTAGATTTGATGATAATGCTGCCGTTCTTGTCAATACTCAAAAACAGCCTATTGGAACTAGAATTTTTGGACCTGTCTCAAGAGAACTTAGAAACAAAGATTTTATGAGGATTATATCACTAGCTCCTGAGGTAATTTAAAAATGAAGAAATTAAAAACAGGAGACGAGGTAATAGTCATATCTGGAAAAGATAAAGGCAAGATTGGGACTTTATCTAATTTTTTATCAGAGAATAAATGTGTTGTTTCTGGAGTAAAAATTGTTAAAAAACATCAAAAACCAAATCCCCAATTAAACATTCAAGGAGGGATAATCGAAAAAGAGTCACCTATTGAGTTGTCTAATGTTGCTATTTACAACAAAAAAACTAAAAAGGGAGACAAAGTAAGAATTGAAATAAAAAATGATAAGAAAATAAGAGTTTTCAAGTCTGATGGAAAAGAAATTAAATGAGTACTTCAATAATTAAAAAAACTTACTTAGAAAAAGCAATTCCTAATCTCAAGGAATCCTTAGGGTATAAATCAAATATGGCAGTTCCTAAAATTAAAAAAGTAACTCTTAATATGGGTTTGGGGCCTGATGCTGTAAATGATAGAAAAGTGATAGATATTGCCATGGAAGATTTAAGACTAATTTCTGGACAACAACCAGTTAAAACTTTGGTAAGAAAATCTGTTGCAAGTTTTAAAATAAGAGAAGGATATCCTATTGGTTGTAAAGTGACCCTTCGCGGAGAACGAATGTTTGCATTTCTTGACAGACTAATAAGTATTGCGATTCCCAGAGAAAGAGACTTTAGAGGCTTAAGTCCTAAAGCTTTTGATGGACAAGGAAATTATAGCCTTGGAATAAAAGAACACATTATTTTTCCAGAAATTGACTATGACAAAGTTCAAAAAATTAGAGGTTTAGATATAAGCATAACTACTTCGGCGCATAACGACGAAGAAGGCTTATTGCTCTTAAAAGAATTAAATTTTCCTTTTATAAGTTGAGGTAAAAATGGCCAAAAAATCAATGATAGCTAGAGAAATAAAAAGACAAAAAACTGTCGAAAGATTTGCGTCTAAAAGAGCAGTTCTTAAAAAAATAATTTCCGATTCATCTAGCTCAGATGAAGAAAAATATTTAGCTAGAGAGAAACTTCAGAAACTTCCTAGAGACGCTAGTCCCATTCGCCTTCAAAGAAGATGTCAAATAACTGGAAGACCGCATGCTGTATATAGAAAGTTTGGTCTTTCAAGAAATAAATTAAGAGAACTTGCTATGAACGGTGATGTACCTGGATTAGTTAAGTCAAGCTGGTAAATAATTATGAGTATGCAAGATCCAATTTCAGATATGATTTCTAGGGTTAAAAATGCCCAATCAAGAGGCCATAAAGAAGTACTTTTTAACTCATCTAAAATCAAACTTGGTATTTGTAAAGTCTTGGAATCTAAAGGATATATAAAACAGGTAGAAGTGATCGGAGAAAAACCAAAAGAAGAAATTAAAGTAATCTTAAAATATTTTGAAGACGCACCAGTTATCAAAGAATTTAATAGAGCAAGTAAACCAGGACTTAGAAAATATTTTTCCTTTGACCAAATACCGCTCGTCAAAGGAGGACTAGGTACCGCGATAATGACCACAAGCAAGGGCATCATATCAAGCGATCAAGCAAAGAAAGAAAAACTTGGCGGTGAATTAATTTGTACGGTGTTTTAAGAATGGCTAGAAATATAAATAGAAAGTTACTTTTGCCTGATGGCGTAAAAGCCTCACTGACAGGAGATAACTTAACTATCGTGGGAAAAAAAGGGGAATTAAATATTAAAGTCCATAATTTAGTAAAAGTCTCAATTGAAGAAGAATCTTTACTTTTTAATCCTACTGAACTGGAGAATAAAATTTCTATCTCTATGACGAGCACAATGAGATCTTTAGCAATAAATATGATTGAAGGAGTATCACAAGGATTTGAAAAGAAATTGGAGATTAATGGCGTAGGTTACAGAGTTAAAGTATCAGGCTCAAAGCTTGAACTTTCTTTAGGGTATTCTCACCCTGTAAATTATGACCTTCCGGAGGGAATTACAGCTGAAGCACCTACAAATACTGAGCTTGTACTTAGCTCAATAAATAAGCAACTTTTAGGAGATGTTGCTTCAGAAATTAGGTCATTTAGACCTCCTGAGCCCTATAAAGGTAAAGGAGTTAAATATTCTGACGAAAATATTAAAAGAAAAGAATCTAAGAAAACCGCATAACATGAAAAAAATTCAAGCTAGAACTAGAAGAGCAAAAAAATTAAGGATTCTTTCTAAGGAATTAAAAGTAAATAGACTTGCTATTTTTAGATCTTCAAAACATATCTATGCTCAGGTGTTTTCTGTCGACGGAAGTGAGATTCTTGCTCAAGCCTCTTCTTTAGATAAAGAAGCAGAACTATCTGGCGGCGGTAATGTTCAAGCCGCTGAAAAAGTTGGAGAATTAATTGCAAAGAGAGCAATAGATAAAGGAATTAAAAAGGTTACTTTTGATAGATCAGGTTACAAATACCATGGAAGAGTTAAATCTTTAGCAGATGGCGCCAGGTCAAAAGGATTAGAATTTTAGAGAGAAATATGCAAGAAAATTTTGAACAAACAACAGAAGTTTTAGAAGAAAAATTAGTTGGTGTAAATAGGGTAGCTAAAGTTGTAAAAGGGGGAAGACTATTCGGCTTCACCGCTTTAACGGTTGTTGGTGATGGTAAAGGTAAAGTTGGATTTGGAAGGGGTAAAGCAAGAGAAGTACCTATTGCAATCCAAAAAGCCTTAGAGAGCGCAAGAAGAAATATGGTGACCATTGATCTAAATGGCTCAACTATTCACTATGCTGTTAAAGCTAGACACGGTTCAGCGATTGTATATATGCAGCCCGCAACACCTGGAACCGGTATTATTGCAGGCGGCGCTATGAGAGCTGTTTTAGAACTTGCTGGTGTAAAAGACGTTTTGGCAAAATCATATGGCTCAACAAACCAAATTAATGTTGTAAGGGCAACCTTTAAAGGATTATCAGAAATAGAATCTCCAGAAAAAGTTGCTTTAAGAAGGTCTAAATAACAATGACTGAAGAAAACATAATATTGATTAAACAAATTAAAAGCTTAGTTGGATCCAAGAGAAACCAACGTCTTTCTGTTAAGGGATTAGGTTTGAAAAAGATTAATCATGTAGTTGAAGTTAAAAACACCGCTGAAAACCTTGGAATGATAAATAAATGTAAGCATTTAATAGAAATAATTGAAGAAAAATGAAATTAAATAAACTAAATCCTAGAATAAATAATAAAGCAACAAAAAGAGTTGGAAGAGGTGCTGGATCAGGATTAGGCAAAACATCTGGTAAAGGACATAAAGGTCAAAAAGCAAGATCTGGAGGTAAAGTTCGTCCAGGTTTTGAAGGAGGTCAAATGCCAATTCAGCAAAGACTTCCTAAATTTGGATTTACTTCAAAAGCTGCTAGATATAAAACTCATGTTAAATTAGGAGATCTTAATAAATTAACTGAAGAAGTTATAGATGTAGATGTTTTAAAAAGACATAAACTTGTTTCAAAAATTATCAAAGATGTAAAAGTAATTAATTCTGGCGAGTTAACAAAATCCCTCAAATTAAAAGGCTTTAAACTATCAAAATCTGCAGTTGAAGAAGTTCAAAAAGCTGGAGGAGAGATAATTTAATGGCTTCTATAAGTCCAAAATCAGACGGTTTGAAAGAACTTTGGTCAAGACTCAGGTTCGTATTACTTGCTTTAATTATTTATAGAATTGGAACTCACATTCCTATTCCAGGCATAGATCCAGTCAAAATATCTTCTTTATTTGATCAAAATCAAGGAACTCTACTTGGGTTATTCAACATGTTTTCTGGTGGAGCGCTCGAAAGGATGAGTATTATGGCCTTAAATGTAGTTCCTTATATTACGGCAGCAATTGTTATGAACCTTTTGGAGGCTACTACACCAAGTCTAAAAAAGATGTTCAGGCAAGAAGGTGATCAAGGAAGAAGAAAAAGAACTTATTATGTTCGTTTGGGAACCTTAGTATTGGCTATCTTTCAATCTATGGGATTCGCAGTAGCTCTTTCTTCTCAAGGAATGGCTATTGATCCAGGAACAATGTTTATTTTTACTGCCGTTATATCTTTTGTGACTGGAACAATGTTTTTAGTATGGCTTGGCGAGCAAGTTAACGAAAGAGGTATTGGGAATGGAATATCTCTAATCATTTTTGCTAGTATTGTGTCTGGACTTCCTGGAGCAATAGGTCAATCTTTTGAAGGAGCTAGACAAGGGGAAATAAGTCTTATTTTACTTTTGACAGTGGCGTTGATGGCTATTTTGGCTATTTCTTTCATTGTCTGGGTAGAAAGAGCTCAAAGAAGAGTGATTGTAAATTACGCCCGAAGAAATCCTAATCAAATGGCTATGGGTCAAGCATCTCATGTTCCATTGAAAGTAAATATGTCAGGAGTAATTCCTGCAATTTTTGCGAGCAGTATTGTACTTTTCCCCGCATCAATAAGTTCATGGTTTGGTCAGAGTGAAGGAATGGAGTGGCTTCAAGAAGTTTCTCTTGCCTTAAGTCCTGGACAACCGCTTTATGTGGTTGTATTTTCCATTTTAATTGCTTATTTTTGCTTTTTCTATACTGCTATTCAATTTCCAGCTAAAGATATATCTGACAATCTTAAAAGGTCTGGAGGATTTTTACCTGGCATTAGACCAGGAGGACATACAGAAGAATATATAGACAATGTAATGTCACGATTAACTGTTTGGGGTTCAATTTATATGATAATGATTTGCTTGTTACCTCAATTTTTAATTGTTTCTGCAAATGTCCCTTTTTATCTAGGAGGAACTTCACTATTAATTGCAGTTGTAGTGGTAATGGACTTCATGGCTCAGGTACAATCACACCTTTTATCAAGTCAATATCAATCCTTGATGAAGAAAGCAAATTTAAAAGGGTTTAAAAGATAATAATGAAAGTAAGAGCATCAGTTAAGAAAATTTGTAAAGATTGCAAGCTTGTAAAAAGAAGAGGCACTGTTTACGTTATTTGTAATACTGATCCTAAACACAAACAGAGGCAAGGATAATGGCAAGGGTAGCTGGAGTAAATATTCCTGACAAAAAACAAGCTTGGGTTTCCTTAACCCATATTTTTGGAATAGGAAAAACAACCGCATTAAAAATTTGCGATTCCACAGGTATAAAATTTGATACAAAAATTTCTTCTTTGAATGACGAAGACCTTGAAAAACTAAGAAAAGAAGTAGGTAATTTTCTTGTTGAAGGTGATTTAAGAAGAGAGATAAGTACAAATATTAAAAGACTTATGGACTTAGGAACGCTAAGAGGAATCAGACATCGAAAAAGATTGCCTGTTAGAGGACAAAGAACAAAAACAAATGCTCGAACTAGAAAAGGACCTAGGAAACCAATTAGAAGATAAAATGGCTAAAGAAAATATAAAAAAAACTAAAAAAACAAAATCTGTTGCTAGCGAGGGAGTTGCTCACATACTAGCTACCTTCAATAATACGATTATCAATATAACTGACAAGAAAGGCAATACTATTGCTTGGTCAAGTTCTGGAGCTAATGGATTTAAAGGCTCAAGAAAAAGTACTCCTTTCGCCGCTCAAATAGCAGCATCCAAGGCAGGAGAGCAGGCAAAGAATCTTGGCCTTGCTGAAGTAGAAGTTGAAGTTTCTGGTCCAGGCTCTGGAAGAGAGTCAGCCGTTAGAGCTTTAAATGGGTGCGGTTTAAAAATAACAAAAATATCAGATGTTACTCCTATTCCTCATAATGGATGCCGACCACCTAAAAAGAGAAGAGTTTAATTATGGCTAGATATACCGGACCTAAAATAAAGCTTTCTAGAAGAGAAGGAACAGATCTGCAGCTTAAAAGTGGATATAGATCTTACGAATCAAAAGCAAGATCAGAAAATCCTCCTGGTGCACAAGGGTTAAGAAGAAGCAGACTTTCCGACTACGGGATGCAATTGAGAGAGAAGCAAAAAGTAAAAAGAATATACGGAGTTCTAGAAAAACAGTTCAGAAACTACTATAAAAGAGCAGCTCGTCAAAAAGGAGAAACTGGTACAAACTTACTTTTATTCTTAGAATCAAGGCTTGATAATGTTGTTTATAGATTTGGCTTCGCCTCAACAAGAGCTGAAGCAAGACAATTAGTAAGTCATAAATCAATAGCAGTAAACGGAAAACTAACAAACATCCCGTCTTTTCAAGTCAATGAAGGTGATGAAATTTCGATTGTAGAAAAATCTCAATCACAAAAAAGAATTACACAAGCTTTGTCTTTAAGCGATCAAAGAGAAGAATGTGAATGGGTTTCGGTAGATAGAGCTAAATTTACTGGAATTCTTAAAAATTTACCGACGAGAGATTTACTTAGTAGCGAGATAAATGAAAACTACATAGTAGAGCTTTATTCAAGGTAAACAATTATTAATATTTGAGGAACTTATGACAGACAATTTTGACATTATTAAGGATTTTTTAACTCCTAAAGAAATTATCGTGGAAGAGGTTAATGAAAATCATTCTAAAATAATACTAGAGCCCTTAGAGAGGGGTTTTGGGCATACTTTAGGCAATGCTCTTAGAAGAATAATTTTATCTTCTATTCCAGGTTCTTGCGCCATCGAAGCAAAAATAGATGGAGTGTTACACGAGTTTTCAACAATTGACGGTGTATCAGAAGATGTAATAAATATTCTTTTAAATCTAAAGGGCATCGCTGTAAGAATGATGGATGTAGAAGAGGCTGAACTATCTGTTGAAAAAACTGGAGCGGGAAAATTAACCGCTGGAGATTTTGAGTTACCTGCTGGAGTAGAGATAATTAATCCAAATCATCAAATTGCTACTTTAGCTGATAATGGAAGTATTAAAATGACTTTGAAAGTTCAAAAAGGAAGAGGCTATGAGCCGGTAATCATCTCTGCGACAGAAGAAGGAGAAAATAAGGAAGTTGGTTTACTTAGATTAGATGCTTCTTTCTCACCCATTGAAAGAGTCTCTTATCAAGTTGAAAATACTCGAGTTGAAAATAGAACTGACTTAGATAAGCTTATTTTAGATGTTCATACTAATGGAACAATTGATCCAGAAGAAATCCTAAGACTTGCTGCTACTATTTTACAAAGACAACTAATTGCTTTTGCTGAACTGGGCTTTGAAACAGAGGAAGAAGAGGAAGAAGAGATACCCCCGGTAGATCCTATTATGCTTCGTCCAGTTGATGAGCTTGAGCTTACTGTTAGATCGGCAAATTGTTTAAAGGTTGAGAAAATTTACTATATTGGTGATCTTGTGAGCAGAAAAGAATCTGATTTGCTTAAAACACCAAATCTAGGGAGAAAATCTCTCAATGAAATTAAAGATGTTTTAGCTGCTAGAGGATTATCTTTAGGGTTAGAACTTGATAACTGGCCCCCTTCTAATATAGAAAGCTGATGAGTAACTTAAGAAAAGGAAGAACCTTTGGAAGAAATAGCGCTAGAAGAAAAGCTCTATTCAAATCCCTAGCGATATCTTTCATTGAGCACGAAGGAATAAAAACTACCTTACCCAAAGCAAAAGAGCTTAGAACTTTTGTAGAACCCTTAATTACTCTTGCTAAAGAAGACTCTGTTAGCAATAGAAGGCTGGCTTTCTCTAGAATTAGAAATAAGTCTGCCGTTGCAAAGCTTTTTACCAATCTAGGTCCGAGGTTCAAGGATAGGCCAGGCGGCTATTCTAGAATTATTAAAATTGGATATCGTAAAGGCGATTCTGCGCCCATAGCTTTCATCGAATTAGTTGATAGAACTGTCGAAGAAGATTCTAGCGAAGAAAAGAAAACAGCTTAATATATTACTTGAGAAATTTTCCTGTGTAGGATTTTTTGACCTTAGATACTTTATCCAGGATTCCTGCAGCTACTATTTCCCCTCCACCATTACCTCCTTCAGGCCCGATATCAATTATCCAGTCAGAATTTTTAATAACATCTAAATTATGTTCTATCACTACAATGGTGTTTCCTTGAGAATTTAATTTATGTAAAACGTCCATAAGCAACTGAACATCATGAAAATGCAAACCAGTAGTGGGCTCATCAAGTAAATAAATAGTTCTTCCGGTAGATGTCTTTGATAATTCTTTAGCCAATTTAACTCTTTGTGCTTCTCCCCCAGATAGAGTTGTAGCTGGCTGACCTAATCTTAAATAACCTAAACCAACCTCATTCAGAGTATCTAATTTTTTTTTAATCTTAGGAACTGCCTGAAAAAAGACAGTCGCTTGCTCTACTGTAAGACCAAGTACTTCAGATATATTTTTCCCTTTATATCGAATAGTTAGGGTTTCACTATTGTATCTTTGACCATCACAAACATCACATTTAACATAAACATCGGGTAAAAAATGCATTTCAACCTTTATCATTCCATCACCTTCACAGGCTTCACATCTTCCACCTTTTACATTGAAACTGAATCTTCCGGGTTTATATCCTTTAGACCTTGCTTCTTGTGTTCCTGCAAATAATTCTCTTATCGGAGTAAAAATTCCTGTGTAAGTAACCGGGTTTGATCTAGGAGTTCTACCTATGGGACTTTGACTAATTTCTATAACTTTATCTATAAGGTCTATTCCCTCAATCACTTCAAAAGGTTCTGTTTTTAACGAACTTTTGTTTAATTTATTTGATAAGGCAGGATAAAGAGTTTGATTAATCAATGTTGATTTGCCAGAACCTGACACACCTGTAATTGCAATGATATTTCCTAAGGGAATTTCTAAGTTAACTTTTTTTAAGTTATTTCCAGAACAACCAGAAATTTTTATCATACCCTTATCTTCTATCTTATTTTTTTTATTAATTTGAATTTTCTTTTTGCCAAAAACATATTTTGAAGTTAGAGAATTTGTTGCCTTTTTCAGATCATTAATATTTCCCGAAAAGCAAACTTCGCCACCGTGCACCCCAGCTTTTGGCCCAATATCTATAATATGATCTGCTTCCTCAATAGTTTCTTGATCATGTTCCACAACAATAACGGTATTACCAAGTTCCTTTAGCCTTTTAAGTGTAGAGAGAAGCTTTTTATTATCTCTTTGGTGAAGCCCAATTGAGGGCTCATCTAGAATATAAGTAACTCCAACTAAACCAGCACCTATTTGTGATGCGAGTCTTATTCTCTGTGCTTCGCCACCACTCAAAGTTTCTGCACTTCTAGAAAGAGTTAAGTAATTTAAGCCAACATCTGAAAGGAAATTAAGTCTTTCTTTTATTTCTTTAATGATCTTAAGAGCTATTTCACCTTTAACACCAGGAATTGAGAGATTGCTGAAAAATTCTAGAGAATCATCTATTGTCATACTTACAATTTCAGGAAGAGAAAAATTATTTATAAATACACTTCTTGCTTCTAAGTTTAGTCTTGTACCTTCACATTCATCACAAAACGTATTAGTCATGAACTTAGCATAATAATCTCTTCTAAAATTAGAATCTGTATCACTAAGTCTTCTTTCGATGTTATTAACAATGCCTTCAAAAGGCTTATAAATTTCTCTTTTAAAACCCCTTTTTGAAACATAACTAAAATTAATTTCTTCAGTTGAACCGTACAGAATAATTTCTTGCTCTTTGTCGGTTAAGTTTTCAAATGGCGTATCAAGAGAAAATCCAATAGTGTTACTTACTCTATTTAGTAAGTATTGATTATGATATGTATGACTAGCATCCCAATCCTTTATTGCTCCTTGGTTAAGACTCAACTCTGGTCTGAGAATTAATTTAGATAAATCTATTTTAGATTTATATCCTAGCCCATCACAAGATGAACATGCTCCCGAAGGGCTATTAAAAGAAAACAATCTTGGTTCTAACTCTTGGATACTGAAGCCACATTTAGGACATGCCATTTTAGTAGAGTAAGAATCATTTATAGATTCATCATCCATATCTAAAATCTCAACGAGTCCATTTGACTCTGTTATACAAGTTTCTAAGGACTGAATTAAGCGACTATTATTATTAGACACAACGGAAAGCCTATCTACAACTATTGAAATAGAGTGTTTTTTATTTTTTTCAAGTTTAATTTGATCATTTAAATCATAGATAATCCCATTTACCGAAACTCTTACATATCCTTTCATTAACAAATCACTGAAAAGATTCAAATGCTCTCCTTTTTGCTCTTTTAAAAGAGGAGCCAAAATAAGAATTCTTTTTTTAGCAAATTTTTTCAATATTTTTTCAGAAATCTGATCAATTGTTTGACCTTCAAGAGAAATATTATGCTCTAAACATTTGGCAGAACCAGACCTTGAGTAAAGCAACCTAAGATAATCATAGATCTCTGTAACAGTCCCAACTGTAGATCTAGGGTTGTGGGAAGTAGACTTTTGCTCAATCGCAATTGCAGGAGAAAGTCCTTCTATAGTATCTACTTCTGGTTTATCCATAACAGAGAGAAACTGTCTTGCATAAGCTGAAAGCGATTCTACATATCTTCTCTGACCTTCTGCATAAAGAGTATCAAATGCTAAAGAAGATTTTCCTGAGCCAGATAATCCAGTAATCACAGTTAATTTATCTCGAGGTATATCTATGTCTATATTTTTTAGATTGTGTTGTTTAGCGCCTTTAACGCGGATAAATTTCATTTGTTTAATTTTTAATTTAGATTAGACTAATAGACTAACTTATCAGAAAACAATTATGGCTCAAAGTGGAATAAATAAGGTTATATTACTTGGAAATTTAGGCCAAGATCCTGAAGTTAGATATACAGCTGGAGGAGTTCCTATTGCTAACGTTTCTATTGCAACTTCTAATAGTTGGAAAGATAAAAATTCTGGAGAGCTTGTAGAACAAACCGAATGGCATAGGATAGTTTTCTTTAACAGACTTGCTGAAATTGTTGAGCAATACTTGAAAAAAGGTTCAAAAGTTTATGTTGAAGGCCAATTAAGAACTAATAGCTGGGAAGATAAAAACACTGGTGAAAAAAAATTCAGAACTGAAATTGTTGCCAGAGAAATGCAAATGCTAAGCTCTAGAGGAGACATGAATCAACAAACTCAGGACAATGATGTTGCAAATCAATCATCTCAAATTTCAGAAGAAGAAAAGGTTCCTTGGGATGACGAAGATATTCCTTTTTAATCATTATATTTAGCAAGAACTAAACTTGCGTTGGTGCCTCCAAAACCGAAACTATTTGTTATAAAGGAATCAAAATCTTTATCGATTTTAGTAGGAGGGATATTTATTTCACTTGCTTCTGGTATTGGATTAGAAAGATTTTTATTTCCTGCAATGAAACTCTCGTTCATCATTAAAATACTATAAATACATTCCTGTACTCCAGCCGCTCCAAGAGTGTGGCCTGTTAAAGATTTAGTTGAGCTTACAATAGGAATATCATTTTTAAAGACAGCTTTTATAGCTTCAAGCTCTATAGGATCTCCGGCAGGAGTTGAAGTTCCATGAGCATTTAAATAATCTATTTTGCTTATTCCACTCATTTGTAAGGCTTTTTTCATACAGTTTCTAGCACCTTCACCTGAAGGAGCAACCATATCATCTCCATCTGAAGTAGCTGCGTAGCCTTTAATTTCAGCATAAATTTTTGCTTTTCTTTTAAGAGCGTGTTCTAGCTCTTCAACGATTATTATTCCTCCACCTCCAGAAATAACAAATCCATCTCTACTTTGATCAAAAGGCCTAGATGCTTCGGAAGGTACGTCATTAAAGTTGGCAGACAGGGCACCCATAGCATCAAATAATCCAGACTGAGTCCAGTGTTCATCTTCTGCACCGCCAGCAATCACTACATCTTGATTTCCGAGCTGGATTTGTTCCCAAGCTGACCCAATACAATGCGCACTTGTCGAACAAGCAGAAGATATTGAAAAGTTTATACCCTTTATTTTTAAAGAAGTAGCAAGACAGGCTGAAACAGTACTTCCCATTGTTTGAGTTACTCTATAAGGACCAACTCTTTTAACTCCTTTACTCCTGATAATATCTGCAGCCTCTACCTGACTTCTTGAAGATGCACCTCCAGAACCAGCTATTACCCCAACCCTGTCAGAATTAAATATCTCCTCTGGTAAACTTGCGTCTTTTATCGCGTCTGTTGCGCTAAGATAGGAATAAGCAGCTGCTTCCCCCATAAATCTAAACAATTTCCTATCTATTTTTTCTTTAAGGCTTATATTTACTGAACCTGAAACTTTGCTTCTAAAACCTAAGTTTTCATATTCTTCATTAATTGAAATACCTGATTTTCCACTTTTAAGAGAATTAGATATATCTTCCAAAGTATTTCCTATGCAAGATATAGACCCCATTCCAGTTACGACAGCTCTTTTAATTTTCATCGCATTAAAAGTTTTGTGGATCTTCGAATAATCCTACTCTTAAGTCCTTGGCAGAATAAATTTCTTTTCCATCAACAAGCATTAACCCATCAGCAAATCCTATTACAAGCTTTTGTTTTCTTATTTTTTTAATACTAATTTTATATTCAACAAGTTTAGCCTTTGGTAACACTTGACCATAAAATTTTACTTGTCCGGAACCTAAAGCTCTTCCAATTCCATCATTTCCTTCCCATAAAAGATAGAACCCCAATAACTGCCACATTGCATCCAAGCCCAAGCAGCCAGGCATAACAGGATCTGATGAAAAGTGACAATCAAAAAACCAAAGATCGGGTCTTATATCTAGCTCCCCATGTATTTTACCTTTTTCATATTCTCCTCCAGAATCATTTATCTCAATAATTCTATCCATCATAAGCATTTCATTATTTGGCAATCTTCCATTTTTAGGACCAAATAGTTTACCGTCTGAACATTTAACAAGGTCTTCTTTTGAGAAGTTATTTTTATTTTGAAAATCCATATTCTAGTTATTATTCCACTTTTCTTAAAGATTGCGAGGAAAGACTTTATCCTATACTATTCGTTTCTATTTTGTAATTTATAACAATGTACGCAGTAATAAAAAGCGGTGGAAAACAGCATAAAGTATCCGAAGGAGAGGAGATTCTTTTGGAAAAAATTTCTGTTGAAGAAGGTAAAAATGTTGAATTTTCTGAAGTTCTTGCTGTCAATAAAGATGGAAAGCTTGAGGTTGGACAACCTTTATTAGAAGGAGCAATTGTTACAGGTAAAGTAGTTAATCACTTAAAATCAAAAAAGATTACAGTTATAAAAATGAAAAGAAGAAAAGATTACAGAAAAAAACAAGGTCATAGACAAAACCTTACTAAAGTAAAAATTGAATCAATAAATTATGGCTCATAAAAAAGCAGGCGGTAGCTCAAGAAACGGAAGAGACTCTCAGTCTAAGAGACTTGGCGTGAAAAGATATGGCGGCCAATCAGTTTCAGCTGGAGAAATTCTTGTTAGGCAAAGAGGTACCAAATTCCATCCTGGTGAAAATGTTGGTATAGGTAAAGACCATACTTTATTTGCTAAAACTAATGGAAAAGTCTTTTTTAACAAGAAAGGTAAAATCCTAAAACAGTTTGTCAATATAGAAACTATTTCTTAATATCATGCGCTTCATCGATGAAGCAATAATCGAAATTTCTTCAGGAGACGGTGGCAACGGATGTCTAAGTTTTCGTAGAGAAAAATTTATTCCTAGAGGCGGTCCAGATGGTGGAGATGGAGGCTCAGGAGGCAATATTAATTTCGTTGCAAATGAATCTCTTCACACTCTTCAAGACTTTAAATTAAAAAGGAAATATAAAGCTCAAAACGGAAGGCAAGGCAAAGGTAAAAATATGCATGGTAAAGATGGCATAGATACCACTTTGGAAGTTCCTCCTGGAACAATGCTAATAAATGAAGAAACGGATGAACTTCTTTGCGATATGACTATTATAAATAATGAATTTACAGTAGCCAGAGGAGGAAAAGGTGGTCTTGGGAATGCAAGATTTAAAACTTCAACAAATAGAGCTCCCAGAAAGATAACCGAAGGAAAATCTGGAGAAATTATTAAAATAAGACTTGAATTGAAGGTTTTAGCAGATGTAGGCCTTTTAGGACAGCCAAATGCGGGAAAATCTACTCTGATATCTAAAATCTCTTCAGCAAAACCAAAAATTGCTGAATATCCTTTTACAACCTTAAGCCCAAATTTGGGAGTTGTAAAAATTAATACTTATTCAAGTTTTGTTGTTGCAGACATACCTGGGTTAATTCCTGGAGCCTCAGAAGGAGTTGGTTTGGGAATTAGCTTTTTAAAACATCTTTCCAGAGTGAAGATATTACTTCATTTAATAGATGTTAAAGATGGAAATTTAAATCAGATTGAACAAGACTTTTTAGAAATAAATAAAGAATTAAAAAATTTTAATGACGAATTAATTAAAAAAGAACAATGGGTAATTTTAAGTCAAATAGATAAAATTCCAAAAAAAGAAATAAATGATATTAAAAATCAAGCAGAAAAAATCTTTAATAATAAAAACGTCTTTTGTGTATCATCTATAACAGGCGAAGGTTTAAAAAAGCTATTAGAAGTGATTGGAAATAGGTTAAAAGATGAGCAAAATTAATTCTTCAGACTTAATTGTCATAAAAGTAGGCTCAAGCTTGACTACTCTCCCTTCAGGAAGACCAAATTTGAAGTTTATAAAATCTATTTGCAATCAAATTTATCAATTAAATAAAAAAAAATTTAAAGTTGTTTTAGTTTCGTCAGGCGCAATCGCACAAGGTATGAAAATTTGGAATTTAACTTCAAAACCTAATTCCATAGATTATCTTCAAGCTTTATCTGCATCTGGCCAGATAGGATTAGTTAATAGTTATCAAAATGAGTTTAAAAAGTTTGATTTAATAGCAGCACAAGTTCTTTTAAGTCATTCTGATTTTAAGGTAAAAAAACGATCAGAAAATGCAAAAAAAAGCATATTTAATCTTATTAAACTTGGGGCTATTCCTATTATTAATGAAAATGATTCTATTTCTACAGAAGAAATAAAATATGGAGATAACGATAGGTTAAGTGGAAAAGTAGCCTCTTTGTTGGATGCAAAAAAATTAATAATTCTTACAGATCAAGAGGGTTTATTTAATAAAAATCCTGAAGAAAATCAGGATGCTGTTCTTATTAATAAATTAAATATCAAAAATTTTAATTTAGGAAAAATATCTTTTGGCAAATCTGGCATTTTTGGAAGAGGAGGCATGAGAACTAAAATTCAAGCTGCGCAAGAATTTTTAACTACAAAAAAAGAAGTAAGAATAGCAAATGGAAGAAAAAAAGATAATTTGGTAGATCTAATAAAGACAGGAAAGGGAGGAACTAAGATCTATCTATCCTAGAGCTTTGATTGACTTAGTGAGCCTAGATTTTTGTCTTGAAGCTTTGTTCTTAGAAAGGATTTTCTTATTTGCCAACTTGTCTAGAACCTTTTGAGTAGATTTAAATAAACTTTTAGCTTTTTCAGTATCTTTATCTTCTATAGCTTCTTCTACATTTTTGATCATAGTTCTCATTGATGCTCTTTGAGCACTTTTTAAAGCATTTTTTGCATTAGCTTGCCTAGATCTTTTCTTAGCTGATTGAATGTTCGCCATAATGGGCGATGATGAAGATTTATTGCCTTGTTGTCAATGTTCTAATTTAATTTTGATATATAAGAATGTTTTATAAATTATTCGGATTAACTCGTTAAAAAATCTATAAGGAACCATAGTCCAATATCTTATAAAAAAATTCAGCTTATATTCATTAGTAGCATTTATAAATGAATTATCAAGATGTAACTCTTTCTTTAAATTTACAGGAGATGGAGTCACACTTAAAGACTTTAAATTTAAGAGCCAGTCTCTATCAATCGCATGGTCTATCGGCAAGGACATAGTACTCAATCTTTTTAAAATTTCTGTAGCTCCTTTTCTATTAATCAAATAACATCCTGTTCCGGACTTAAATCCAAAATTGATAGATAAGTGAAATTTATCGTGAAGATTTTTTAGTTTAAAAGGACTTCCTTTTTCTTTGTTGATATCACTACCTCCACTTAATCGCAAAAGGTCAAATTTGATTCCACAATTTAATGCCTCTTCAATAATTTTTTTTATTAAAGGATTAAATTCAATATCATCTTCACAAACTAAGGCTTGGTTATGTTCAGATTCAATAAACTTTTTAAGAACTTTTAAATGACTTAGATAACATCCTAACTCTCCTAGATTTATCTTTTTTCCATGAAGAGCAGAGTATCTGAAATGAGAAAAATTTGGATGAGGTAGCTTTATTTGCTTACCATCTACAGCTTCAACAAGAACGTATTCAAGTTCGATTTTTTTAAATTCTTTTTCACAAGAATTTAATCTTTCTCGTGCTCTTTTAAGGTTTATTAAATAAGTAATCACTATGCGATTATACAATTTTGGTGGAGGCGGCGGGCATCGAACCCGCGTCCATCAATTCATCCCCATCAGATCTACATGTTTAGATTCATCTTTTAAATTCCTTTATTAAATCTCCGATGAGCAGGATAAATAAAAAGTATTCTGTTTTAGCTTATTAGAAAAGTTACAGAAAAACCTTCCTAAGCAGTCTATTAATCGACTCTCAATTACCTTAATAGACATTAGGTAAGGAGAGCTAGCCAAATTATGCGGCTAGAGCGTAGTTTGCTTTATTGCCAACTAATTGTTTTGTAACTTTTTTTAACGAGATTGCTACAAGCTCGACATGCACTTTAGGTTCAAAAACAGATGTCTAATCCATTTCGCCCCCTTAAAAAGACTTCTATTTTAAATAGTTTTTTAAAAGTTGCTATTAATCTTGACTGTTTTTGCCTTTTCTTTATTCCATTCTTTTCTTTTAATACTCTCTCTTTTATCAAATTTAGTCTTGCCTTTTCCAAGGCCGATCTTTAATTTTACTAAATTATCTTTCCAAAATATTCTTATTGGAAGGCAGGATAAGCCTTTCTCTTTAGTAGCTTTAAATATTTTAGATAACTCAGCTTTAGTTAGTAAAAGCTTTCTTGTCCTTAAGGGGTCTACTACTTCTGTTACTTCTTTCAAGGGTGAAATTGATAATCCGATGAGCCAAGCTTCTCCTTTTTTCATCATCACGTAACCATCTTTGATATCAACTCTTGAAGCTCTAATAGCTTTAACTTCCCATCCTAGCAAGGCTATTCCTGCTTCAAAATTATCATAAAGTTCGTAATTATACTTTGCTTGACGATTTTCAATAATTGGCTGTCTGTTAATTTTCTTGTCTTTAGCCATTCAATTAGTATAACTTGTTAATAGTTTTATAAAATATCTTCAAATGAGCAAAGAAAATATATGGCAAGGTAACACCACCTTCATTTTAGCTGCTTCTGGATCAGCAGTTGGGCTTGGGAATATTTGGAAATTCCCTTACATGGTTGGTTCAAATGGTGGCAGTGCATTTGTATTAGTATATTTGATTTGTATCTTGCTAATTGGCTTACCAGTTATGGCTTCAGAGGTTTTAATAGGTAAATATGGAAGAAAGAGCCCTATAAACTCTTTGAAAGATATATCTTTGAAATTCAATATATCCTTTGCCTGGAAGTATCTTGGAGTTTTAGGTGCCTTAGCAGGTATTCTTATTTTATCTTACTATAGTGTTTTTGCTGGAATGGCATTCTCTTATATTTTTAATTTATTTCCTTCTGGTCTAGAAAATCCTTCAAGTTACTCTACAAATTATTTCTCTGACTTTTCATCCTCTCCCATGAAGTTGATTTTTTGGCATACGATATTTCTTTTAGCAACTTGTTTTATTGTAGGCTTAGGAGTCGTAAAGGGTATTGGCAGATCGGTAAATTTATTAATGCCATTTTTATTTTTATTCATCATACTTGTTTCAATTTATTCTGGAATAACAGGCGACATAAATAAAACTTTGATCTTCTTGTTCAATCCAGATTTTTCTGCATTGACCCCACAAGTTATCGTAAGCGCTATGGGACAGGCCTTCTTCTCTTTATCTATTGGGATGGGAGCCATAATGGCATATGGAGCCTACATGCCAGAAAAACAACTTATAGGCAAAACAGTTTTAACAATTATATTGCTTGATACCTTAGTAGCATTGGCAGCTGGAATTGCTATCTTTCCAATAGTTTTTAGTAACCCTTCCTTGTCAGTAAATGCTGGACCAGGATTAATTTTTGAGACTCTTCCTGTCGCTTTCTATTCTTTACCTTACGGAAAAATATTTTCTATTATTTTTTTTACGCTTATTTCTATAGCCGCACTGAGTTCTGCAATATCTTTGTTAGAGCCTTTTACTGCCTGGATGGAAGAGCAAAAGAAATTAGCTAGAAAAAATATAGTTTTAATTCTAGGTATGTTGATATGGGTTGTTGGATTAGGAAGTATTTTCTCTTTCAATATATGGACAGAGAAAAGAATATTAGGCTTCAATTTTCTTGAAGCAATCGATTACATTACTAACAATATAATGTTGCCGATGGGAGGCTTTTTTATAGCCTTATTAGTTGGGTGGCTTATTCCTTATGAATTTATAAGAGAAAACGTAAAGTTTTCAAATTTCCAATTTAGAATTTTCTATTTCTCACTTAGATACATTTCTACTAGCGCTATTATTTTGATATTTCTGTACTCAGTTTTTTAGATTCTCGTTCCGTATTTTCATTAGAAGTAGTCTCTATTTTTTTTGACCAAGAAGTAAGTTTATTATCCTTAAAAAAAAGAGTGTGATGAACCTCTCTTGTTAGTTCATTACCTATTAATTCAAAGCCTATATAATCCCATTGGCTAGAATTAAAAGGATCCTTTACTGATGGTGTCCCCATAATATATTGAACTTGAACCTTAGTTAACCCAGTTTCTAACTTAGAAAGCATATCTAGACTTACTATATTTCCTTGGGCAATTGGAACTTGATAAAAATTGCTAGCGCAGGAATAAATAAAAAAAATAGTTATAATAGATAGTAATTTATTAAAATTCACAAACTGATTTAAGCACACATTTAAATATGAGCGAAGATAAAAATTTAAGAAAAGCCGGTCTTAAGGTTACTTTACCTAGGGTAAGAATTTTAGAGATTTTTGATCAATCCTCTGAAAGACATCTTAGCGCTGACGATGTTTATAAAAAAATTATTGATTCAGGAGATGAAGTTGGACTTGCAACAGTCTACAGAGTCTTAACTCAATTTGAATCTGCCGGAATTCTTATGAAACAGAATTTTGAATCAGGCAATTCTGTTTATGAACTATCTTCTAATCCAAATTTCGCCGAACACCATGATCATATGGTTTGTTTAAAAACAGGAAAGGTAATTGAATTTAATGATCAGGTCATTGAAGAGATTCAAGAAAAGTTAGCGGATTCTCATGGTTATAAATTAATTGATCACAAACTTGTGCTTTATGTAGAACCTAAAGAGGAAAATGAGTAAAAAAAGTAATAAAGAAAATGCCTCTAAAATGGAAGATGTCGAAACACCAAAAGATTTAGAATTAAAGGAAAAAGAACTTACTGAAGAAAAAGCCTCAAACACTCCTGAAGAGGAAAATAAAGTTTTATCAGAGTTGGTAAAAGGATTGGAAGAAAGAGTGCTTAGAGCTCAAGCAGAAGTAGAAAATATAAGAAAAATTTCTCAAAAAGAAATTCTTAAATCTAGAATATTCTCTGCAGAATCTATTACAAAAGATCTTCTTACTCCAATAGACAACCTCTATCGATCTTTGGAACATTCTGAAAATGGAATTCCCTCTAGCTTGATTGAACTTGTTTTGAATGATATTTCTAAAGCTTTATCAAACCAAAATATAGAAGAAATAGATCCTCTAGGAGAGAAGTTTAACCCAAATTTCCATGAAGCCTTATCTGTAAAAGAAGATAAGAATCAAGAGCCCGAGGAAATATTAGAAGTTCTTCAAAAAGGATATAAAATTCAAGATAGAATTATTAGACCCGCACTTGTCATAGTAAATAAAGTTTAGTTTTTAACTTGTTTTTTTTGTTTTAGCCCTCATTAAATAATTTAGATAAAAATGAGGAAAATATTATGTCTAAAATAATTGGAATAGATCTAGGTACTACAAATTCCTGTGTAGCTATTCTAGAAAGTGGTCAGCCCAAAATAATAGAAAATTCAGAGGGCGACAGAACAACTCCATCCGTTGTAGCTTATACAGATAGCGAAGTCATCGTTGGTCAAAGCGCAAAACGCCAAGCTGTTACTAATCCAGAGAACACTTTGTATGCAATTAAAAGATTAATAGGTAGAAAGTTTGATGGAGAGATAAAAAAAGAAGCTGAATCTACGCCTTTTAAAATAATTAAAGCTGATAATGGAGATGCCTGGGTTGAAGTGAAAGGGGAAAAGCTTGCTCCTCAACAAATTTCGGCTCAAATTCTAACTAAAATGAAAAAATCAGCAGAAGATTATTTAGGCCACGAAATAAAAGAAGCAGTAATTACTGTTCCTGCATATTTCAATGATTCTCAAAGGCAGGCTACCAAAGACGCTGGAAAAATTGCTGGGTTAGAAGTTAAAAGAATCATTAATGAACCTACAGCCGCTGCATTAGCTTTTGGAATGGATAAGAAAACTGGAGATCAAAAAGTTGCTGTTTATGATCTTGGAGGAGGAACTTTTGATATTTCAATCATAGAATTAGCTGAAGTTGACGGAGAAAAGCAATTTGAAGTTCTCTCAACAAATGGGGATACATCCCTCGGTGGAGAAGATTTTGATAACGTTCTTATTAAACATCTTGTAGAAGAATTTAAAAAAGAACAAAATTTTGATCTAACGCAGGATTCATCAGCGATTCAAAGATTAAAAGAAGCTGCTGAAAAAGCTAAAATTGAACTATCTTCAAATCAACAAACTGAAATTAATCTTCCTTACATTACTGCGGATTCTTCCGGGCCTAAACACCTGCTCCTAAAACTAACAAGAGCTAAGTTAGAGTCTTTAGTTGGCGATCTCATTTCTAAAACTCTATTACCCGTCAAAACAGCACTTAATGATGCCAAAGTTTCAACCTCAGACATAAGCGATGTTATCCTTGTTGGAGGTCAAACTAGAATGCCTCTAGTTCAAGATAAGGTCAAAGAATTCTTCGGTAAAGAGCCGAGAAAAGACATAAATCCTGATGAGGCTGTTGCTGCTGGAGCCGCAATTCAAGGAGCAGTTCTTGCAGGAGACGTAACTGATATTCTTCTTTTAGATGTTACACCCTTAACTTTAGGAATTGAGACCATGGGTGGAGTCATGACTCCTTTAATTGACAAAAATACCACAATACCAACAAATAAATCTCAAATTTTTTCCACAGCGGAAGATAATCAAACAGCAGTTACAGTAAACGTTGTGCAAGGTGAAAGAAAGCAAGCCAAAGATAATAAGCAGCTAGGTCTTTTTAATTTAGATGGAATCCCTGCTGCACCAAGAGGGATGCCTCAAATAGAAGTTTCTTTTGATATAGATGCAAATGGAATTCTAAATGTTTCAGCCAAGGATAAAGCAACTGATAAAGAACAATCTATTACCATTCAGGCTTCTAGCGGACTTTCTGAAGAAGAAATAGAAAAAATGGTTCAAGATGCCGAGGCTAATGCAGAAGACGATAAAAAATTTGAAGAGCTCATTCAAGCTAGGAATGCTGCCGACACACTGCTGCATGGATGTAAAAAAACACTTGAAGAATCAGCAGAAAAAGTAGAAGCATCTGAAAAAGAAAGTATCGAAAGCGCAATATCTGCTCTTGAAGAAGCTTTAAAGGGTGAGGATAAGGATCTGATAGAGGAAAAAACAAAATCACTAGCTGATGCATCTTCTTCCTTGGCACAAAGACTTTATACTGAGCAACAACAAGAAAGTCAGGAAAATCAAAATAATCCTGATGATAACAAAGCCTCTTCTGATGAAGAAGTGGTGGATGCAGACTTTGAAGAAGTAAAAGAAGAGAAAAGTTAAAAAACCCCACTGAGACATCATGAGTAAGAAGGATTATTATGATGTTTTAGGTGTTACTAAAGGCGCTTCCAAAGATGAGCTAAAAAAAGCTTACCGGAAATTGGCCATGAAGTTTCATCCAGATAGGAATCCAGATGACGAACAAGCATCAGAAAAGTTTAAAGAACTTTCCGAAGCGTATGAAATCCTTTCTGATGATCAAAAAAGACAAACGTATGATAACTTTGGCCATGAAGGAGTTAATTCTTCTTTTTCAAGCTCACAGGGAGCTGCAGATGCTTTCAGTGATATTTTTGGAGATATTTTTTCTGACATCTTTGGCGGTGGATCAGGAGGAGGAAGAGGTTCATCAAGAGGAGCCGACCTAAGTTATAACCTGGAAATATCCCTTGAAGACGCTGTCTTTGGTAAATCCTTAAATATAGAAATTCCATCAAAAGAAAGATGTAGTGGATTATGGAATAGATGTTCATATTGCGGAGGATCTGGAGTGATAAGACAGCAACAAGGATTCTTCTCTATGCAGCAAACTTGTCCTCAGTGTAGAGGAGAAGGAGAGTCTCATGATTCAAATTGTTCAAAATGCAATGGTTCTGGTTATCTAAATAAAAATAAAAAACTTTCGGTAAAAATTCCCGCCGGGGTTGACGAAGGAGACCGAATAAGACTTTCAGGCGAAGGAGAATCAGGAAGAGGTGGAAGCCGAGGGGATTTATATATTTCAATAAATGTAAGAAAACATGAAATTTTTGAAAGAGATGGAAAACACCTTTATTGCGAAGTGCCATTAGATTTTGTAGATGCTGCTTTGGGAGGATCAATAGAAGTTCCAACCTTAGTGAGTAAAGCAAAAATAAAAATTCCAACAGGAACACAAAGTCATAAAATTTTTAGACTTAACGGAAAAGGAATTAAGCCTTTAAGAGGAGGAAAAGTTGGAGATATTTTAGTTAGAGTAATAGTGGAGGTTCCAGTAAACTTGAACACAAATCAAAAAGATCTTTTGAACAAATTCAAAGAAAATATGTCTCATACAGATAACTCCCCTTTAATGAGTTCTTGGTTGAATTCAGCTAAAGATTTCTTTAAAAAACTATGACTATTAAAACATTGTCCCCAGAACAGACGGAATTTATTTTGATTGGCGCTACTGGGAAATTAGGAAAATCAATTACAGAGAATAATATAATCGCTTATGGGATTTGTTCAAAAAAAAACCCTTTAGTTGGAAAAAAAATTGACCATATTAAAGAACCATTAATATCTTCTCTCGAAGAAATAAATCCTGAAAAAGTAAGCAATTCAATAGTTATTGATGCTTCTTACCCAGAGAATTTTGATAAAGTTCATGAGTTTTGTCTTAAGAATAAGATTCCTTTGATACTGGCTTCTACTGGTCACAATGATAACCATTTCAAAAAACTAGAAATCTTATCCAAAATTGTTCCTGTTTTAAAAGCTCCTAATTTAAGTGAAGGCATAGCTTTTTTTAAATCACATATTCTTAAGCCTATTATTCTAAATATAAATGCTAAAACATCTGTTCTAGAATCTGAGAATTCTGGCCAATCATCATCAGATTCGAAAATAAAAATTATTGAAACTCACCACGACCAAAAAAAAGATTCTCCCTCTGGAACAGCCTTGGATATAAAGAATTATATCTCTAAAGGTCTTATAAATTTTAATGAAGAAATAAAAATAGAATCAATTCGAGATAAGTCTTCAGTAGGCAAGCATGAAGTTATATTTAATTTTCAAAATGAGGAAATATCAGTAACTCATAATGCTCTTAGCAGAAATATCTTTGGACAAGGAATATCTCTTGCAGGAAGTATAATAGATAAAAAACCCGGCATATATTCTATGGTTGATTTGATTGAAGATTTTTAATAAAAGTTCTTTATTCTATTTTTCTTATATGTTCTAATTCTTTTTCTGTAAATTACAGATATTAAATCACACTCGTTTGTTTTTGGTATCAGGGTGCTGATATTGCTCAATATCAGTTTGTTACCTAGCAGCGAGGAGGAATAACCCAGCCCAAGGGCTATAAAAAGGAGCAAAAAATGGAAGTATCCATTGAACAAATGTTGAAAGCTGGAGTTCACTTTGGCCATCAAACAAGATTTTGGAATCCCAAAATGGAGCCATATATATTTGGCGACCGAAAAAAAGTTCACATTATTAATCTAGAAAAAACATTAGAGTGTTTGAAACCAACTGTAGATTTTTGTAAAAAACTTTCTTCAGCTAATAATCGTATTTTATTTGTGGGAACTAAAAGAGCTGCAAGAAAAGTAGTCAAAGAGGAAGCGATTAGATGCAATATGCCATATATCAACCACAGATGGCTTGGAGGAATGCTTACAAATTACAAAACAGTAAGATCTTCAATAAGAAGGCTTGAGATATTAACCAATCAAGAAGAAGAGGGTAAGTTTGAGGAATTAACCAAAAAAGAAGTCTTGGGTATTAAAAGAGAAATGGAAAAATTAGAGCGTTCAATAGGAGGAATTAAAAACATTGGTGGACTTCCTGAAGCGCTTTTTGTAATTGATGTAGAAAACGAAAAAATCGCAATAGCAGAAGCAAAAAAAATGGGAATTCCAATTATAGGAGTTGTTGATACAAATTCTAATCCTGATAGTGTTGATTATATTATTCCCGGGAATGATGACGCCATTAGATCGATATCTCTTATTTCAAGGATTATTTCAAATGCTTGTCTAGAGGGTTCTGAAATGTCAGGAGGAACCAGAGCTTCAGCAGATGGGCCTATAGTAGTAAAAAAATCTTCTCCAGAAGAAGCCAATGCAGGTGCGCCTGAAGATGCAATTTCCGGAAAAGTTGACGAAAAAAACAAGGAGGAGTAGATGTCTATAAAAGCAGTAGATGTAAAAAATCTTAGAGAAAAAACTGGTTTGGGCATGATGGAATGTAAAAAAGCCCTAGAAGAATCTCAGGGTAACTTAGAAGAAGCAATAACCAATTTAAGAAAAAATAGTGCTCTTAAAGCAGAGAAAAAGTCTTCTAGAACAGCTGTAGAGGGAATAATCATCGCAGAAAAGAAAGAAAACGATATTGTTTTTGTTGAGATAAATTGCGAAACTGATTTTGTTGCAAAAGATAATAATTTTATAGACTTTTGCAATGAATCTCTAAACTTTGCCATTGAGAATTTAGATAAAGAAAATCTTCTCGAAGAAGTAAGCAACGGCATGGAAGAAAAAAGGATGTCTCTTGTTCAAAAAATAGGTGAAAACGTCATAGTCAGAAAAGTCGAAAAATTAACAGGCGAAATTTTAGCCTTTTACGTACATTCCAATAAAAAAATTGCTGCAGGTGTTGCTTTTAACACAGGCGAAGAAAATATAGCGAAAGAAATTGCAATGCACGTGGCTGCATCAAATCCTTTAGTGCTTTCTCCAAGTGATTTAGATGAAAACTATATCAATCGTGAAAGAGAAATTTTTAAATCCCAAGTTGAAAAAGAAGATAAACCACTAGAGATTTTAGAAAAAATGATTGAAGGAAAATTAAATAAACAACTTTCTGATGTTAGTTTGTTAAAACAACCTTTTGTAAAAGATCCGTCCAAAAAAATTGAAGCTTTTTTATCGGAGACTAGTTCAGAAATTTCATCTTTTACAAGAATTGAAATAGGAGAAGGTATAGAGGTTGAAAAAAAAGATTTTGCAGAAGAAGTAAAATCTCAGTTGGAAGGCTAAAATATGCCAACCTATAACAGAGTCCTTTTAAAACTAAGTGGTGAATGGTTCTCTGGAGAAAAAGAAAAAGGTTTTGATCAGAGTACCTTTGAAATTGTTTCTCAAACTATTAAGAAAACTTCCGATACACAACTTGCAATCGTTTTGGGCGGTGGAAACATCTTTAGGGGAAAAGAATTAAAAAACTTAAATATCGATCAAGTCTCTGCAGATTATATAGGAATGCTCTCAACTATAATGAATGGCATTGCATTATCTAACTACCTAACTTCTCAAGATTGTAAAAACTCTTTGTTTTCATCTTTTGCAATTGGAAATTTTGTTAAAGCTTACAGCAAAGAAGAAGCTGATAATGCTTTAGAGTCTAACAACACAGTACTCTTGGTGGGAGGCTTAGGAAATCCTCTTTTTACAACTGACTCTACTGCGAGCGTAAGAGCAGTAGAATTGAATTCAAATATTATGTTGAAGGCTACAAACGTAGATGGAGTTTTTTCAACTGATCCAAAAATTGATGTAAATGCAAAGAAATATAAAAATTTAACTTTCAATGAAGCAATAAATAAAAATTTAAAGGTTATGGACCAAACCTCTCTTTGTTTTTGTAGAGATTATGGTTTAAATGTAAGAGTCTTTGATGCAAATAAAAAAAATGCTTTAATTTCAGCAATAAATGGCGATGAAATTGGCACATTGGTGCACGATTGATATGATTATTGAAACCGAAGCAGAATCCAAAGAGCAAATGCAAAAAACAATATCTTCTTTGGAAAAGAAACTACAAAGATTAAGAACTGGAAGAGCAAATCCTTCCTTGTTGGATTCAATTGAAGTTGACTACTATGGTTCAATTACGCCCATAAGCCAAATGAGTAATATATCAATAGAAGACGCAAGGACGCTTTCGATAGTTCCATGGGAAAAAGATCAGGTGCAAAGCATTGAAAGAGCTATTCAATCCTCTGATATAGGTCTTCAGCCAGCGACTTCAGGAGATGTGATTAGAGTAATAATTCCCGAACTTACAGAGGAAACTAGAAAAGACTTAATTAAAGTTGCAAAATCTGAAGCTGAAAACTCAAAAGTTTCCATCAGAAACCAACGAAGAGATGCTAATGGGATGCTAAAGGAATTTTGTAATGAAAAAGAAATTTCACAAGATGATCTAAGGCGTGGTGAAGAAATTATACAAAAGCTGACAGATGAATTCATTGAAAAGATTGATGTTCTTCTAGATAAAAAAGAAAAAGATCTTTTAGAGATATAAAAATGAAGCAAAGCCTTAACCATGTTGCGATTATCATGGATGGTAATAATAGATGGGCAAAAAATAAAGGCTTACCCTCCAAAGAAGGCCATAAAGAAGGTGTAAAAAAAGCAAAATTAGCAGTTGAATTTGCCTTGGCAAATAATATCAATCATCTCACTCTATTTGCGTTTAGCACAGAAAATTGGCTTAGATCTGAAGCTGAAATTACAGATTTAGTCTCTTTATTTTTTAGCGCGTTGGAAGAGCAAACTCCTGATCTTATTAAAGAAAAAGTGAAGTTAAGTTTTATTGGAGATATTTCTAGGTTTAATAAAAAATTACTAAAAAAAATTGAAAAATCAACAAAAGAAACAAGTTTGTATACTCCTAAATTAAATTTAATTGTAGCTGCTAGCTATGGAGGTAAGTGGGATATTTTAAACGCAATGAATCAATATCTTAGAGATGACAAAAAGAAGAGAAAAGATAACTTGCAAATTATCGAATCTGACTTTGAAGAATATTTAGAAACAAAAAAATATCCTGATCCTGATTTAATTATACGATCAGGAGGGGAAAGAAGATTGAGTAATTTCTACTTATGGCAGTCCGCTTATTCGGAACTATATTTTTCAGAAAAATATTGGCCTGATTTTGAAATTGAAGACTTAAGATTAGCTTGCGATGACTTTGCATCTCGAAAAAGAAAATATGGGATAGAGACAGGTTAAATATGCTGAGGATTATTACCGGATTGTTATTGGGCTTGTTTAGTTTGTTGGTAATTTTTTTTACTAGCAATATAGTTTTTCAATTTTGCTTATTTATAATTTTAATTTTATCTATTGTTGAGCTTTTAAGGCAGTCAGAAAAACGAAATACATTCGTTTGGATTATATTAGGCTTTATTGTTATCAATATTATTTTGATTCTTCCAATTACCAATTACTTTCCAAGAAGTTTTTTTTTCACAGCAATATTAATTTCTGCATTAACTGATATTTTTGCCTTAGTTTTTGGAAAGCTTCTTGGAAAAAACTTTGTTTTTCCAAAGATAAGTCCGAATAAGACTCTTGAAGGAACTTTATCGGGGGTATTCTTCCCTGGATTTTTATTAATTCTCTTCACTTTTTTGTTTAATGATTTACAGGTAAGCAAGGATAAAATCTTTTATGAATATTTATCTACTGGTTTTTTAACCGATTCTTTAGGTTATTTTTTATCTTTTCTCATTCTTACCTCTTGTTCCTTAGTTAGTATTTCTGGAGATTTAATAGCAAGCAAAGCAAAAAGACTTTTAAAAATAAAGGATTTTGGAACTTTATTGCCCGGTCATGGAGGAGTTCTAGATAGGATAGATAGCCATTTATTTTGTATTCCTCTTTTTTTTCTTTTAGGTAGTTTTGTCTAATGGATAATGTAATCATACTTGGCTCAACAGGCTCTATTGGCAAGTCATCCATAGAAGTAATTAAAAAAAATAACAAAGAATTTGATGTAAGTTGTTTAGTTGCTTCTTCAAATGAAAGTTTGATTAAAAACCAGGCTAAAGATTTTAAAAATTCAAAAATTTTTCTTGAAAATCCAAAAAAAAATAATTTTTCAAAAAAACTAATTTGCAAAGAAGATCTTTTAAAACTAATTTCTAATAATAAAACAAATATTGTTATTGCCGCTATTTCTGGATCAGAAGGTCTAGAGCTTATTTATCATTCAATTAAGTCTGGTAAGAAAGTTTTGATTGCAAACAAAGAGCCTCTTGTTATGGCTGGAGAGTTCTTAATGAAAGAAGCAAAAAAAAGTGGAGCTGAGATTATTCCTATTGACTCAGAACATTGCGCAGTGCATCAGAGTACTAGGGGTAAAGACCAGGGCAGCATATCTAAAATTACTCTTACTTGTTCCGGCGGTCCTTTTTATAACTTACCAAAAAATAAATTTAAAGAAATTACTATTCAAAGAGCACTAAAGCACCCAATTTGGCAAATGGGAAAAAAAATTACTATTGATTCTTCAACTCTAATGAACAAGGCTTTAGAAATTATTGAAGCTAAATATTTATTTAATATTGATTCAGAAAAAATAGATACCATAATCCATCCAGAAGGCTTAGTTCATTCTTTCGTAGAATTTTCTGATGGAACTATTTTGGCATCTATGGCGAATCCTGATATGAAAATACCAATCTCATATGGTTTAGGATTTCCAAAAAGTATTTCTAGCGTTTCAAAAAAAATAGACTTACAAACACTTAAGAAATTAACATTTCATAAAATTAATCGTCGAAAATTTCCATCCATCGATTTTGCATATTTTGCCCTGAAGCATGGTAAAGGTATGCCAATTATTCTCAATGCTGCTAATGAAGTAGCAGTTAAATGTTTCTTAGACAAAAAGCTTAGTTTTCAGAATATCTTTAAATTAATAGCTTCTGCATTAAATGATGCTGATAGAAGCAATATAAAGCTAAATTCTGTATCATTGAAATCAATCACAGATTTCAACGATGAAGCAAAAAATATTGCTCATCATCATTTAAAAAAATTAACTTAATGACTTTTCTAACCTATATATTCTCTTTTTTAACTCTTATTTCTATAATAGTTTTTATTCATGAGCTAGGTCATTTTTTCTTTGCAAGACTTTTTGGAGTAAGGGTCTTAGATTTTTCTATTGGCTTTGGAAAATCTATTAAAAGTTGGCAAACAAAATCAAAAACTATTTTTAATTTAAGGATTCTTCCGTTTGGAGGATATGTAAAAATGAATGGAGAAGAAATTTCTGAAGTATCTAATAACAATGATTCCTACTTATCAAAAAAATACTACCAAAAATTATTAATTACTCTTGGCGGACCGATATTTAATTTTATATTAGCAATAATTATTTTTTTTATGATCAACCTCTATGGAGTTTATAAAGTAACTCCCGTAATAGGAGATGTCATGAAAGATTCGAAAGCTGAAACTTCTGGGTTACTTAAAGATGATTTAATAGTTGAAATCGATAAAAATAAAATATCTTCATACTCTGATGCTCAATTAATGCTTTCAAAAAGATTAGGCGATACTGGGGTAATTACCTTTAAGGTTAAAAGAAATGCAAGTTTTTATTTTCAGAAAATAGAAATAGAAGACTGGCTTAGTACAAAAGAGCCTTCAAATTTGCTTTCATCTTTGGGAATTCTTCCTCCGATAGAACCAATTGTTGGAACAGTCGTAAATTCTAGTCCAGCAGAAAAAAGCGGAATAAAGCAGGGCGATAAAATTTTAGAAATAAATAATAGTATTGTTAACAACTGGACAGATATTAAAAACTTAGTGAATGAAGCTAATGGTCAGGAAATTTCTTTAAAGTTACTTAGAGAGGGAAGTTTTGAAACATTAAAAATAAAACCAAAACTATCTAAAAACAATTTTAATTGGCAGATTGGCATTAGCGCAGCTTACATCCTTAGTCCAAATAACAGAGAATTTATTAGATATGGTTTCTTAGATGCTTTTAAAAATTCTATAGCTCAAACATACAGTGTGATTGAAAACTCTATTATCTTTATAGGGAAAATCATGTTTGGACAAGTATCTGCTAAAAATTTAGGCGGGCCAGTAATGATTGGCCAATATGCTGGTGAATCTGTAATTTATGGAGGATTTTATTCGTTTATATATCTAATTGCCTTTATAAGCATAAGTCTTGGCATAGTAAATCTTTTTCCTCTCCCTGTTCTAGATGGAGGTCAGGCACTCATATTGACTATAGAAAGAATATTAGGGAGAGACCTTCCAGCTCAGCTTTTAGATTTTTCTAATAAAATAGGAACGTTATTGCTTTTATTTCTTTTTATCTTCGTATTTTTCAATGATATTTTTAGAATCTTTGCTTAAAATTTAGTTATGCTTTCAAGAACTTTAATATTTTTAATTTTATTTTCACCGCTTTCATTCTTGCAAGAAAGTGACGCTTGGGTAGTAGACGATATTAGGGTAACTGGACTACAAAGAGTTTCTGCAGGAAGCGTTTTCGCTGTCATGCCAGTTGGATTAGGCGATGTTGTAAATAAAAATCTTTTTAAGGAGATTGCTTTATCAATATTCAAAACAGGAAAATTTGATGATGTTAAATTAGGTAGAGACGGTAATGCACTTTTAATCGAAGTCGAAGAAAGGCCTACAATTGATGAAATTTTTATCGAAGGCAATAAACAAATTAAAACCGAAGCTCTGCTTGATGGCCTGAAGAAATCTGAAATCTACGAAGGCTCGCTTTATAAAAGATCGGTGTTCGAAAATTTAAGCGTTGAACTTGAAAGGCAATATGCATCTCAAGGTAAATATTCCTCTAACGTCGAAGTGAGTTCTGAAAATTTACCTAAAAACAGAATAAAACTATCGGTCATCATTGACGAAGGAAAGTCTGCTTCTCTGAGAAAGATTAATATTGTGGGAAATAAGATTTTAAGCGATCAAGAAATTTTAGAAGAATTTAAACTAAAAGAAAAAAACTGGCTTTCGGTCTTCAGCAGAGGCTCTGGATATTCTAGAGAAAATTTAAAAGGAGACTTAGAGACCTTAGAATCTATGTACAAAAATCAAGGTTATTTAAAGTTTGATATTGTTTCTACGATGGTCAGCATCTCTAAAAATAAGAAAGATATTTTTTTGACTATAAAAGTAAATGAAGGTGAAGTGTATAAAGTTAGCGAAGTTAAACTTGCTGGAGATTTAGAAGATAAAGAGATTTTTGTAAGGAGTTTAATATCTATACCCGTAAATGAGATATATATTGAAGGTTTTTTAAAACTCACAGAAGATAGAATTACCAACCTTTTAGAAAATTTGGGCTATACAAATGCCGAAGTTTCAACTTCAAAGGATATAAATGAAAACGAAAAGACCGTTGCCTTGACGCTTTTTGTAGATCCAGGCCAGAGGACTATGGTTAACCGTATTTCATTTGAAGGTAACGAAAGGACGCATGATGTTGTTTTAAGAAGAGAAATGCGACAAATGGAAAAAAGCTGGGTCTCTAATAATTTACTTGAAGGTTCAAAACTTCGATTAGATAGGCTGGGCTTTTTTAAAGCTGTAGATTATGAAAAGAAATCAGTTCCTGGATCTACAGATGAAGTTGATGTCATTTTCAAGGTAGAAGAGCAATATTCTGGCTCCATAGGAGGTTCATTGGGTTATGGCGCTTATGGGTTTAGTTTAGGGGCAAATTATTCAGAAAAAAATGCTTTTGGAACTGGGAATTCAGTTTCAGTAGGTATTAACTATAGCGAATGGCGACAAGATATTTCTTTTAACTTCTTTGATCCTTATTTTACTATCGACGGAATAGGGCTTGGTTACGGTGCATTTTACAGAAAAACAGATTACGGTAATTTTAATATTGCAGCCTACAATACTGATTCTTACGGAGGAAATGTATCTTTTCAGTTACCAATTAGTGAAATTGAACAACTGAGTCTTTCTCTTTCAACAGATAATACCCAGCTCAAAACAAATGTTTATAGCTCTAGACAACTTCAGGATTTTTATAATTCCGAAGGTTTCGATTTTAACACTTATAGTGGTTCAGTTTCTTGGGCTAGAATCACACTAGACAGAGGACTTTTCCCAACCAACGGTAGCAGCAATACTATTTCATTATCTCTAACCTTACCTGGAAGTAATCTGAATTATGGAAGATTCGTTCATGATTTCAAGATTTTTAGACCGTTACCATTAAACTTAACTCTTGGTTACAGATCTCAAATTGGGATTTTATTTGCTTATGATGATACAAATACAGCGCCTCCTTATCAGCATTTTTATGCTGGTGGAATGAGATCTGTTCGAGGTTTCAAACAAAATTATTTAGGCCCAAAAGCAGAATACCAATCTGGGTATGATCCAAGATATCAAAGACCCGTTGGAGGACCTTATAGCATAACCGGCGGTTTAGATTTAATTATCCCCTTAGACTTTGTCCCAGACCCAAGATCCTTAAGAGGTTCAGTTTTTCTAGATTATGGAAATGTTTTTAGCGATGGGTGCCAATCTTACGAAACAAATTGTTATGAGTTTGATTTATCTGAATTAAGATATTCTATAGGAATAGGCGTTACTTGGATAACAGCTCTTGGACCATTATCTTTTGCACTAGCGTCAGTTTTTAATGATTCTCCTAATGATAGAACAGAAACCTTTCAGTTTGAGATAGGAACTCAATTTTAAAAAAAATAGGAATTTTCTTATCCAAAAGGGTAAAATTCAATACTTTTAAGATTTAAAATAATATTTTGATGGAGTTAAAATGAACAATTTAAAGAAACTATTTATTCTTATTTCACTATTAAGTTTCGGAAACCTTGCTTACTTATTAGATGGAATAGCCGTAATTGATTACAATGCTATTTTTCTAGGTACGGATCTTGCTAGAGAACGTATTGACGATTTAAGAGATTCTTCAGATTACAAAGATCTTACTGATGAGGCCCAATCAAAAGACAGCGAAAGGATTAAACTTGCAGAAAAATTAAAAAAAGAAGAATCAACTCTTTCGCAAAGCGAACAAGAAGAAATTTTAAAAAAGATTCAAACTCTTTACCAAAGTATTCAACTTCTATCACAACAAATCCAAGCTAAAGAGCAGGAAGTAACTCAAAAACTACAAGCTGATCAAGCTGAATCTGTTCAAAAAGTCGTTAATGAACTTATTAAGGCAAAAAAGATAAAAATGTTATTAAATTCTCAAGCTCTATTAGCCTTTGATAGGACAGATGAAAAAATAAATCTTACTCCTGAAGTTGTTGATCTAATAAATAAAGAACAGAAGAATAAATAGATTTGTCCAAAAAATCTTTTAAGCTGTCAGAGATTTCAAATTTTCTTGATGGAGAATTATTAGGAGAGCCCTCGAAATTAATCTTCCAAATTCATCCTTTAATAGAAGCAAAAGAAGGCTCAATTTCTTTTATTTACAATAAAAAATTTACAAAGCAGCTTGAAAAAACTAATGCCTCTGCCGTAATTCTTCAAAAAGAATTTAAAGATTTTTGCAGGAAGGATTGCATAGTCGTAGAAGATTCGCATTTAGCTTATGCACGATTAACTAAATTTTTTTCTGATGACTTAAGAAAAAAACTCTCTCAAGATTATTCGATGAACTTTAAAAATTCAGATGACATTCAGGTTGCCAAAAATGTGTTTATTGGAAAAGACGTAAAAATAGGGAAAGGAGTGATAATTAATTCAGGTTGTTACATAGGTAACAATGTGGAAATTGGCTCTGGAACTTTTATTCATCCAAATGTATCCGTATACCATGCAACTATTTTGGGGAAAAATAATATTATTCATTCAAATTCAGTTTTAGGCTCTGATGGTTTAGGATTTGCTAAAAATTCAGATTCTTGGGAAAAAATCGAACACATAGGAAATTTAGAATTACAAGATAATGTCGAAATAGGAGCAGCTTGCACAATAGATAGGGGATCTCTTGGTTCAACTAATTTAGACGTTGGAGTAAAACTAGATAATCAAGTTCATATCGCCCATAATTGTAAAATTGGTAAAAATACAATAATTGGAGCTAAAACAGCTATTGCTGGAAGCACCACTATTGGAGATCAATGTCTGATTGGCGGCGGTTGTGGGATTGTTGATAATATAAAAATAGCAAGTAAAGTTAGAATAAACCCTATGACTTATGTAACAAAATCAATTGAAATCTCAGGAGTTTATTCCGGAGGCTCAGTTGTTCTAGAACATTCTAAATGGCTAAAACATATTACGATTCAAAAAAAGAAGTTTGATGATTGATATAGAAAAAATAAAAACTTTACTGCCTCATAGGTATCCTTTTTTATTAGTAGACAGGGTTGAGGAGATTGAAGAACATAAATATGTAAAAGCATATAAAAATATTACTAATGGCGAACCTTTTTTTGCAGGTCATTTTCCAAATAGATCAGTAATGCCTGGCGTTTTAATTTTAGAAGCTCTTGCTCAGGCTTCGGGCATATTAGGATTTGTTTCTATGAATAAAACTCCTGAAGAAGGATCAATGTATTACTTTGTGGGAGCAGATAAGTTAAGATTTAAAAATCCTGTTGTTCCGGGAGACAAACTAACATTGGAGTCTAATAAAATTTCCGAAAAAAAAGGAATTTGGAAATTTGAGTGTAAGGCTACTGTAGGTGATAAATTTATTTGCTCAGCTACAGTTTTATGCGCAGATCGTCCCAAATGATTCATTCATTAGCTCAAATAGATTCTTCAGCTGAAATAGATAGCAATGTTTTCGTTGGACCTTATTCTGTAATAGGCCCAAAAGTAAAAATCAAATCCGGAACAAAAATAGAAGGTAATGTCTTTATCCATAAGAACACTTCCATAGGAAAAGATAACTTGATATATCCATTTACAAGTATTGGAGGAGATCCTCAGGATCTGAAATATCAAGGCGAAGAAACTTTCTTGGAAATTGGCGATAACAATGAAATTAGAGAAGGGTCTACTATTAATAGAGGCACCATTCAGGAATTAGGAATAACCAAAATAGGGAATAATAATTTATTAATGGCTTACACTCATGTTGCTCATGACTGTATTTTAGAAAATGATATTGTTATGACCAATAATTCAGGCGTTGCCGGAGTAGTAAAAGTAGGTTCAGGAGCAAGACTAAGCGGCTTTACCCTCGTTCATCAATTTTGCAATATTGGAAGTTTTAGTTTTAGCGCTTTGGGAACAATAATCACCAAGGATGTACCAGCTTTTGTAAGAGTGAGTGGAAATCCTGCCATTCCACGAGGATTGAATGTTGTTGGCATTCAAAGACAAGACTTATCAAAACAAGCCAGTGAAGCTTTAAAGGAATCCTATAAAATATTATATTTGAGAAAAAATAAACTCATTGATGCTAAGAAAGAAATCATTTCTAAATTTAACAATATTACTGAAATGAAAATTTTCATAGACAGTATTTCTTATTCAGATAGAAGCATAGTTAGATAAGAGGAAAAATTTGAAAGTTGCAGTTTGCGCAGGAGAAAAATCTGGCGATACTCTTGGCCATGATTTGCTCAAAGATCTAAAAAAGAATAATGATTCTATAACTGTCATAGGAGTCGGCGGCTCCATGATGGAAAGCTTAGGCCTAGATAGTTTTTTTCCTATTTCAGATATTTCGTATATGGGCTTAATAGACCCAATATTAAACTTAAGGAAAATTTTAAAGAGAAGAAAGCAATTAATTAATTTTTTAAAAAAAGAAAAGCCAGACGTCTTTATTGGTATAGACAGTCCTTCTTTTAATAGCGGAGTTTGCAAAGCTCTCCGAAAAGAAACTAATATAAAAACCATCCAATATGTTTGTCCTCAGTTCTGGGCTTGGAGATACGATAGAGTAAAAAAATTTAATAAACTTTATCATTTGATTTTTTCTTTATTTCCTTTTGAATCAGACCTCTTAAAAAAACATAAAGTAAATTTTTCTTATGTTGGCCATCATTTAGCTAAAAGTTTGCCTTTAGATATCAACATAGAAGCCATTAAAAATGATTTTAATTTACCCAAGCAAAAGAAAGTAATAGCAATATTACCTGGAAGTAGAAAATCAGAAATAAAATACCACGAAGGTCCTTTAATAGATTTTATTAATTTATATAAAAAAGATAACGAAGATACTGAAATAGTTTTAGCTCTAAATAAGTTAGAAGATATGCCAAAAAACTTTATAGAAATTAAAGATAAAATCAAAATCGTCTTTGGCGAAACACAAAAAGCCTTATCTATGGCTGACGTTGCAGTTGTCGCCTCAGGCACCGCCACACTAGAGGCTGCTATTCTAGCAAAGCCCATGGTAGTTATTTATAAAAGTAATCTTATTAGTAATTTTATTCTTTCAAACTTTTTTTTGAAATCAAAATACATTTCTCTACCCAATATTCTTTCTCAAAGTGAAATTGTTCCCGAGTTAAGACAAAACAAAGTAACGGGTTTAGAAATTTTGTCTAAGGTAAACTCAGTATTTTTATCAGAATCTAAAATAATAAATCAACTATCTTCTCTGAAAGATAATCTGTCAGTGAATGATTCGGCAAAATTTTCTAGAGCTATTAAAAAATTAATTTTAGAATGAACTCTGTCATTGCAGGAGTTGACGAAGTAGGTAGAGGAAGTTTAGTTGGACCAGTTGTGGCGGCTGCAGTTATATTGGGTTCAAATAAAATTGAAGGTCTTAAAGACTCTAAGAAACTTTCTCAAGAAAAAAGATGCTCTCTCTCAAAAATCATCAAAAGAGAAGCTATTTCTTTCTCTATCGGCATCGCTACCAAAGATGAAATAGATAATTTAAATATTCGACGAGCTAGTTTACTTGCTATGCAAAGGGCTATACATGGTTTAAATAAAAATAAAATAAAAGTAATTGTAGATGGCATTGATATCCCTAAAGTTGATTTGCCTTGTGAAGCCATCGTAAAGGCTGATAGTAAAATTTTTGAAGTAATGGCAGCTTCTATAATAGCTAAAGTTCACAGAGACAATTTAATGGTTAATTTAGGTAAAAAATATCCGAAGTATTTCCTTGAAAAAAATAAAGGATATCCAACAAAAGAGCATTTAAATATTTTAAAATCATTAGGACCAAGTAAACATCACAGAAAGAGTTATAAACCTGTAAAAAATGCTAGATAAAAAATTTACTCATCTAAACATACATAGTGAATATTCGATTTCAGATAGCATAATTAAAATAGATAAATTAGCTGAAAAGGCTAAAGAATTTAATTTTGAAAGCTTGGCACTAACTGACTCTACAAATCTTTTTGGCTTTCTAAAGTTTTATAAGTCATTGAGATCTAAAGGCATAAAGCCTATTGCAGGGGTTGAAATAAATCATGTTAAAGATAGCGTATCTCATAAGGAAAATGCTAATTTAACCTTGCTTGCAAAAAATCATTCTGGTTACAAAAATTTAATAAAATTAATTTCTAAATCTCAAACTGAAGGTAAAAAAATAGGCATTCCTGTTGTTGAAAGCGAGTGGCTTTCAGAGTGTTCGGATGGATTGATTGCTTTATCGGGTGGTTTTAGAGGCCACATTGGAAAATCAGTTTTAGACAATAATTATGATTTATTTATTAAAAGAATAAATTATTTTCAAAATATTTTCGGCGAAGATTTTATTTTAGAAATTTCAAGAATAAATAGGCCTCAAGAAGATTTATACAATGATTTTATTCTATCTAAAGCTTCAGAAATTGGTTTACCAGTTGCAGCATCTAATGAAGTCAGATTTATCAACCAAGATGATTATGAAGCACATGAAACTAGAGTGTGCATACAAAATGGAGAGGTTCTTAGTAATATAAAAAGAACGCGTAATTATTTTGAAGATCAATTCTTTTTATCACCTGAAGAAATGCATAAAAAATTTAAAGATATTCCTGATGTTTTATCTAATGCTTATGAAATATCAAAAAAATGCAACGTTGAGATAGAAACTGGAATCTATGTCTTGCCTGATTTTGAAACACCTGTAAATAAATCAGCCTCTGACTATCTAATTGATCTTTCTAAAAAAGGATTGAGTGAAAAAATCGATAATTTTTCCAGTGAAGAGCAAACAAAATATTATGAAAGACTAGAGTTTGAATTAAAGATTATTTCTGAAATGGGATATTCAGGATATTTTTTAGTTGTTTCAGACTTCGTAAATTGGGCTCAATTAAATGATGTACCTGTTGGACCTGGAAGAGGCTCGGGAGCTGGCTCTTTAGTTGCCTATTGCTTAGGAATTACGGGCATAGATCCTTTGAAATATGATTTACTATTTGAAAGGTTTTTAAATCCAGACAGGATTAGTAATCCAGATTTTGATATAGATTTCTGTAAAGACGGAAGAGATAAAGTAATAGATTATGTTACTCAAAAGTACGGAAAAGAAGCAGTTGCTCAAATATGTACCTTTGGAACAATGGCTGCAAGGGCAGTTATAAGAGATGTGGCAAGAGCTCAAGGTAAATCTTATGGACTAGCTGATAAGTTAGCAAAAATGATACCTTTTTCACCCGATATGACATTAGAAAAAGCTTTAGAAAATAACGACCTTAAAAGAGCTTTAAAGACGGATGAACAAGCTGTAGAAATTTTTGATATGGCAAGAAAATTAGAAGGAATTATAAGAAATGTCGGCAAACATGCTGCAGGAGTTGTGATTGCACCAACCAAAATAAATGATTTTTCTCCCCTTTATCTTGACGAAGCCACTAATACTTTAGCTACACAATTTGATATGAAAGATATTGAAGCGGTTGGCCTTCAGAAATTTGATTTTTTAGGACTTAGAACACTTACAATTATTAAAGATGCTCTATATTTAATCAATAAAAAAAGGATTAAATTAAATTTAAACCCTATCGAAATAGATGAAATAGATTTAGAGGATAGACTGACTTATGAGCTTCTTCAAAAAGGATTAACTACAGCAGTATTTCAACTTGAATCTAGAGGTCTAAAAGAATATTTAGTAAAAATCAAACCTTCTTCTTTTGAAGACATTATATCTGTGGTTGCTTTATATCGCCCTGGTCCTTTGGATGCAGGAATGGTAGATACATTCATTAAAAGAAAAAATGGAAAAGAAAAAACAGATTACATTGGCGATAAACATGTTGAAAAAGTTTTAAAAAATACCTACGGAGTAATAGTTTACCAAGAACAAGTTATGCAACTAGCTCAAGAGTATGCTGGTTTTTCATTGGGCCAAGCTGATATTTTAAGAAGGGCTATGGGAAAAAAAATTCCTGAAGAAATGGAAAAACAAAGGCCTGAATTTATAGAAGGCGCAAAAAGAAATGGAAAAATTGAAAGAGCTGCAGAAGGTCTATTCGATCAAATTCAAACTTTTGCCGGATATGGATTTAATAAGTCTCATTCAGCGGGTTACGCTCTTATTGCTTATCAAACCGCTTGGTTAAAATCTCATTACCCAGTCGAATTCATGTGCGCTGCCTTATCATCAGATATGGATGATACCGACAGAATAAGATTACTTTTGGATGATTGTAAAAACTTTGGCATAGAAATAGTAAAACCCGATGTAAATCAAAGCATTCTTAATTTTGTTAATCATGGAGATAATGAAATCTTATTTGGATTGGGAGCTATCAAAGGGCTGGGTAGATCAGCGATAGAAAATATTATTAGTGAGCGAGAAAAAAAACTTTTTGATAATCTTTACGATTTTTGTGCAAGAGTAGATTTTAGCAAGATAGATAAGCGAGGTATTGAGCCTCTTATAAAAAGTGGTGCAATGGATTCTTTCAATTTATCAAGAAAAGGTATGCTTGAAAGTTTAGAAGAGGCTATGAAATACGCTAAACAAAATAGTATGACCGAAGAAAGTGGAATCGAAGATCTTTTTGGAGGAATAAGTAACAGCAAAAATTTTGTTTCCCTCCAAAAAGAAAAATCAAAACATTCAGTTGACTCAAAACTAGAATTTTCTTCACTTGGATTTTTTCTAAACTCTCACCCGGTTGAGGAGCATTATTGGGAACTCAAAAAATTAGGTACTAATTCGATACAAAATGCTACTGAAGAAAATATAAACACTTTTGCAGGAGTTATTATTAGACAAAATAGAATTCAAACAAGAAGGGGACCGTTAATCTTCGCTACTCTTGATGATAAGACGGATAGAATTGAATTAGTAATTTCTTCAGAGGTCTTAGAAAATTTTGAGGGAAACTTTAATTCTCAAACTATCTATATAGTTTCCGGAGAGGTAACCTTTGAGAAGGATAATCTTAAAAAAAACATAGGACTACAAAAGAAGATGAGAGTTAATACTATAAAATCCCTTGAGGAAGCAAGAATCAGAGCTGTAACTAAACTAAAAATTAACATCGAAGGACAAGATAAGAAAGACGTGCTTAATATCATTGAAAATTTAAAAGAAATAGCTTTAAACAAAGATGAATCAGAAGGCAGTCAAATTGAAATGCAATACAACCATATCTCAGGATCGGCTAATATTGAATTAGATAAAGATTTTAGAATTCTTTTAAATGACGATAATATGGATAAACTTGTAGAAAATTGCGGCAAAGAAAATTTAGATTTTCATTATCGTTTGAGATAACCATGGCTTATACCTATTTAGAATTTGAAAAACCAATAAGCGATCTTGAAAACAAAATAGAATCGCTTCGAGATAGCAAAGATGCTAAAAAAAGTGTTCATGATGAAATCTCTTCTTTGAGCACCAAAATTGAAACTCTTACTAAAGAAATTTATGATGGTTTGTCTATTTGGCAAAAAGTTCAAGTTGCTCGACACCCTCATAGACCACATTTTTCTGATTATCTCATAAACATTTTTACTGATTTTGATGAACTTCATGGCGATAGATTGTTTGGTGATGACCAAGCAATAATTGGAGGCCTTGCAAGATTTAAAGGACAGCCTGTTGTAATTATTGGTCACGAAAAAGGAAAGTCTACAGAAGATAAAATTTCAAGAAATTTTGGGATGTCTCAGCCCGAAGGCTATAGGAAAGCTTCGAGATTAATGAAATTAGCAGAAGACTTTTCTTTGCCAATCATCACTTTCATTGATACTCCAGGAGCATATCCTGGGATAGAGAGTGAAGAGAGAGGCATGAGCGAAGCAATAGCTAAAAACTTAAGCATTATGTCTTCTCTAAGAGTACCCATAATTGTAATCATTACTGGCGAAGGCGGCTCAGGAGGAGCTTTGGCTATTGGAGTTGGAGATCACATTTCAATGTTGCAATACTCTATTTATTCAGTGGCTTCTCCTGAAGCTTGTGCTTCCATAGTTTGGCGAGACGGGACAAAAGCTCAAGAAGCAGCGGAAGCAATGAAGCTTGATGCAAAAAATTTATTAGATTTTGGATTAGTTGATACCATTATTGAAGAGCCTTTAGGAGGCGCACATAGAGATACAATGAAAGCATCAAACTTAATTTCTCAAGAAATTGATCGTAATTTAAAACTTTTAAATGAGATAGATTTAGATGATTTAATTGAAAAGAGGTATAAAAAAATTATGTCTTATGGATCAATCTAGCAGTGAATGAATTTTCTGAGTCTATAAAACCTTATTTAAACAAAAAAATTAAAAAGTGTTATGTTGCTCTTAGTGGAGGAGTAGATTCTGTAGTACTTTTACATGAACTTAGTAAATTCCGCCAAATTTTTGACTTCAATTTAATAGCAATACATATTAATCATAATATTCAAAAAGAATCTCTTTCTTGGAAAAAAGCTTGCCAAAAAATATGTCATGAAGAAAATATAAAACTTATATCTCGAACTCTAAGAAAGAGAAAGTGTCCTTCTTCTAATTTAGAAAAAAATTTAAGAGATGAAAGATATAAAATTTTTGAGAAAGTTTTAGAAAAAAACTCTTTATTATTCATGGGGCATCATTTGGATGATGCCATTGAAACTTTTTTTCTAAGAGCGATGCGAGGAAGCGGAATAGAAGGACTAACTTCAATTCCCATTCAAAGAAACTTAGGTAACGGAAAGTTGGTAAGGCCTTTTTTAAATTTTCCTAAAAGTGAAATTATTAGTAAAGCTAAAAAAGATAAATTAATATTTATTCAAGATCCATCCAACAAAGATAATTCATTTGATAGAAACTATCTAAGAAATATCGCAATACCAAAACTTGAAAAAAGGTGGCCAGCTTATAGAAAAAATCTAAGTCAGTTAATCAAAAACCTAAATGAAGCTAACTCTGTTTTATCTATTCATACAGAATATGACTTCAACGAAGTAAAAATTAATAAAAATAATATTTTAATAGATAAGCTAAAAAACTTATCTCTAACACGACAAAAAAATGTAATTTTTTATTGGGTAAACCTAAACGGATTAAATCAACCTAACGCAAAAGTAATTAATTTATTCTTTAATAAATTTATGAAGGACAATAAATCTCCTAAAGCAAAGTTTATTTGGGGATCTTCTTCAAAAAAAGGATCGGTATGTATTCTTAAGACTTCAAAGAAATTAAATATTTCTAAACTTTCAACTTAAAATTTTGTTAATACAATTAAGAATAGCTTTGTATGAAGCAACCGTAGTATTTTGGTCTATTCCAGCCCCCCAATCTGAGATTTTATTATTCTGGATTTCAATATAAGCTATTGCAGCAGCATCAGATCCAGATCCTCTAGAGTGTTGATGATAATCTGAAACTTTAAAATTAGTTTTTAAATAATCATTCAAAGCATTTATAAAAGCATCAATCGGACCATTTCCCTCTCCATTAATAATAATTTCTTTATTATTATCTTTTATAGTCAGGCTAATTTTATCTTCTTCTTTTGATGACTCCACAACATGAGAAATATAAGTAATTTTATTTGAATTAGAAAATAAGTAGTTTTCCTCAAAACTTTCCCATATCTCTTTCGAATTAAGTTCTTTTCCGCTATCGTCAGCAAGTTTTTGAATTACCTGGCTAAACTCTATTTGCATACGCCTTGGAAGAGTTACTCCAAAATCTTGCTCAAGGATATAAGATATTCCTCCTTTACCAGACTGACTATTTATTCTGATTACTGCTTCATAACTTCTACCAACGTCTTCTGGATCAATTGGAAGATAAGGAACTCGCCAAGAGGTATCATTTGATTTTCGCATTTCATTGAACCCCTTTTTTATAGCATCTTGATGAGATCCAGAAAAAGCCGTAAAAACTAAATCTCCAGCATATGGATGCCTTGGATGGACGGGTAATTGATTACAATATTCAACTTCTCTCATTGTTTTATTAATGTCAGAAAAATCTAATTCAGGATTAATTCCTTGAGAAAATAAATTTAATCCTAATGTGACAATATCAACATTTCCTGTTCGCTCGCCATTTCCGAAGAGAGTGCCTTCAATTCTGTCTGCACCAGCCATTAAGCCTAGTTCTGCAGCTGCTACAGCTGTCCCCCTATCATTATGAGGATGAAGACTTAAGATAATATTATCTCTATTTTCCAAATTTTCGTTCATCCACTGGATTTGATCAGCATAAATATTAGGAGTAGACAGTTCTACTGTAGCTGGAAGGTTAATGATCGTTTTATTATTACCTTTGTGCCAAATTTTGTTTACTGAATTGCAAACTTCGGCGGCATAATCCAATTCTGTTCCTGTAAAACTTTCTGGACTATATTCAAATTGCCAATTTGTCTTGATATATTCTTCCGAAAGTTTTTGAACTAATTCGGCACCATCCGTTGCAATTTTAGTAATACCAGATTTGTCCTTTTTAAAGACTACTTCTCTCTGAAGGATAGAGGTCGAATTATAGAGATGGAAAATAACATTTTTTGCGCCATCTGTAGCTTCAAAAGTTTTCTTTATCAGATGATCTCTAGCTTGAGATAAAACCTGAATTTTTACATCTGAAGGAATTAGATTTTCATCAATTAGCTTCCTAACAAAACTGAACTCAGTTTCCGAAGCAGAGGGGAATCCTATTTCAATCTCTTTAAAACCTAAATCAACCAGCATCGAAAAAAATCTTAATTTTTTTTCAATTCCCATAGGCTCTATAAGAGCCTGATTTCCGTCTCTTAAGTCTACACTGCACCATATGGGCGCTTTAGAGATTTGGCTTGAAGGCCAAGTCCTTTTTTTAAGATTTATCCTTTCAAAAGGGGAATATTTTGAAATAGCACTGTTATCTATCTTCTTCATCGTTAAAAATTAACTTAAGTGTGCTTATCATATAAGATATTTAATATGAAATCAGAGGAAAAACTATTAAGAGAAATGGGCATAAGTTCATGGTCTTTAAAAAGAAATTTTTCTTTTGATGGATACTCGGTAATTAAAAAAGAAAATGCAGAAATCTCCAAACCGGATTTAAAATTCATAAAATCATTTAACATTTCTTTTAGACAACAATTTTCTGGAAATTATCCAGATGAAATTTTATCTTTTCTTGCTTCTAAAGGACTAAATTTTGCAGACCTTAATGAATTAAGGAAATTATCTAGTAATGATAAAAAAGAGCTTTTGATTAAGATAGAAAAAAATTGAGAAAGATTGAAATAATTAAAAAAAAATACTTAGATCAAGTTTTTGGAATTGAACAACTTTCGAATTCTACTCCTTGGAGTTATTCAAGCTTTATTGATTGTATGAATAAAAACTATCAATTTTATGTTTGTACAGATAATAAAAAAGTCATAGGTTTTTTCATTGCAAGTTTCAGTTTATTGGAGGGTCATTTGCTAAATATTTCGGTTGCTCCCAATAGGAAAAGACAGGGAGTTGGAAACATTTTATTGAATAAAATTGAAAGTATTGCCATTGAATACGGAATTAAGGAAATTTTTCTTGAAGTAAGGGAATCTAATCGAGAAGCAATAGCTTTCTATGAAAACAATGGATATAGAAAAATAGGCCTTAGAAAAAATTATTATAAATTGAGCGAGGGAAGAGAAGACGCAGTTATTTATTCAAAAAAAATAAAAGGAAATTTACTTTCCTTAAAGCAAATTTTCTATATCTTGAGCAATATCTTTAGGTTCCGTATTAGGTGAATATCTTTTTATGACTTCACCATTTTGATCAACTAAAAATTTTGTGAAGTTCCATTTTATTCCTTTGCTACCAAGAAGACCTTTTTTTTCGGATTTTAGATAATTAAATAATGGGTCTGCATTTTCCCCATTAACATCGATTTTACTCATTACCGGAAAACTTGTTTGAAAATTTAAAGAGCAGAATTCCTGAATTTCGTTATTATTTCCAGGTTCTTGATTTCCAAATTGATTACAGGGAAAAGCTAATACGGAAAAACCTTTTTCTTCATATTTTTTTTGGAGATTTTCCAGACCTTCATATTGGGGAGTAAATCCACATTTACTAGCGGTATTTACGATAAGTAATATTTTTCCCTTAAAATTGTCTAAAGATACTGCATTATTTGCATTATCATTTACAGAAAAGTCATATAATGATTCGCTCATATTAATATTTTAGCAGATAAATTTAATTTCTTTTATTTAGAGGGAGAATAATAATGAAGTATAGAAAATTAGGAAACACAGATTTGGATGTGAGTTTGATTTGTTTGGGCACAATGACCTGGGGACAGCAAAACACTGAAGCAGAGGGGCACGAACAAATGGACTATGCCATTGACAGGGGAATAAATTTTTTTGATACCGCGGAGTTGTATTCAATACCTCCTAAAGCTGAGACTCAGGGAAGTACTGAAACAATAATAGGAAAATGGTTTAAAAAAAATAATAATAGAGAAAAGATTATATTAGCTACAAAAGTAGCTGGTAGAAGTGGTATGAAATGGTTTAGAGGAGGAGAGACTAGACTAGATAAAAAAAATATAGAAGAAGCAATTGACGGAAGCCTTAAAAGACTTCAGACAGATTACGTAGATTTATATCAACTTCATTGGCCTGACAGACCATTACCTATTTTCGGCGGCAAAGCAGGTCTTTACGAGCATTATGATTTAGAAAGTATCGAGATATCCAAAACTTTAGAAGTTTTAAAATCTCTCGTTGATGCTGGAAAAATCCGCTACATAGGCCTTTCGAATGAAACGCCATGGGGGTTATCTGAATTTATAAAAATCGCTGACCAAATGAACTTGCCAAGAGTGCAATCAGTGCAAAATGCTTACAACCTGCTCAATAGAACATATGAATATGGAATGTCAGAATTTTACTTTAGATCTGAAGTGGGTCTTCTGGCTTACTCACCTCTTGCTCAAGGATACTTATCAGGAAAATACTTAGATGGAGCAATGCCGAAAGGCTCAAGGACTGAGTTATTCGGAAGAGGTCAAAGATATGAGACGGAATCAGCGGAATCTTCTATAAGAAAATATGTTGACTACGCTAAAGAAATTAACTTAGACCCTTCGGTGATGGCCAATGCATTTGTAAATTCTAGAAATTTTGTTACTTCAAATATTATTGGCGCAACTTCAATGGAACAGCTTAAATTAGCAATAGATAGTTTTGAAGTTGAACTTTCTGAAGAAAATTTAAATTATTTAGATGAAGTACATGCTGCCTGTCCAAATCCTTGCCCATAAAGTATGGAATGGATATGGAATAACTATCTTGATTTAGATGATTATCATTTAAAGCATATTTCAAGACTAAGAAAAAGTTTCTTTGCAGAAGATTCTAAACATCCATTTGTGAAAGATCATTATGATGAGATGAGCTTGCACCTTTTAGGCTTTCTAAAAAAAGATTTAGTTGCTTATGGCAGAGTAATCCCTCCTCATAAAGAATTTGAGAATCCTTATTTAAGCAGAATAATAATATCTGAAGGTTTCAGAAATAAAGGTTTTGGGAAAGCTTTAATTTCTGAATTAATTGATAAATCAAGAGAGATATATCCACAAAACCTTATAAAAGTATCTAGCCTTTCTTCAACCGTCGAATTCTATAAGAAGAATAATTTTACTCAACAAAAGTTGATAATCGATGATACTGGAAAAGAGCATTTTATTTTGATCAAAGATGATTAGTAAGAAATTCGTAAATATTAGTCTTATTTTTATCTTTTTTATTTCATTATTCTTTGCAATGAATTCTGTAATTTTTGAAACCAATTTAAATGTTGAGCAAGCAATAGCTAGAGTTGGCGAAAAGGAAATTAGTCGTCAACGTTTTGAAGAAATTATTAAAGTACTAGATGATCAAAGCTATGCAGAACTTTCTTTGGAAAAGAAAATATTAATAAGAGAAAGACTTATCGATGAAGAATTATTAATTCAAAGAGCTTTGGAAATGAATCTGGTTAGAAATGATAATTTAATTAAGGGAAATATTATCCAAACTATGTTTAATTATATTTTAAAGTCTAGTGACTCAGCTGAGCCTACAGAAGAGGAGTTAAAAAAATATTTTAATAACGATAAAGATTATTTTACTTCAGCCAAAAGTTATAAATTAAAAGTTTTCTCTTTTAAAAATTATAATGACGCCAAAGAAGCTAAGGAATTCCTAAAATCTAACAACTTAGATGCTTTTCTAAACTTATCAGACAAAGATATTGAAACAGAACTACCGGCAATTTTTCTTACCCCACAAAAAATAAGAGATTATCTGGGACCAGATTCAATTAAGCAATTTCAAGGATTGACGCAAGGAGGTCATTCAGAAATTTTTGAAATTAACGGAATTCATACCATTATTCTTTGTTTGGATGTTTTATCAGAATTTGTTCCAACTTTTGAAGAGGTTTCTGACCAAGTTAAAACAAAGTTCATTAAAGATAGAGATGATGCTTTAGTAAAAGAATATATTGAAAATCTAAGAAATTTTTATGATATTGAAAAATATTCTCTTTAGTTTTTTAATTTTTATTTTCTTTTCTGGAAATGTCTTTTCCCATCAAAAAAGTCAATCTTACACATCTTGGGAAGGGGAAAATATAGATGGTAATTTTGAAGTAACTGTTAAGACAAAGATAAGTAAATCAATTTTATTTAGCCAATTACAAAATAATGGCTATAAAGTTGATACGTTAGAAACATACTTTAAAAATAAAATTTATTCCGAAGCATGTTCTTCTATTAATCTTGAAATTTTAAGGACGAATACTGCCTTTTTAAAAATTAAAGAGATCTTTTCTTGTTCGACCGATAAGCCGATATTCAACTACAACTTATTTTTTGATTTGAATATAACCCACTTAGATTTTTCATCTCAAAAAAGTAATGATGAAAAGCTTCCTGATTTTATTATCAGTTCTGAAACTAAAAAACTAAATTTGTTTGTAGAGCAGTCAGAAGCTTCAATGAATTTATCCTTTTATAATTTTTTATATTTTGGGTTTTTACACATTCTTAGTGGCCTAGATCATATTGCATTTTTATTATTAATTATTTTTCTATGCAAAAGCTATAAAACTCTGCTTTTGGCTATATCAGGATTTACCATCGGACATTCTATAAGTTTATTTTCAAGTGTTCAGGGTTTGATAATTTCTTCTGCAAGTTTGGTTGAGATAATGATAGGGTTTTCGATTTTAGTTTGTTCTATTGAGGTTTTAGGTAAAAAAACTAACCAGTTAGTTTTATTTTCAAACTATATAATTTCTCTTTGGACTCTTTTAACTTTTATAATTTTTATTTTCTTTCCTTCGCAGGCTTTATTTTTCTTATCTCTAGGCTTCATGGTATTTAGTTATTTAAGATTATCTAACAATTATCAAAATAATCTGAACTTGATATTTATTACTTTGGTTTTTGGCTTTATTCATGGCCTAGGTTTTGCAGGAGCCATAAATGAAATATTTTTACCTTCAGAAGATATGTTAAAAATTCTTATTGCTTTCAATTTAGGGATAGAAATCGGTCAAATTCTCATTTTTTTAGTCGTTGCCTTGCTTGTTTCTTTATTAAATCTTTTTAAATTAGAAATAGTTAAGAATTATTCAGTTTTAGCAGTTTCTTTGATTATTTTTGGATATAGCTTGAACCTTATAATCGAAAGATCTTTTTTAGTCCTCTAGCTAATTTAATATCTTTTATGCCAACTTAGATGTAAAAAAAATTCCAGTAAATGGATTAATCCATAAAAAGTTACAACTTACTTTATTTTTTTTAGAATTTTAATCTGTTTCTCTAAGGTTGAGATTTTTAATTTAACTTCTTTAAAATTATTTTTTCTTTCCTTTATGAGAGGCCTAGGTGCATTTGATAGGAATTTTTTATTTTCTAATTGATTACTCAAGGTAAAAAAGGACTTGTTATGCTTTTCTAGATTTTTAAGATTTCTTTCTATCTCTGCCTCTACGTCTATTAGGCCTTCTAAAGGGATATGAAGTTTTGTTCCTTCTATAATAAAAATTGCAGAGGGCGGTATCTTAATATAGGAACCATCTATTTCATTGACTTTTGAAAGGCTAAATAGATAATTTTTATTTTCATCAAGAAGTTTTTTTAACTTACTATTTTTTTCTACAATAATCTTGATACTTGTCTTTGGTGAAATAAGCATCTCTGATCTTATGTTTCTAATACCGGAAATAACTGACTTTAAAGTTTCAATATTTCTTTGCTTTAAAACCGTAGAATATTTACTTGGAAACTCTGAAACCATAATGCTTTTATCTTTAGATAAGAATTTCTCTCTAAAAGATTGCCAGATTTCTTCAGTTATAAAAGGCATGATGGGGTGAGACATCTTTAAAGTCTTTTCAAAAATATCCAGAAGCGAATTTTTAATGTACTTTTTTTCTGTATTAGAAATTAAAGAATCATTAAATCTGATTTTGCAGAATTCTATATACCAGTCACAAAATTTTTCCCAAATAAATTCATATAAAACTTTAGTTGCCAGATCAAATCTAGAATTATCGATATGATCAACATATTCAGTTAAGCATTTATTAAATTCATGCCTAATCCATTTATCTACAGGGTCTTCGCTAAGTTTTTTTGTTTTCTTATAATTTGTACATTGCAAGTTAATAAATCTAGAGGCGTTCCATAATTTATTACAAAAATTCCTATAGCCTTCAACTCTTTTTAGATCGAAATTAATATCTCTGCTGCCTGAGGCCAACGAAGTAAAAGTTAGTCTTAAAGCATCAGTGCCATAGGAAGGAATGCCCTTAGGAAATTCTTTCTTAGTAGCTTTGAGAATTTTTTCTCTTAAGCTAGGAACGATTAAATTTTCAGTTCTTTTTTCAACCAGATTTTCAAGCGATATCCCATCAATCACATCTATAGGATCTATGATATTTCCTTTTGATTTAGACATTTTCTGTCCTTCAGAATCTCTAACAAGACCGTGGATAAAAACTTTTTTAAATGGAGGTTCCTTTAGAAATTTTTCTGAAATCATTATCATTCTTGCGACCCAGAAAAATATTATGTCAAACCCCGTTACTAATATTGAAGAAGGGTGAAATTTTTTAAGCAATTTTGATTTTTTTGGCCAACCTAAAGTAGCAAATGTCCAAAGTTGAGATGAAAACCAAGTATCTAAAACATCATTATCTCTGGTCAAGGTTCCAGAAATTTTATGTTTTTTTCGTATTTCTAATTCAGATTTGCCTACAAAGACATTCATATCTTTGTCATACCATGCAGGAATTCTATGACCCCACCATAATTGTCTACTTATGCACCAATCTTCAATACTATTCATCCACATAAAGAAGGTTTTTTCCCAGTTTTTTGGTGTGAATTCAATTTTTTTAGTTTTTACTAGCTTCGTTGCCTCTTTGGCCATGCCTTTTGTTTTTAAGTACCATTGTTCGGTGAGGTAAGGTTCTAAAATTTCTCCAGTCCTCTCGCCTCTAGGTATAGCGAGCCTATGATCTTTTGTTTCTATTAGAAGCTTTTCTTCATCTAAGTCCTGAAGAATAACTTTCCTTGCCGCTTTCATATTTAATTTTTGATATTTTTGAGGAACCTTTTCATTCAAAGTTCCATCTTTATTTAATATATTTAGATAAGCTAAAGAATGTCGTTTAGCTATTTCAAAGTCATTAAAATCATGGGCAGGAGTAACTTTTAAACATCCTGTCCCAAAAGACATATCTACGTAGTCATCGGCAATAACAGGTATTTCTCTGTCTGTTAAAGGTAACTTAACTTTCTTACCAATAAGCTTTTTATATCTTTTATCATTAGGATTTACGGCTACTGCCATGTCTCCAAGGAGAGTTTCAGGCCTAGTTGTTGCAACAACAATAAATCCATCTTTATGTTTGTATTTTATTTTCCAAATATAGGAATTTTCTTCCTCGTTTGTGACTTCTAAATCAGATAAAGCAGTTTGCAAGGAAGGATCCCAATTTACCAATCTATGTCCTTTATAAATTAAACCTTCTTCATAAAGCGAGCAGAATACTTCTGTAACGGCAAAGCTAAAATCTTTATCCATAGTAAATTTTTCAGATGACCAATCTACTGATGATCCAAGCCGTCTTAATTGTTTAGTTATGGTATTGCCAGAAAATTTTTTCCACTTCCAAACTTCTTTTTCAAATTTATTTCTTCCTAGAGACTCTCTGGAAGAACCTTGATTTTCAAGTTTTTTTTCTACGACCAGTTGCGTAGCAATTCCCGCATGATCAGTTCCAACCTGCCACAATACATCGTATTTCTGCATTCTTTTGAGTCTTATCATCGCATCCATTAGAGTGTTCTGAAAACCATGACCCATATGAAGACTTCCAGTTACATTTGGAGGTGGAATCATAATTGAAAAAGTTTTTTTATTTTTAAAAGTAGGTTTAAAAAAACCTGATTTTTCCCAAAATCCATACCATTTTTTTTCTAGATTCTTGGGGTTATAAATTTTTTTCACTGCTAATTTTTGTATGAAGGATCTAAACCATCAATTTTACATTGTTTGAAGCTCTCTCTTGCCTGATCTTGTAAAGTTGAGTTGTCTTTGACAACAATTTGATAAACAGTTTCATAATCTTGATAATCTGGAGGTAACTTTGGATTGAGATTTATTAAAGTTGAAAAATCATTTGAAGTCTTAATTCCTGGATAAGAAATTTCAACAGGACAAGGAGGTAAATTATTTTCATTTGAAATTCTATGAGCCAAGAAGACATCATCTACTTCATCCCAAAGCTTTTGATCCAAAAGGGTAGCTTGAGAGGCATCATTGCATCTCAAATTAATTTTAGTTTTCGAATTTTCTTCGATATCTAAAAACTTATCTTCTACAAACTTAAGTAAAAAATTTACCGCCTCAGTCTCATTTACTCCTGCAGAAATAAAACTTATTTTTTTTGTCATGCAGAAAGTAAGTATTCAGACAGAAGCGGAACTGGCCTACCTGAAGATACTTTCTGACCACCTATTCCATATGCAGTTCCAGCAATATCTAAGTGAGCCCATTTATATTTATCAGTAAATCTTGAAAGGAAACATGCAGCAGTGATTGTTCCTGCTTGACCGCCAATGTTAGCAATATCGGCATATCTACTCTTCAAGGCACCTTGATATTCATCCCATAAAGGAAGTTGCCATGCTTTATCTCCACTGGTGATACCTGAAGTTAGTATTTTGTCGGCCAATTTTTGATCATTTGCAAGAAGCCCTGTTGCTTCATTACCTAAAGCTACAACACATGCTCCTGTCAAAGTTGCAATGTCAATTACACTGGCTGGCTTAAATCTCTCTACGTAAGTAAGGGCATCACATAATACTAGACGGCCTTCTGCGTCAGTGTTAAGAATCTCAACTGTTTGTCCTGACATAGTTTTAACTACATCTCCAGGTTTAGTTGCAGTGCTGCTAGGCATGTTTTCGGCTGAAGCTATTATTCCAATTATATTTTTGTTGGGCTTTAATTCTGCTATGGCTCTCATAGTACCAAGAACACTTGCTGCTCCTGACATATCGTATTTCATTTCATCCATGGCTCTAGCTGGTTTGATGCTTATTCCACCTGTGTCGAAAGTTATACCTTTACCAACGATGATATGAGGTTTATCTGCTTTTTTTCCACCAGCATAATTCATTATGATGAACTTAGATTCTTGGGCACTACCGTTTCCGACTGATAACAAACAATCCATACCTAGTTTTTTCATCTCTTTTTCGCCAAGAATTTTAGTTTTTATTGTAGGAAAATTTCTGGCAAGTTGACGAGCCTGATTTGCTAAATGAGAAGGAGTGCATATATTTGCTGGGGTATTAGCCAATTCTTTGCTGAAATTGGTTCCGCTCCCTACAATTCGACCTTTTGTTAAAGAACGAGAGAGATTAGATTTTTTTGACTCAATAAAAATCTCAATTTTTTTAAGAACATTTTTTGGCTGATCCTTTTTACCTTTAAAAAAGTATTGATAGCTCGAAGACTCTAAATGACGACCTAAGACTTCCATGGTCCAATTGGTATCTCTATTTTCAACTAATATTTCTGGAATAATCACTTTTATTGAAGAATTTTTTGAAGATAAAGCTGCCGAAGAAATCGACTGACATATTTTAAAAAATTCAACTTCAGAAATCTTTTTATTTTTCCCCCCAGTTCCAATGAGATAAGTTTTATCGGCTTTTATACCATTCAAAGTAGGTAAGTAAACGCTATTACCAATCTTGCCAGTTAGCTCTTCTCGAGATATAAGTTTTTTAATAAGGCCATTTGTAGCGTTATCGATATTCTTTACGTCACCGTTAAGAGTTTTGCTATCCGAGACGCCAACAATAAGAGCTTGGAATTTGTCCTTCGCAAAATTTAATTTTTTATTAGAAGTTATCGATAGATTTAATAATTTTTTCATTTTTTCTCCTTACAAAATTTACTATTAAACATGTGGGATAATAGCTTAACAAGAATATATCAATGCCAAGAATTATTACATTATATTTAATAAAACAGATAACTAAGATAAGTTTTTTAACATTAATAGTTCTGTTTAGTGTTTTCTTTCTTAATGAGTTTACAACTTATCTAGAGAAAGTTTCTAGTGGCGAGTTATACCCTGAACTTTTAATTTTAGTTTCTATTTATAGTATGTCCGAAATCGTGGAAGTCGTTCTTCCTTTAAGCGTTTTTATCGGAACGATAATTGCAATTTATAGACTAGATCAAAATAACGAACTTTTAGCTTTCTCTAAAATGGGCTTTGGCAAGCGACGAACTATTTTTGTTTCATGCATTCCTGCTGTTTTTTTTGCTCTATTTATCGCAGTTTTATCTTTTTACTTAACACCATTATCAAATAACAAATTAGCTTTTCTAAATGACGCCGAAAGATTTTCTGATCGATTTAAGTTAATGGGCTCAGAAAAAATTAATATTTTAGATGATCTTAATGCGGTTTTTTATGCAAAGGATGCTTCCGATAGGGGCTTTCAAGATGTTTTTTCTAGCTTTGAAACAAATGATTCAGAATTTATTTTGACTGCGGACGAATTGATTTCAAAACCTCTTAATGAGACAGAAAATAGAATATCGTTTTCATCAGGAAAGTTTTCAGTTTTATCGGAACAAATGCCCTTAGATTTTTCTTTTGATGAATTTTTTTTAATTTTACCAAAAAAACCAATTTTAAATATTGACGATTTAAAACGAAAATATTTCCATGAGCTATTTTTTTCTAAAAATACAGAACGCATTGAACTATTAAAAAGGTCCTCTATGCCGCTGATTATTATTATTTCCGCATTAATTGCCGCAGCCCTCACAATGCGCTTGAGACATTCGGGAAGATTTTTTATTTTTCTATCGGGATTAATTATATTTATGTCTTATTATGGCTTGGCTATCTCTCAAGAAGTTTTTAGTAATTTTTCTATCAATTCAACTTTAGTTTTCTTCTCTATTCATGGAATTTATTTAATTGCGGCTATTTTGTTAGCGATTGATCAAAATTCTCAAAACTTAAGTTTTAATATAAGTGGACTAAAGTATTCCTCAAATTTCATGATTAACCTGTTCGTTTTGTTTTTAATCGCAACTATGTTTTCTTATCTTGTGTTTTATGTTTTCTTATAGATACATCATTGGAGATACTTTGGAAAATCTCTTTACAAGATATGCATGGAGATTTTTACTTTTAACTTTAGGGATTTTTTTTCTCTTAGATCTCATTCTCTCCTTTTTAGGTGAATTTGAAGATTTAAGTAGTTCTTACTCTATTGATAGAGTTTTGTTTTTTTTATTTTATACCTCCCTGGATGCCTTATTAGATATCTTTCCTTTGAGTGCTATTGTCTCAACAATCATTTGTATGGGCTTTATTTCTGATTCAGGAGAACTTATAGCAGCTAGGGTTTCAGGAAAAAAATTATCATGGATTATTTATGCGCTTTTAAAGCCAGTAATTATTGGCATTATTTTTATGCTTATATCTTGGCAATATTTCATCCCTGGGTTGCAAGAAAAAGCAAACACTTTTAAATTCGAGCCGCAGAAACTATCATCAGAATATAAGGAAAAATGGGTTTTTAAAAATGATCGGTTCTCAAAAATTATCATAGATCAAGGCGAGGCCAAAGAATTAAAAATTTACGACTTAAATGAAAATGGAAATGTAGATAAAATAATTAGCTCTAAAAATTTTAGTATCGATGAAAAAAGTTGGATTATTAAAAAAGCCAATGATTATAAAAACAAAGCAAGAGTTCCTGATTTAATTTGGAATGATCCCCCTAAAGTTACTTGGAAATATTCTGAACGAAGTTTAAAACATATGTCTTTAACAGATAATTTTCAATATTGGCAATCTATTAATGAAGTAGCTGATCAAAATAAAGTAGGGTATGAATTTTGGAAAAAATTGCTTGAACCAATTTCTTTAATTTGTTTGATTGTCTTTGCTTTAGCTATTTCCTTACGCTCAATAGGAAGAAATAAAAGTGTAGACCGTTTCGTATTAGGAATTTTAATAGCTTTTGGCTTCAATCTACTGATTAAAATATTTGGTAATATTTCTTTGATTTTTGGTTTTAGTGCTTTCTGGGGGATTATTCTATCCTCCCTAGCGCTATTATTTTTTGGAATTAGAATTATTAAACGAGTTTAAATTTTCTCTAAAACGGTCTTAGACAAAATATCATTTAACGTCTTCTTATCTTTTCGAAAAATCATGGGCAAATAATTTATACCAAAAAAAAGATTCAACACTAACCCGCTAATACAGCGAGCAATCATATTGCTTAGTTTTACATCAGCACCGTCTATTTGAGACAATTTTATTTTCCAAACCTGCATGCCTAAAGTTTGTCCCTTATTTTGTTTCCAAAAGTAACAGTAAAAACTTATGCTTAAAACTAAAAAAAATAAATACATAAAAGGACTCAAAATTTCAGTATTTATAAAAAAGGTTATTAAAAGTATTGATCCAATACAAAGAGCGATAATTAAAATTAAATCATAAAATAGAGCAGCAATTCTCCTAAAAAAGCCAGCTGGTTTATAATCTAGAATAGAATCCATAATATGTCTGAAAAAGAATCTAATCTATCACAAAGTAATTTCTTCGGTCATCCCATTGGCTTAAGGACATTATTTTTCACTGAGCTCTGGGAGCGAATGTCCTATTACGGCATGCGTGGTTTATTAGTTCTCTATATGACAATCGGCGTGGTTGGCAATCCAGGATTAGGATGGTCAAATGTTGAAGCCAATGCTGTATATGGAATTTATGCGGGTATGGTTTATTTTTTAGCCTTACCAGGCGGTTGGCTGGCAGATAACTTATTGGGTTATCAAAAGGCAGTGCTTTATGGTGCGTTCATCATCATGCTGGGTCACTTTACTTTAGCCATTCCGTTGCAAGAAACCTTTATTTTGGGCTTGGCTTTCGTTGCCATTGGTACCGGACTTTTAAAACCTAACATCTCCTCTATCGTGGGGCAGCTATATGCAGATCATGACGATCGCAGAGATTCTGGATTCACTATTTTTTACATGTCTATCAATATTGGCAGCATGCTTGGTTTTGCTATCTGTGGTTACTTGGGCGAGCGTATCGGTTGGCATTGGGGTTTTGGCGCTGCAGGTATTGGTATGCTCTTTGGTGTCATTCAATTTATTTATTTCCGAAGTCAGCTTGGGACTGCCGGTTTAAATCCTAATGAGATGGGAGAAGGACGCAGAAGCACTTTGCGACTTTGGACTATTATTACGGTTTTATTTTTTGCTGCAGTAGTCATCTCAGGTGTTCTTGGGCTTTGGAGCATTGATCCAGTATTTTTTGCCGAACGTTTTCGTGACTTTCTAGTTGTCATCTCGTTTATCTATTTTGGCTACTTGTTTTTCTTTGCAGGCCTTACGAGCTTTGAAAAGAAAAACGTTTTGATGCTTTTATTATTATTTGTAGGAGCGGCCGCTTTTTGGTCTGGCTTTGATCAGTCGGCAGGCTCGTTATCAATCTTTACCAGAGATTATGTGAATCTTACTTTTGGTTCTTTTCAAGCACCTGTCAGTTGGACGCAATTTTTAAACCCACTTTTTGTGGTGATGTTTGCTCCGTTCTTTGCTTATCTTTGGGTCTTTTTAGGCAAAAGAAATTTAAATCCCAATACGCCCATTAAATTTGCTATTGGTTTAATTTTTATGGGGCTCGGCTTTATCGTGATGCTCTACGCTGTGCAATACGCCATGGTCGAAGCACCGGTAGGAGTCCAGTGGTTGCTCTTAACTTACCTGTTACATACCTTTGGTGAACTCGCTTTATCGCCAGTTGGTTTATCGGCATTTTCCAGATACTCTCCAAAAAAATATCTTGGTCAAATGATGGGTTTGTGGTTTTTAGCTTCCTCTCTTGGCGGAGTGCTTGCTGGATTATTTGGCGGAGAGGCAACCGAGTCCGGTTTGAGTAGCATGACGCCAATATTTTCTGAGCTAATCTATTACTACTTGATCTTAGCCGCGGTCTTAATAGTTCTTTCTTTCTTTATTAAAGGCAAATTGAATTCATCATGACATTAAGTCTTTTAAAAAGAACTTAAGAAAAAGGACTTGCTAAAAAATGAACTACAAAAAGCTCAAAAAGTACCTCATAAAAGACATGAGAATGTCTCATGTTTACCAACCAGTAATGATTAGAAATCTAATAGTAAACAAAGGTAAAGCTGATTCAGAAAAAATTGCTAAAGACTTATTAGTCTATGACGTAAGTCAGGTTGAATACTATCAAGAAAGAACAAAGATCATGGTTGGAAGGGTATTAACAAAAAATAAGGTTACATCCAAGGAAGGGGATACATATTTTCTCAATGATTTTGATAGCCTCTCATCTGATGAACAGAAAGAACTCATAAAAATTTGTGATGAAAAAATTCAAAATATCATAGAACAAAGAGGAAAAAAAATGTGGCAGCATAGAAAAATTGCTGACAAATCAATTCCGGGAAGTGACCGTTATGAAGTTTTAAAAAGAGCTAAAGGAAAGTGCGAGCTTTGTGGGGTATCTAATGAAGTGAAAGCCTTGGAAGTGGATCACATTATTCCTAGAACAAAAAAAGGTAAGAATGAATTATCTAACTATCAAGCTCTTTGCTATACGTGTAATGCTCAAAAATCGAATAAAGACGACACTGATTTTCGATACCAAGAAGATGTCTTTAACGATAGAAAGTCAGACTGTGTTTTTTGTAACCTGCCGCAGTCAAGAATATTGGATGAGGATGAATTCATGATGGTCGTTAAGGATAAATATCCGGTGACTAATGGACATCTTTTGTTCATTCCAAAAAGACATGTAGAGGATTATTTCGGACTATACCAACCTGAGTTGAATTCTTTTAACAATCTTCTGGTTAAACATAAGGAATTCATTATGAAAAGAGATAAAGATGTAACCGGCTTTAATGTTGGGATGAACAACGGTGAAGATGCAGGACAAACAATTTATCATTGTCACATACATCTTATTCCAAGAAGGAAAGGAGACATAAATAATCCAAGAGGCGGCATAAGGGGAGTGATACCCGATAAGAAAGAATATTAAAATAAAACTAATTACTAGTTCTAATTTTAAAGAGTTTTATTTTATAGAACTATTTGGAGCCGAAGGAGTATTTAGAAAAGTTATCGCCCAATGCAAAAGTATTACGGCAGTCAAGTCTCCAGTTGTATCTAACATTCTGCTAAAGCCCATTCCGCCTAGAAAAGTGAAAATACAGGCATTAAGTTTCCAGCGTAAAGTGAAATAGTGAATGGTTGCAAAAAGAAGGTTGCTAACTATAGCTCCAAGCCAAAAGAAACTGATACCGGTAACATCTGATGTAATTAATAGAGGTAAAGAAAGTCTGAATGCAATCTCTTCAACTACAGAAATCATGAAGAGATACCCAATCCAAAATAATTGACGCAGATCAATCTCTCTTTTCGTATATTTCAGAAACCCAAAGATAAAAGTTGCAACTACCAAACTCCAAAGAAGATACTTCAAAGGATTTCTAAATAAATTATCCAGTGAAGATAATAGGGCAGTTTGAATGGATGGTAACAGAAGACAAATAATCGCTACCGAAGCCATGGTTAGACCATGCCTTGCAAGTACTTGACGAAATTTAGAGATGTAAGTCTCTTGACTTGAAGCCGCTCTTTGCAGTCGACCGGCAGGAATTGGATTAGAAGCTTCCTTCATTGATGACTATACGATTGAGTTAATCGTTGGAGTGTAATTCTTCGTTGAGTTCTATGACTTTTTTATTCGGGCGACATTGAATGGAACCCGTTAAAGAATTTCTGATAAACAAAAGATCAGATTGAGAAGCAAGTTCATACGCTTTCACCGTTTCAGAAATCTCACCTTTGTCATCGATAACTTCCACTTTCGAAGAAGCTGTCAGATAAAGTCCAGCTTCAACTGTGCATCGGTCTCCAAGTGGAATACCCAAACCGGAATTGGCCCCAAGCAGACAATTTTTTCCAAGAGAAATTCGAACATCGTTACCACCGGATAAAGTACCCATAGTGGAAGCACCACCACCGATATCGGTTTTATCGCCAATCACAACTCCTTGAGAAATTCTGCCTTCGATCATTGCTTCGCCCAAAGAACCAGCATTAAAGTTCACAAAGCCCTCGTGCATGATGGTTGTTCCGGATCCGAGATAAGCTCCCAATCTCACCCTGTTGGCATCGGCAATTCGGACATCGGATAAAGTCACGTAATCGGTCATACGCGGAAATTTATCAATGCTGTGGACCAAGATGTGTCGGTTCTCTTTTCTTGCCTCAAGTTGTGCTTTTTTGAAATCAGCAATCGAGAAGGGACCTTCAGATGTCCAAACGACATTTTGTAAAATTCCAAAAATACCATCGAGATTGGTTTCGTTTGGCTTGACCAAGCGGTAAGAAAGCAAATGCAGTTTCAAATAGGCTTCTGGTACAGAAGTAGGAGCTTTGTCATCACTGACAGAAACTTTTTCAAAAGCAGCATCGGATAACTCAAGATCGTTAGAGGAAATATTTTCTTCGGTAAAAAACATTTCGATCCAGTCACCGTCACTGTTTTTTGTTCCAATTCCTAAGCCAGTCCAATTACTCATTATCTAAAACCTTTTTTATGCTCGTTAATGCTTTTGTTGTTGATTCTATATCATGCACCAAAGCAATTCTTAAATATTGTTCTGCAGGATTTTGTCCATTGTCTTCAGCACCTAAATATTTACCTGGTAAAACTATGACTTGTTCTTCGTCGTAAAGTTTTTTGGTAAAAGCTTCTGCATCACTGACTTTCAACCAAAGATAGAAAGCACCATCCGGAGTTAAAGAGTCTTTGTCTAAAATTTCTTCAGCCAATTTAAATTTTTCTGCATATGCTGCTCGATTGTCTTCAACGGTTTTATCGTCTGCCCAAGCCAAAGTACTCGCATTTTGAATGGGTAAGGGCACACTGACACCATGAAACATACGATATTTTGAGAAGGCAGAAATGATGTTGGCATCTCCGGTTGCGCAACCAGATCTGAAACCCGGTAGATTAGAACGTTTCGATAAACTGTGAAGCGCTAAAACATTCTCCAAACTACCGTTTACTTCCATGGCAGCTTCTAAAAGGGAGGTAGGTTTTTCACCAAAATAGATATCTATGTAGCATTCATCGCTTAAAACTTTAAAACCAAATTCTTTGGAGAGCTTTACTACCTTACAAAGCTCATCTTTACTCATCACTTTACCAGTAGGATTGGAAGGTGAGCAAAGCACGAGGAGCTGACACTGCTCCCAAATTGCTTGATCTACGTTTTCCAAATCTATTTGAAAATTATTTTCTTCAGAACAATTTAAGAAGTAAGGCTTAGCTCCAGCAAACAAAGTCGCACCACCATAAATTTGATAATAAGGGTTTGGCATACAGACATATGGTTTTTTGCTTACTGCTTCTCTATTGACCATAGTTTGAATGGCAGAGAACGTACCTTCTCTAGTTCCGCCAACCAAAAATATTTCTTCATCTTTGATATCCTTCAATTCGAAATTATTGGCCAAATAATTTTGATAGCTTTTTTTTAATTCAGGCACCATCGCCATCGGCGGATAATGACTGAATAATTCTTTGTTTTGATTTATAGCATCTAGAATTTTTGGATTTGCCGGATGTTTGGGTTCACCGATCGAAAGATTTATCTCTTCTGGAGCTTTTTTTGGAGTGATGAGCTTTCTTAGTCTTTCAAATGGATAAGATTGAATTTCAGCTATTAAATTATTCATAGACTAAAAACTTTCTTCGCTTCTTTTGGTAAGAACTTCAAAACCATCTTGAGTGACAAGAATAGTATGTTCCCATTGGGCAGATAATCTGCCATCTGCAGTCTCTACAGTCCAGCCATCAGTTTTAGACAATTTGGTTTTGTAAGTCCCAAGATTAATCATAGGCTCGATGGTAAAGCACATACCTTCTTCTAAGGACATGCCGGTATTGGGTTGGCCATAATGCAAAACTTGAGGGTCTTCATGAAAGATTTTTCCTATACCGTGTCCACAGTATTCTCTAACGACTGAATAATGATTACCTTCGGCATGAACTTGAATGGCATGACCAATATCACCCAATCTCGCACCAGGTTTAACTTGCTCTATTCCTCGATAAAGACATTCTTGCGTGATATCCACAAGGCGTTTAGCATGAGGTTGAGATTTTCCTACCATAAACATTTTACTAGTGTCGCCGTGATAGCCATCTTTAATAACGGTTACATCAATATTAATAATATCTTTATCTTTAAGAATTCTATTTTCAGATGGTATGCCATGACAAACTACTTGATTAATTGAAGTGCATATAGATTTGGGAAAGCCATTGTAGTTAAGAGGGGCTGGGGTGCATTTAATTTCATTAATGATGTAGTCATGACAAATTTTGTCTAATTTTTCCGTAGATACTCCAGGCTTAACAAATTCACTTATCATCTCTAAAGTTTGAGCTGCAAGTTTTCCTGCAACTCTCATTCCCTTTATATCTTCTAAATTTTTTATCATATGTTAAATTTTTGATGGACTTTACATAGTTATTTCATTAGAGTCACATTCTAATGCAAACGGCATTAGATTTTACAGCGCGATCCATAGTTTTTACTTTGTTCGCGTTTTTTTTTGCTCAAACAAAGCAGGTAATTTATGAAAGCTAAACCTGCGTATCTCATTCTAAAATCAGGTGAAATTTTTGATGGCATTGCTTTTGGTCATACCAAAGAAAAAGTTGGCGAGCTTGTCTTCAATACTTCAATGACTGGCTACCAAGAAATAATTACCGATTTATCTTATACCGACCAGTTAATTTGCTTTACCTATCCCCACATTGGAAATGTCGGTACCAACCTAGATGATCACGAATCTTCTATTGGAGGAGCAAGTGGCGTAGTCATAAGAGATTTATCTAGAGTAGAGAGTAATTGGAGAAATGAAAAATCTTTATCCGACTTTCTGAAAGTCAATAAAGTACCCGGTATAAGAAACATAGATACCAGAAAATTAACGAGAGTTCTAAGAAAAAAAGGCTCTCAACCTGCTTTTATTTCTTACAAAAAGAAAACAAAGAAAGAAGTAGATAAGCTTTTTGAGAAGTTTGGAAGCTTAAAGGGAAAAGATTTAGCTACGGTTGTCTCTACTAAGAAAAGCTACAAATGGTCAAAACCAAGTTATGAATCAAAAAAGCCCAATTCAATTTTTAAAATTATCGCTTTAGATTTTGGTGTAAAACATAACATCTTAAGACTTTTAGTTGATAGAGGCTGTTCGGTCGAGGTCATGCCAGCGAATACTGATTTCAAAACCATTATAAAAAAGAAACCTGATGGCGTTTTCTTGTCAAATGGTCCAGGTGATCCTGAACCATGTCACCAACCTATAGATACTATTGCCGAGCTTATCAATTCTTCAAAAATCCCTTTATTTGGAATTTGTTTAGGTCATCAACTTTTAGGGTTAGCTTTGGGTATGAAAACAGAAAAGATGAAATTTGGACATCATGGAGCCAATCATCCGGTCAAAAATTTACTTTCTAATGAGGTAGCTATCACCAGTCAAAATCATGGGTTCACCATTTCAGAAAAGACGTTAGCTGATGGAGTTTCCATTACGCACCGTTCGCTGTTTGATAATTCAATTCAAGGAATATCCTTTCAAAAGAACAGAGTATTTGGTTTTCAAGGTCATCCTGAAGCAAGCCCTGGACCACAAGAATTGCAATCATTATTTGATACGTTTATAAACCAAGTAAAAAAATATGCCAAAAAGAACTGACATAAAATCTATTTTAATCATTGGCGCTGGACCAATAATCATTGGCCAAGCATGTGAATTTGATTATTCAGGAGTTCAAGCATGCAAAGCATTAAGAGAAGAGGGCTTTAAAGTTATTTTGGTTAATTCTAATCCTGCAACAATAATGACAGATCCAGGCTTAGCAGATGCAACTTATATTGAACCCATTACCTGGCAATCCTTGGAAAAAATCATTAAAAAAGAAAAGCCAGATGCAATATTACCTACTATGGGAGGACAAACTGGCTTGAATGTTGCTCTCGATTTAGATAAGAAGGGTATTCTTAAAAAATACAATATTGAGTTGATTGGAGCTACTAAAAAAGCTATCGATAAAGCTGAAGACAGAGAGCTATTTGCAGCAGCAATGGAGAAAATTGGTCTGAAAGTTCCTTTAGCAAAATTAGCTCACAATATAGAAGAATGTTGGGAAGTTCAGGAGCTTGTTGGATATCCATGCATCATAAGACCTAATTTCACCTTAGGTGGTTCAGGCGGAGGCATTGCCTATAACAGTGATGAGTTTGAGGAGATTTGTCATAGAGGTTTAGATCTATCACCTACTTCAGAACTTTATATCGACAAGTACTTAGCTGGCTGGAAAGAATACGAGATGGAGGTAGTTCGAGACAAAGCTGACAATTGCATCATCATATGTTCCATAGAAAATTTTGACCCAATGGGAGTTCACACAGGAGACTCTATAACAGTTGCTCCAGCACAAACTCTCACTGATAAGGAATATCAGATGATGCGAAATGCCTCTATGGCCATCTTAAGAGAAATTGGTGTGGAAACAGGAGGATCTAATGTTCAATTTACAATTAACCCTGAGGATGGGGAGATGTTAGTAATAGAAATGAATCCTCGAGTTTCTAGATCTTCCGCCTTGGCATCAAAAGCAACAGGATTCCCCATAGCAAAAATTGCTGCAAAACTTGCCGTTGGTTTTACTTTGGACGAATTAAAAAACGACATAAGCAAAGAATCTATTCCTGCTTCTTTTGAACCAACAATAGATTACGTCGTTACAAAAATTCCAAGGTTTAACTTTGAAAAATTTTCTGGTGCTAATACAACCTTAACTTCGCAAATGAAGTCTGTGGGCGAGGTTATGGCAATTGGCTCTAATTTTAAAGAATCATTGCAAAAAGCCATGCGAGGTTTAGAAATCGGCTCTTCAGGTTTTGAAAGCCCGGAAGAAGGCTTAACTATTTCTTCAATTAAACCCAGATTGATAACTCCTACTCCAGAAAGACTTTGGTTTATAGGTGAAGCCTTCAGAAAAGGGATGGATATTAACGAAATTCAATCTTTTACCGGTATAGACTTATGGTTTCTTCAGGAAGTCCAAGAAATAATAAAGTTTGAAAAAAATATTAAGTCTAAAAATTTTCTTAAAAAACGCGGTCTATTTCTCGAAGCAAAAAAAATAGGATTTTCTGATACCAGAATCGCCGAACTTACTGGCAAAACAGAAAAAGACATTCGTTTAAAAAGAAGAAATTTAAAAATTAAACCCGTCTTTAAAAGGGTTGATACTTGTGCAGCAGAATTTGAAACATCTACTGCTTATATGTATTCAACCTACCAAGAGGAATGTGAATCTAACCCAACCAAGAAAAAGAAAATTATGGTTTTGGGTGGAGGACCTAACAGAATAGGACAAGGAATAGAATTTGATTACTGCTGTGTTCATGCTGCTCAAGTTCTAAAAGAAGAAGGCTTTGAAACGATCATGGTTAATTGCAATCCTGAGACCGTTTCAACAGATTACGATACTTCGGATAGATTATATTTTGAACCTATCACTCTTGAAGATGTTTTAGAAATTTATGATGTTGAGAAACCAAAAGGATTAATAATTCAATACGGTGGGCAGACTCCCTTAAAGCTTGCTAAAGACCTTGAAAAAAATGGTGTTCCTATTTTAGGAACTTCTCCTGATCAAATAGATTTATCTGAAGATCGCTCTAGATTCCAAAAATTTGTAATTAAAAACAAACTATTGCAACCCGAAAATGGTATGGCTTCTAATAATCAGCAGGCAATCAAAATTGCAAACCGAATTGGTTATCCAGTTGTAGTAAGACCGTCTTATGTTTTAGGCGGAAGAGCTATGGAAATTGTTTATGACGACAAAGATTTAAAAAAGTATTTAACAGAAGCTTTGGAGGTTGATAAAAAAAATCCAGTTTTAATCGATAAGTTTCTTGATTTGGCAATTGAGTTTGATGTTGAAGCTATTAGTGATGGTAAGACTCATATAATTTGTGGCGTTTTGCAACATATTGAACAAGCCGGAATTCATTCTGGGGATTCAGCTTGTTCGTTACCTCCATATAGTACAAATAAAAAAATCTTGAAAGAAATTGAAGCTACCGCTATCAAAGTTATAAAAAAAATGAAAATTTCAGGATTGGTTAATATTCAGTTAGCTTTTGCAAACGAAAAAATTTATCTATTAGAAGTTAACCCAAGAGCATCAAGAACTATTCCATTTGTTTCCAAAGCAGTTGGTTCTCCCTTGGCAAAATTAGCAGCGCAAGTAATGTCAGGAAAATCACTGAAATCATTAGGAATTACAAAATTTAAAAGACCCAAGTTTTTTTCTGTAAAAGAAGCAGTACTTCCTTTTGAAAAATTTCAATCAGTAGATCCAATTCTTGGTCCAGAAATGAGATCAACGGGAGAAGTAATGGGCATAGCGCCTACTTTCATCGAAGCTTTTGAAAAAGCTGAACTAGCTGCTGGAGTGAGAATTCCCAAAAAAGGATCAGCATTTTTGAGCGTTCGAAATCCCGATAAAATTCATTTGAAAGAAATTGCTGAAAGTTTAACTAAGTCTGGATTCAAATTAGTTGCTACGAGGGGAACGGCAAGAAATCTTGAAAAATATGGATTTAAAGTTAAAAAAATAAATAAGGTTTTAGAAGGACGTCCTCACATTGTTGATCTTATGAAAAATAAAGAAATTAATTTAGTGTTTAATACCACTGAGGGAAGAGAATCTATCCTTGATTCAGCTTCCATAAGACGAACAGCTTTAGATCAAAGGATTTGTAGCTCAACAACTATTGATGGAGCAAGAGCAATATGTAAGGTTATTGAAAATCAGGTTGATTGGAAGGTAAAAAAACTTCAAGATATCCATTAGAGATATGACAGACAAGGCGCCGATGACAGTGGAGGGTGAAAAAGCTCTTCGTTTAGAACATGAACACCTCACTACAAATGTGAGGATCCGTTTATCAAAAGAGATTGCAGCAGCTAGAGAATTTGGGGACCTTAAAGAAAATGCTGAATACCATGCAGCTAAAGAACAACAAGGCCTTACAGAATCACGCATCAGAGAAATAGAATCTAAGCTGACTAACTCTCAAGTCATTGATGTGACCTCAATCTCGCCATTAGGAAAGGTAATTTTTGGCGTAACTCTAACTCTTTTTGATTTAGGCAAAGATGAGGAAGTGGTTTTTAAAATAGTTGGAGAAGATGAGGCAAATGTTAACGAAGGAAAAATATCCTATTCTTCACCGCTTGCTAGATCATTAATTGGAAAGAGCGAGGGAGATGTTTCTAAATTTGAAAGTCCATCAGGCCCTCAAGAATATGAAATAGTCTCTATAAAGCATATTTAAGTTGAATAAGAAATCTAGTTATGTAGGTGGAGAGAAATTCAATAAACTTTCTAAAAAAGAAGGTTACAGATCAAGGGCAGCCTACAAGTTAAAACAAATAAACGAATCTCATAATTTAATAAAACCAAATCAAAATATTTTGGATATTGGTTCGGCTCCTGGAAGCTGGTGCCAAGTTGTCAAAGAAACTGTCAAAGGGAAATCAAAAATTACAGCTATAGACATACTGCCTATGCAGCCAATTGATGGAGTTTTCTTTGTAAAGAAAGATTTATTAGAAATTTCAGACAAAGATTTTAATCATTCTTTTGACCTTGTTTTATCAGATATAGCCCCCAATATAAGTGGTATAAGTGTAATTGACTCTGAAAATATGATTGAACTTTTGAATATAGAGATATATCTAATAAATAAACTCCTTGTAAAAGGCGGCTCTTTTCTTGCAAAATGTTTTCACGGAAATTCGTTTGAACATCTTAAATCTTTCATGAAGGATAAGTTTGAAGAAGTTTCTAGAGTTAAGCCACAAGCATCCAGAGCTAGCTCGAATGAATGTTATTTAATAGGGAAAAAATTTAAAAATTAAGTTATGTCACAATTAATGAGAAATATATTAGTTTGGCTTGCCATATCAGGAATCACTTTTATTGCAATTCAAAACATTTACAACCAAAGTCCATCGCAAAATATGAATTATTCGGAATTTGTATCTTTAGTTAATAAGGATCAAATTTCTCAAGTGTCTTTTAAAGGAGATGGCTACACTATAGAAGGAGTTACGCAAGAAGGTAATCCATTTAAAACTACAAGACCAGTTTATGTTCAAGACGATCAATTGATGACTGATTTGTTTGAGCACAGAGTTGAAGTTTTGGGTGAGGAACCACAAAGAGAGAGTATCTGGACTCAACTTTTAGTAGCAAGTTTCCCTATTTTAATAATTTTAGCAATTTTCTTTTTCTTCATGCGTCAAATGCAAGGAGGCATGGGAGGCCGAGGAGGCCCAATGTCTTTCGGAAAAAGCAAAGCCAAACTTCTTGAAGGAGGCAAAGTAAAAACTACTTTCAGAGATGTTGCTGGTGTAGAAGAAGCTAAAGAAGAAGTTCAAGAATTAGTAGATTTTCTCAGAGACCCGTCTAAGTTTCAAAAATTAGGAGGAAAAATTCCTCGAGGTATTCTAATGGTAGGATCACCAGGTACTGGTAAAACTTTATTAGCAAGAGCCATAGCGGGAGAGGCTAAAGTTCCTTTCTTTTCAATCTCCGGATCCGACTTTGTTGAAATGTTTGTAGGTGTTGGTGCTTCAAGAGTAAGAGATATGTTTGAACAAGCTAAACGTCAAGCTCCATGTATTGTCTTCATAGACGAGATAGATGCTGTTGGACGTCATCGTGGCGCAGGACTTGGCGGAGGTCATGACGAAAGAGAACAAACTTTGAATCAGTTACTTGTAGAAATGGATGGTTTTGAAGCAAATGAAGGAATAATAATCATTGCGGCCACGAATAGGCCTGATGTTTTAGATCCTGCCTTATTAAGACCAGGAAGATTCGATCGTCAAGTAGTAGTTCCTTTGCCGGACATTAAAGGAAGAGAACAGATTCTAAATGTACATGTTAGAAAAGTTCCTATAGATAAAGACGTTGAAACTTCTTACATTGCAAGAGGAACACCAGGGTTTTCTGGTGCTGATCTTGCTAATTTAGTTAACGAAGCTGCTTTGTTTGCCGCTAGAGCGGGTAAGAAAAAAGTTTCTATGGAAGAATTGGAGCTAGCAAAAGACAAGGTAATGATGGGCGCCGAAAGGAAGAGTATGGTGATGAGTTTAGATGAGAAAACAAAAACTGCTTATCATGAAGCCGGCCACACAATAGTTGGTAATGCTTTAGAACATCATGACCCAGTTTACAAAGTTTCAATCATTCCACGAGGTAGAGCATTGGGAGTGACTGTTTTTCTTCCAGAGGAAGATAAATATAGTTACAGCAAAGAATCTATTATTGACAGAATCTGTGGACTATTTGGCGGCAGAATAGCTGAAGAACTGATTTATGGAGAAGGCGGCGTTACTACTGGAGCTTCTAACGATATCGAAAGAGCTACAGAGTTAGCTAGGAATATGGTTACCAAATGGGGACTATCAGACAAACTTGGACCAATTAAGTACGATGAAGAAAGTGACGAGCCTTTTCTCGGAAGAAGTGCGGGTTCTAAGTCAAATTCAATTTCAGATAAAACAGCTAATTTAATTGATGAAGAATCAAAAAAAATTATCGACTTATGTTACAAAAAAGCAACTAAGGTATTGAAGGATAATCTTGATAAATTACACTTGATGGCAGAATCTCTTGTTGAACTTGAAACCCTAACAAGCGATCAAATTGATGACATCATGGTAGGCGCTAAGCCCCGAAAAACAGATGATGATGACAAATCATCAGATAAAGGTGGAGAAAAAGGCCAAGAGCCTCCTATAAAGGATCCTGCTGAACAAGCTTAAAATCTTTTAATGCTCTTTCCTAAAAAAGAGTTAGACTTTTCATCTCCTAGGATAATGGGGATTATAAATCTAACTCCTGATTCCTTTTTTGACGGGAATAAATTCTTTAATGCAAATAATTCTTTAGATGAGTTAAAGGTTTTCAATGAAATTGAAAGCATGATTGAAGATGGAGCGCATTTCATAGATATTGGTGCACATAGTACCAAGCCAGGATTCAAAACAATAACTCCACAAGAGGAGCTAGATAGACTAGGAAAAGTTTTAGATAAAATAAAGGATTATCCAATATTATTTTCTATAGATACCTTTAATCATCAGGTAATAAGAGAGGCTATTTCAAAAGGAATTGACCTTGTAAACAATGTGTTTTCTTTCGAAGATAAAGAAAGTTTTGATTTAATTTGTTCTCAAAACATTCCGATATGCATTTGTCATCAAGGTAATCGAGATAATAAGGCAAATATTTTTGAGCAAATTAAAATTTTTTTTAAAGAAAAAAAGGCAGAATTTGAAGCTGGTGGGCTCTCCACTGAAAAAATAATTTATGACCCTGGTTTTGGATACGGTAAAAGTAATTTTCAAAATTTAGATTTATTATCTAATCTAAATAAAATATCTGAAAATAGAATTTTGTTAGCAGGGCTATCACAAAAAAAGTTCTTACAACTTCTTTTTGAATCTAGCGAGAATCACTTAAATGACCAAAGTTTATCTGCTGGTATAATAGCTATTTTGGGAGGAGCTAATATTTTAAGAGTTCATCAAGTAAAAGAAACTGTTAATTTATTGAAAAACTTATGGTCAAAATAATCAATGCAAAAAAAAAGTTTTTCGGAACAGATGGTATTCGAGGACCAATTTCTTCTAAAACTAGTCCAGATTTTATCCTTAAATTAGGTTGGGCCGCTGGAGAAGTATTTAAAGACCAAGGCATTGACTCATTTATCATTGGAAAAGATACTAGGATTTCAGGCTATATGTTAGAAGCGGCTCTTCAAGCAGGAATTATTTCTTCTGGCTTGAATGTCACACTTGTCGGTCCCTTACCTACACCTGCAATCTCATATTTAGTTAGCACATTTAAAGGCCAAGCTGGAATAGTTATTAGTGCTTCTCATAACTCCTATGAAGATAATGGAATAAAGTTTTTTGACGACCAGGGCAAAAAAATTTCTGATGAGCTTGAACTTTTAATTGAAGAAAAAATCTCACACCCAATTGAAGTAGTAAATCCTGAAAAACTTGGAAAAGCTTCTCGGCTCTCAGATGCAAGCGGAAGATATATAGAGTATTGTAAAAATTCACTTTCAAAAGAAATTTCTTTAAAGAATCTTAAAATTGTTATCGATTCTGCAAATGGAGCTGCATACGATGTAGCTCCCAAAGTGTTTAGAGAACTAGGAGCAGAAGTAATTTCAATATCAGATGAGCCAACTGGATTGAATATCAATCAAGAGTGCGGTTCTACTGATTTAAATGTTTTAAAAAAAGCAGTTCTCGATCATGAAGCTGATTTTGGAGTTGCTTTAGACGGGGATGGAGACAGGCTCATCTTAGTCGACAAAGATGCAAAAGCTCTTGATGGCGATGACATTTTATTTTTGTTAGCAAAATTCAAGTTTGAAAATCAAATAGTGCTTGGTTCAAAAGGAGTTGTTGGAACTGAGATGACTAATAAAGGTTTAGAAAAAACTTTTGAAGATATGGGCATAGAATTGGTTAGATCAAAGGTGGGAGATAAATATGTTTTAGAAAAATTAATTGAATTAGGTTGGCAATTAGGCGGCGAACAATCAGGTCACATTATATGCCTTGATAATGTTGCAACTGGAGATGCAATTATTGCCGCAATTAAATTTTTAGAGGCATTCCTCTTTTTCAATAAACCTTTGAATGAAATTCTTTCTTCCTTCAAAAAATACCCACAAATTTTAACAAACATAAAAGTTTCGAATGCTGAAAAAATTCTTAAAAATAAAAAATTTCAAAATTTATGTGCAAAAGTGCAAGATGAATTAAAAAAGTTTGACGGAAGAATCCTAGTTAGAAAATCTGGCACAGAATCTCTTTTAAGAATTTTAGTTGAATCAAATGATTCAAAAAAAACCTCTGAATATAGTGAAAGCTTGACTAGTTTTGCTATTCAAATTAATGATTAAAGCTCTATGAAATACTTGGTAGCAAATTGGAAAATGAATCAGATAGATTTTATTTCTTGGCAAGACGAGTTTTTAAAAAATTTTGATAACGCTAATTTCAAAGATATTAAAATAATTTTGTGCCCAAATTCAACAGAGCTGGCAAAAATTAATGATAATAAAATTGATGAATTCTTGTTGGGAGCACAAGACGTGTCCAGACACTTAGATGGACCTTTTACGGGACAAATTAGTGCAAAAATCCTAAAAAATAAAAATGTTCAATTTTGTTTATTAGGTCATTCAGAAATTAGAGCGGAAGGAGAAACGAATGAAACAGTTTTGCAAAAAGCGGCTCGTCTTGATACAGAACAAATAGAAAAAATTCTTTGCATTGGAGAATCACAAAAAGTTTTGGAAAAAGGTGAAAGAAATGAATTTCTTAAAAACCAATTAGAGTCATTTTTTAAATCTAACCACAAGCCAGCCTTTATAGCTTACGAACCTATATGGGCAATTGGAACAGGAATAGCTGCTAATACAGATTCTATAAAAGATAGTGTTGATATCATTAGTAAGTTTATAAAAAATTACTTTGATTTTTCTATACCAATTTTATATGGCGGCAGCGTCTCTTCAGAAAATATAAAGGAAATAGTATCAATTACCGGAATAGAGGGCTGTTTGGTAGGAAATGCGTCGCTTGATTCAAAAGAATTTGCTAATATCGCAACCAAAATTTAAATGATGATAACTGTATTTGTAGTACTCCAAGTTTTAATAGCTATTACCTTGGTAATAATAATTCTTTTACAACATGGGAAGGGAGCTGATATTGGCTCTGCCTTTGGCGGAGGAGCAAACAATGCAATGTTTGCACCAACTGATGCTACAAATATACTTACTAAAATAACTTGGGGCCTTGTTATATCTTTTTTCGTTATAACTGTAGCAATATCGGCTTACCAAAAAACATCTTTAGATTCAGAGTTAGAAGTCTTTAAAAACTCTCAACCTCAAGAAAGTCTTGAAGAAAGAGATCTCATTGAAGACCTTCCAGAATAATTGCCGAAGTGGTGGAATTGGTAGACACGCTATCTTGAGGGGGTAGTGGACTTAGGTCCGTGGAGGTTCAAATCCTCTCTTCGGCACCATAAACTTGACCAAATACATAGTAAATCCTATACTCGCCAAGCTTTTCGCGGGGTGGAGCAGTCTGGTAGCTCGTCGGGCTCATAACCCGAAGGTCGTAGGTTCAAATCCTACCCCCGCTACCAAAATAGTAATCCTTGACCAAAAGTCTCTATATACCTATACTCGCCATCAAATTATTGTTTTTACTAGTTAATAGTTTTTAAATTTTAATAGGCCCTTAAGGGCCTATTTATTATGTAAAAAGGAAAATGCTCGAAGAAAAAATTGAAAATATTTTAAAACAGGATGTAGAAAGCCTTGGTTGCTTTATTTGGGGAATAGAAATTTCTGGCAGCTCATCATCAAAGCACATTGTCATATATATTGACAAGCAGGATTGCTTGATTTCTTTAGAAGACTGTCAAAAGGTAAATATTCAGACCCGAGAAGTTTTAGATAATTATGCTGAGTTGAATTTCGATTTTAGTTTGGAAATATCATCGCCAGGTATCGATCGTAAGTTTTTCAAAATAAATCAATTAAAAGATTTTCTAGGCGAGACAGTAAAAATTTCCTGTTTTTTAGATGGAAAAAAATGCAAATTAAAAGGAGAGCTTAAAGATGTCTCTGAAAAAGAGATTTTTATTCTTTCCGAAGGCAAAAATTATGAAATTATGAATAGAGATTATTTATCCTCAAATTTAATAGGTGTTAACAATGAATGAAGAAATTTTATTAGTAGCTGATTCTGTTTCAAACGAAAAGGATTTGCCGAAGGAAACAATTTTTGAAGCAATTGAATTTGCTTTGGCTAGTGCAGTAAAAAAAAGATACAAAGAAGAAGTAAATATTCTTGTAGATATAAATCAAACAACTGGAGATTACGAATCGTTTAGATATAAGGACGTGGTTGATTTCGAAAATTATGAAGATAGTGAAGTTCATATTTTAGTGGATAGCGATTTTGCAGAAGAAAATGAGTTAAAAGTTGGCGATATATTTAAAGAGCAAGTAGAAAATGCAGATTTTGGAAGAATTGCAGCCCAAGCGGCTAAACAAGTCATTGTACAAAAGGTTAGAGATGCAGAACGTTTAGAAATTATTAAAAGATTTAGACCTTCGCTAGGTCAATTGGTATCGGGATCAGTAAAAAAAGTTACAAGAGAATTTATCATTGTAGATCTAGGAGATGGTGCAGAAGCTTCTCTGCCTAGGAAAGATTTAATCCAAGGAGAAATTTATAGAGTCGGAGATAGAATTAAGGGAATTTTAGAGGAGAGCATCAGAGAAAACAGAGGTCCTCAGTTAGTTTTAAGCAGAAGTTCAAAAGAGATGGTCTCTGAATTATTTAAATTAGAAGTTCCAGAAATTGCTGAAGAAGTAATTGAAATTAGAGCTGTAGCAAGGGAAGCGGGAGCAAGAACTAAAATTGCAGTAAAAACAAATGATGCAAGAATTGATCCAGTGGGAGCCTGTGTTGGAATGAGAGGTTCTCGAGTACAGGCTGTTTCTAATGAATTAGGAAATGAAAGAATTGATATTGTTGTTTGGGAAGATGACCAAGCTAAGTTATTAGTCAACACTTTGTCGCCCGCTGAAATATTATCCATTGTGATGGATGATGAAAATCAGTCTATGGAAGTGGTGGTAAAAGATGAAAATTTAGCTTTAGCAATTGGGAAAAATGGACAAAATATTAGGCTTACTTCAGAGCTTTTAGGTTGGCAGATTCAAATTAAAGGAGAATCATCAAATGAAGATAATCCTGAAGCCTCAAAACTCATAGAATATCTTGGAGTAGATAGAAATCTTGCAGCAAAGCTTATTGAAAGTGGATTTGAAACAGTACAAAAAATATCAGAATCTAAAGTTGAAGACTTTTCCGAGATAGAAGGCTTTGACGAAGATATTATTTCTACAATTATTGAAAGAGCAGAAGAATCTTTAATGGAAATAGCTCTGCTTGAGCTTGATGAAGATGATTCTGATTCAATCTCATCTAAAGAAGCTAGAATTATTGAAGCCAACGATGGGTTTACTGAAGAAGAAATAAAACTCCTCTCAGAAAATGAAATTACTACAATTGAAAATTTGGCAGATTTGGCCACAGATGAATTAACAGAAGTATTATCAATAGATGATGATAAAGCTGCTAAGTTAATTATGACTGCTAGAGAAGAGTGGTTTGAAGATTAAATTATGGCAGATATAAACGTTAAACAACTTTCTAAGGTAATCAAGATTGATCTTGAAAGCTTGTTAGCTCAAATGAGTGCGGCAGGTTTAAGCCATAAATCTGAAAATGATGTCGTAAGTTCAGATGATAAAAAAGTACTTTTAAAATTCATAAAAGATAATAAAAAAGGTATCAAAAAGACCATATCTTTAAAATCACCTAAATCAGAATCCAAATCAAATTTATCTGTTACAAGAATAAACTCCCCTAATTCAGATAAAAAGAATGAAGCAAAACAAGATTTTAAAGGCTCAATTGACTTTGATGAAGCTGAAAGAAAAAGGCTAAACGCACAAAATGAGTCAGCTGAAGAAGAAAAGAAAAAAGCTGAAGCAAAGACAAAAGTAGTAAGAAAATCGAAGCAAGAGCCTCAAAAAAAGGCTCCTCAAAATTTAAAAAAAGATAAAAAAACTTTTAAAGATAGTTCCAAGCATGATCAAAGAGAAAAGGAAGGAGAAAAATTTTTAGAAAAGAACTTAGAAAATGTACAAAAATTTGAAAAGCCTCAAGAGTTCGTTCAAAAAGAAGTAAAAATTCCTCAAACCATAGTTGTCTCAGAGCTTGCAAAAGCACTATCAGTAAAATCTTCCGATCTAATTAAATCTTTAATGAATAATGGAGTGATGGTTACTTTAAATCAGTCTATTGATCAAGAAACAGCGATCTTGGTAGTTGAAGAATTAGGCCATATTGGTATTCCTTATGACTTGGAATCAGAAGAAGAAAAGATTCTCGAAAATATTACTTATGAAGGTAACGAAGAACCAAGGAACCCTGTTGTGTCTGTTTTGGGACATGTTGATCATGGAAAAACTTCTATTTTAGACTTTATAAGAAAATCCTCTGTTGCCGACCAAGAAGAAGGAGGAATAACTCAAGGAATAGGAGCTTATCAAGTTGATCATGAAGGTAAGACTATTACTTTTATAGACACACCTGGTCACGCGGCTTTTTCTGAAATGCGAGCAAGAGGGGCAAACTCTACAGATATTGTCGTTCTTGTAGTTGCTGCTGATGATAGCGTTCAACCTCAAACGGAAGAAGCTTTCAATCATGCAAAAGCAGCTAACGTTCAAGTCATAGTAGCTGTTAATAAAATAGATAAACCTGATTCCGATTTAGAAAAGGTAAAAGGGGATCTGTCTAAAATGGGCCTCGTTCCTGAGGATTGGGGCGGCGACACTCAGGTAGTTCCTGTTTCTGCTATAACTGGTGACGGAATTGATGAACTTATCGAAAGCATAACTCTTTTGGCAGACATGCTGGAACTCAAAACAAATCATGACGGTCCTGCATCAGGTGTAGTTTTAGAATCAGGTGTAAAAAAAGGTGAAGGAGCAGTAGCTACTCTTTTAGTTCAAAGAGGAACTTTAAACAGTGGAGATTTTGTTTTAATTGGAGATCAATTTAGAAAAATTAGAAGTTTAAAGAATTATTTGGGAACACAAATTAAAGTTTCTGAACCATCTACTCCGGTAGCAATTTCTGGTCTTGAATTTCCTCCAAATGCTGGACAAGAATTTATCGTTGTTAAAGATGAAAAAGCCGCAAAAAGTTTGTCTGAGGAAAGAGCAAATAAAAGAAGAGATAACAGATTAGCGAAAAAGTCTGTAGCAAGCCTTGATGGAATTTTTGCCGGTGCAGGGGAATCTGCTAAACCAGCAGTTAATCTTATTATAAAGACTGATACCAATGGATCTGCTGAAGCAATATCTGGAGCAATTAATAATCTGAAAGTTGAAGATGCAAAAATTAAAGTAGTTCTTGAAGGAGTTGGACCGATTTCAGTAAATGATGTGAATCTTGCAGTGGCTTCAGAGGCTGTAATTTTAGGTTTTAATGTAAGATCAGATAGCGCCGCTGAAAGTCTTGCTGAAAAAGAAGATATTTCAATTCAATATTTTGGAATAATTTATGATCTTCTTGATGCAGTCAAGGAAGTAATAGAAGGTTCATTAGATCCTGAAATTAAGGAAGTTACAGTAGGAATTGCAGAAGTAAAAGATACTTTTAAATCTCCAAAGTTCGGTTTTATAGCAGGAACTATTGTCACCGAGGGGTCAGTTGTTAAAAATTTACCTATAAGAGTTTTGAGAGACAACATTGTTATTCACGAAGGCAAACTTGATTCTTTAAGAAGATTTAAAGATGAAGCTAGTGAAGTTAAAAGCGGGACAGAATGTGGCATAGGTATTGAAAATTACAACGACGTCAAAGTTGGAGACAAAATAGAAGTTTTTGAAAGAACAGAAACCGCAAGAAAAATATAATTGTTTAATACAAAACCATACAAAAGAGCTCAAAGAGTCTCAGACAGCATAAGAAAAGAAATAGCTAATATTTTTAGTCATGAGGTTAGCGATCCACGATTGAAAAATCTTACAGTTACTCGCGTCCATTTGAGCGACGATTTATCATATGCAAAAATTTATTTTTCAAATTATTTAAATAAAATTTCAAATAGTGAAGAAGGCGATACTATTTTAGCTTTGGAAAAATCTAAATCTTTTTTTAAAAAGAAACTAGGAAAGAGTCTTAAATTAAAAAAAATACCTGATCTACATTTTTTAATTGATACCGATGGAGATTTAAATTGATCTCTGGTTTGTTAGTTTTAAATAAACCTAAAGGAATTTCTTCTGGAGAATTCATAAGAAAATTAAAACCATTAATTCAAAATTCAAAAATCGGTCATTCAGGTACTTTAGATCCGTTGGCTAGAGGTATTATTCTTGCTTGTATAGGCCAAATGACAAGGTTTACTCAATATTTAGCCAACGAAAAAAAAACCTATATTGCAGAAATGACTTTTGGATTAAAAACTAATACAGGCGATTTGGATGGCAAAGTATTACAAGAAGATAATTTTGTTCCCACTAAAAAAGACTTCAATTCTATTTTAAAAAAGTTTGTTGGAAACATTTATCAAGAAGCACCTTTATTTTCATCTTTAAAATACAAAGGAAAGCCTATGTATCAATATGCAAGAAAAGGTATGAATATTCCTTCTAAATCAAGAAATATAGAAATATTTAGTATCGATCTTATTTCAAAAAATAAAAATAAATTTACATTTTCTGTTGACTGTGGAAAAGGAACATACATAAGATCTTTGGTAAACGACATTGCTAGAGAACTCAATACAGTGGCAGTTTTATCAGATTTAGAAAGAATAAGCTCTGCGGATCACAATATTAAAGAATCTCATGAAATTGAAACTATAAATTCTGATAATTTATCAAATAAATTAATTTCTATGGGGGATGCACTTAGAAGCTTAGATGAGATACAATGCGCACCTGAAATTATAGATAGAATTATTAATGGCCAAAAAGTGTTTTTAGAAGAGGCCAAATTGAAAAGCATATATCTGAGATTGTTTGACGAAAATAAAGATTTTATAGGAATTTTAAAAAATAATGGCGGTTTAGTTTCGCCAAAAAGATTGTTATCTATAAAAAATTAATATAACTAAGGAGGAAGTTCTTGAGTTTAGAAACAGAAAAAAAAGAGGAAATTATTACTAAGTTTGCCCAATCAAAAGGGGATACTGGTTCTCCTGAGGTTCAAATAGCTTTGTTAACGGCCAACATAGAATCATTACAAGTTCATTTTAAAGATCACACAAAAGATCATCATTCGAGACAAGGCTTGATTCGTATGGTTAATACTAGAAGAAAGCTTTTAGATTATTTAAAAAAGAAAGATCCTCAAAGATATAGTTCTATACTCTCCGAGCTCAAACTTAGAAAGTAACAATCAAGTTACACAAATTTAGGAAATTAAAATGAAAGATATGAAAGTTATCACTTGCTCAAAAGAAATTGCAGGTAGAAAAGTCACAATAGAAACAGGAAAAGTAGCAAGACAAGCTACAGGTTCTGTAGTCATAAGTTCTGGCGATACCAAGGTATTAGTAACAACAGTTGCTGGACAAGATAAATCTGGTCAAGGATTCTTTCCTTTGACTGTAAATTACATTGAAAAGTTTTATGCATCAGGAAAAATACCTGGTAGTTTTTTTAGGAGGGAAGGAAGACCTTCTGAAAAGGAAGTACTTACATCAAGGTTAATAGATCGTCCAATTAGACCTCTTTTTCCAAAAGGTTATGGAATAGAAGTTCAAATTATCTGTACGGTTTTATCGATGGATAAAAATGATGATGCTGATGTTATATCAATTATAGGTGCTTCAGCAGCTCTTCAGCTCTCTGGATTGCCATTTCAGGCTCCATTATCAGCTGCAAGAGTTGGATTTGTTGATGGAAACTACATTCTCAATCCAACTTTAGAAGAATTAAAATCCTCGTCCCTTAATATGGTTGTTGCAGGTTCGGAAGATGCAATTTTTATGGTTGAGTCTGAAGCTAATGAACTTTCTGAGGATCAAATGTTAGGAGCTATTCTTTTTGCACAAAAAGAAATGAAAGCTAGTTTGGATCTTATTGATGAACTTGTTTCTCAAGCAGACATTTCTTCCATTGAGCACACAGTTAAAGAAGATGATGAGACCTTAAAAGAGACTATTAATAAGCTCATTTCTTCAGATCTTGAAGAGGCTTACCAAACCCCTGAGAAATCTCAAAGACAAGAAATGATTTCCGAATTAAAGGAAAAAGTTAAGACAACTCTTGAAGAAAGCGAAGAAGACAATATTGATGAAGCGTTAGGTTATTTTAAATCTTTAGAATCTGAAATTGTCAGAACTAGGCTGCTTGAAGGTAAATCAAGGATTGATGGAAGAGATCTTGATACTGTGAGACCAATTTCAATAGAAGTTGGGCTTTTACCTCAGGCTCATGGATCTGCATTATTCACCAGAGGAGAAACTCAATCGATCTCAGTCGCAACAATGGATTCTCTCAAGCTATCTCAATTAATTGATTCCTTGCATGGTGATTTAAAAGATCCTTTTATGCTCCATTATAATTTTCCTCCATTTTCAGTAGGAGAGGCCGGCATGGTTGGTAGCCCCAAAAGAAGAGAAATAGGCCATGGAAAGCTTGCAAGAAGAGCACTTGAAGCTGTTCTTCCAAACCCAAAAGAATTTGAATATGCAATTCGTGTAGTTTCAGAAATTACAGAATCTAATGGCTCAAGTTCTATGGCTACTGTTTGTGCTTCTAGCTTAGCCATGATGGATGCTGGTATACCGTTAAAAAAACCTGTTGCCGGAGTTGCTATGGGCTTGGTCAAAACCGAAGATAAACATTGCGTTATAACTGATATTCTTGGCGATGAAGATCATCTTGGAGATATGGATTTTAAAGTAGCAGGAACTGAAGATGGAGTTACTGCTCTTCAAATGGATATAAAAATTGCTGGGATTAACGAACAAATTTTAGAAGATGCTTTGGAAAAAGCTCACTCAGCTAGAAATCACATATTAGGTGAAATGAATAAAATTTTATCTGAAAGCAGACCAGAATTATCTCCAATTGCACCTCAGGCAATAGAAATAAAGATTCCTAAAAGCAAAATAGGAGAGGTTATTGGTAAAGGAGGGGCTAACATTAAAAAATTAACTGAAGAAACAAATACAAACATAGATATTTCAGATAACGGCTCTGTAAAAGTTTACGGAAGAAGTAAACAAGAAAGAGAAGATGCTATTCAAAAAATAGAGTTTATTACATCTGATCCAGAAGTAGGCCTTGTAACCTTAGGAACTGTTGAAAAAATAGTTGATTTCGGAGCATTTGTTTCTTTCGATAATGGTAGAGAGGGTTTAGTTCATATTTCAGAGATTGCACAAGAAAGAGTAAAAAATATTGCTGACTATTTAGTAGAAGGTGAAGAGGTCGAGATAAAGGTTATAGGTATTGATGACAGAGGCAAGGTTAAACTATCTATGAAAGCTGTATCTTCTGAATAAAAATTCTGCTTTAATTAAATAGAATTTTTTGTTGAATTTACTTTTTGAGGTTATTTATGAACAACATGGTAAAAACTAATAAAAAGTACCTGCTTTATGGCCTAATGTCATTACTTCTTATTGGTTGTGCTAATCCAGTTTGGTGGTACAAAAGTCCTTCTGCAGATTATTCTCATTTTGATTTCGACCCTTCGGAACTCAACTGTATTGAATTAACCGAACAGGTGATTAGAGTTTCAGCAATCATATCTGATCTAGCAGGCAAATTGACAGAACAAGCTGATAGAGATACTGGCTATGCTCAATTTGGCTTTGAAACTAATAATCCTAGAGCTGGTTCAAACTTCTTTGGATTCAAATCAACAGCTGTTGATCCCAAGGTAGTTGAGTACAAGGAGACTTTAACTGTATTGGAAGAAATGCAGGTTTTACTGATCGACAACTGCGCTCCAGATCAAGTTGATCCTTAATCTCTAAACTTAAATTTTTTTAGTTACGTTCTGAATTTTCTCTAAGATTTTTCTTAATTAACGAAAGTATTTTAATGGTGGCTATGGGTAGACTTGAACTACCGACCTCAGCATTATGAATGCTGCGCTCTAACCGGCTGAGCTACATAGCCAAAGATTGGATTCTCTTTGTAGTAATCATAATTGTCAAGGACCTAGACATTAAATCTAAATAAAATTATATCTCCGTCTTCAACTTCATAATCTGATCCTTCAGAACGCCATTTTCCCTGACCCTTTGCGCCTTGTTCACCATTAAATTGTACGAAGTCTTTATAGGCAACAGTCTCAGCTCTTATAAATCCTTTTTTAAAATCCGTATGAATTACTCCAGCAGCATCCGGAGCTTTTATTCCCTTTTTTATTACCCAGGCTCTTGACTCTTTAGGCCCTGAGGTAAAAAAAGTTTGTAACCCTAAAATTTTGAATGCTGATCTAATTAGTTTGCTTAAACCAGGTTCGTCCAAACCTACAGATTCTATAAATTCTTGACGACTTTCATTTTCTAGTTCGCTTATTTCAAATTCTATTTGATTACACATCTCAATAACTTCCGAGTTAGTCTCTAAGGCTTTTTCTTTTAGCCTATTCAGACCATCATTTGCTTCCATGTCTTCATTTAAATTAGCTACATATATTATTGGCTTGGCAGATAAAAGCCCAAGGCTAGTTAAGAAATCATTATCAGCTTCATTTTCTAAAAACTTTTTTAATGATTCGCCTTTAGCAAGTAAATTTAATAAATCATCTATCTTTGAAAGATCTTTAAGTAAGTCTTTATTGCCACTCTTTGCCTTTCTATTTATTTTTTCTTTAGTTTTTTCTAATGTTTCAATATCAGATAAGATTAATTCTGTTTCAATAATTTCTATATCTGAAATTGGATCTATTTTATTATTTACGTGAGTTATTTCATCATTTTCAAAACATCTCACAACGTGGATTATTGCTTGAGTTTCCCTAATGTGCCCGAGAAATTTATTCCCAAGACCTTCTCCTTTTGAAGCGCCCTCTACTAAACCAGCAATGTCGACAAATTCAACTGTTGCTGCAATCATTTTTTCAGATTTAGATATATTTGAAACTTCTTTTAGTCTTTCATCAGGTAACTCAACTATTCCATGATTGGGCTCAATGGTGCAAAAAGGAAAGTTTTCGGCATCTATATTTGAGGCAGTTAATGCATTAAATAAAGTTGATTTACCTACATTAGGTAACCCCACAATTCCGCATTTTAATGACATTATGATTTTAAATTATTTAAAGCTGTATCCCATTCTTCATTAACAATATGCTCTAAAATTTCGAGACCATTATCAATACAGTTTATCCTTGAGATTCTTTCTTCTTTATTACCTTTTTTGATTACGTACTCGTTCACTTTACTTTTATCACCAGGATGATCGATACCAATACGGATTCTTTTAAAATCTCTAGAATTCAGATTTTCAAAAATACTTTTAAGACCATTGTGACCTCCATGACCACCGCCAATTTTTAATTTCAATTTTCCAACTTTTAAATCAAGGTCATCATGAATTATTAAGATATCTTTTATCTCTATATTGTATTTTTCTTTTAAAAGCTTTAGCGAAATCCCACTATGATTCATAAAGACGGTAGGGATAGAAAATATAACCTCTCTTTCCTTGAGAATAACTTTAGATATGAAAGCTTTGAGATTCTTTTTTTCCTCAAGCTTGAAGGAATATTTTTTTTCCGCCTCTAAAACAAAATCGGTTCCAACATTATGTCTTGTATTTGCATATCTCGAACCTGGATTACCTAGGCCAACTATCAAGAAAGGGCTCATAGATACAGAAGATAGGGATTATTCTTTCGATTCTGAATCAGAATTAGAATCTTCGGAGGTTTCTGCGGCATCTGCTGATTCTTCAGCACCTTCTTCTTCACCTTCAGTCGTGGCTATTTCATCGTCAATATCAAGTGCTGCTCTTGTTACAGAAACACTCGCTACTGGTTGGTCTTGAGAATTTAAAATATTATTACTTAATGAAACACCCTCGGGCAGGATAATTTGTGATTGCATGATATTAGAACCAAGTTCAATAGTTTGCATATCTATTTCAATGAATTCTGGTAAATTTTGTGCATTACAGGTAAGTTCAATTTCATTTTTAAGGTGAGAAATCATTCCTCCTTCCTGCTTTACTCCAACACAAATCTCTTCATTTGTGAATTTAAGAGGAACATTAATAGTGATGTTAGTTTTTTCACTTACTGTTTGAAAATCAACGTGAATAGGCTTGTCATTAGATGGATTCACCTGAACCTCTTTCAAAATAACTTTTGTAGCATCCTCATTTTCATTTAATTCAATCACCTGAGAAAAAATACTAGGATTCTCAAGTATTTTAACCAAATCTTTTTCTAGAATTTTAATAAGCTTTGTTTCACTTCCTTGACCATAGACAATCGCAGGTATCTCTCCCGATTTTCTAAGAATTTTAGCCGTTGAAAGGTTATCTCTCACTTCAGCAGATATGGTCGTTACTTCACTCATTTTATAAAAACATCTGACTTATTGATTCTTCTTTATTCACTCTATTAATTGCTTCAGCTATAGTCTTATCCATTGAAACAGTTTTTATCTTTTTCAATGTCTTTGCCTTTTCTGAAAGCGGAATTGTATCAGTAACAATTAATTCGTCTAGTCTAGATTTATTAATATTAATCAAAGCATTTCCAGATAAAACAGCATGAGTCGCATAACTAACAACTTTTTTTGCTCCGGATTTCTTTAGAGCTTCTGCTGCATTACAAATTGTTCCAGCAGTGTCAATGATATCGTCAACTAGGATACAGGTTTTTCCTTTCACATCTCCGATGACATTCATAACCTGAGATTGATTTTCTTTTTCTCTTCTCTTATCAATTATTGCTAAATCCGCATCATCAAGAAACTTAGCCAAAGCTCTGGCTCTTACCACACCGCCTACATCAGGAGAAACAACTATTTGGTTTTTATATTTTGCTTTAATTATGTGATCAAAAATTACACTAGTTCCATAAACATTATCTACAGGGATATTAAAAAACCCTTGAATTTGATCTGAATGCAGCTCTATTGTTAAAACTCTGTTCGCTCCTGCGCTTTGAAGCATATCAGCTACAAGCTTTGCACTTATTGGAACTCTTTCTGACCTTACTCTTCTATCTTGTCTTGCATAACCAAAATAGGGTATGACAGCTGTAATTCTTGAAGCAGAGGCTCTTCTCAAAGCGTCTATCATTATGATTAATTCCATAAGGTTGTCATTAGCTGGGAAGCAGGTAGATTGAACTATGAAGACGTCTTTTCCTCTGACGTTTTCTTCAATTTTTATATTCATTTCCTGATCGCTAAATCGACCGACAGTAGCCTTACCTAAAGGTTTTTTTAATTTTTTAACAATCTTTTTTACAAGTGATGGATTTGAATTTCCTGAGAAGATTACTAAGTTATTTTTTGAATTCATTTTATTTTATGGCTGGGGTGGATGGATTCGAACCATCGCATGGCGGCATCAAAAGCCGCTGCCTTACCGCTTGGCTACACCCCAGAATTAAGCAGTTCATTTAATAAAGGCGATTTATTGATAGTATTGGTAATAACATATCTGATTTTATATGGTGCATTATCCATGATTTCCTTTCCCTCTTCAAAAGATTTAATCACTACATATAAACTGCTACCTGTTCCAGATATTTTTGGATTCTTGAAATTTTTAAGAAAATTAAAAGCCTCTTTGACGGGGATAAAATTATTTAAAACCCATTCTTCAAAAAAATTTCTATTTTTATAATGTTCATTATTTTTTATTACTTTTGGAGTAATCGCGTCATAAGCATCTTTTGAAGATATTTCACATTCAGGCAAAAGAACCAAAACTTTTTCTTCTTTAAATATCTTTGATTCAATTTTTTCACCTTTTCCAGATACTTTTGCTGCGTGACAATTCAAAAAAAAAGGAACATCAGAGCCTATTTCTAGTCCAATTTTTAATAAGCTTTCTAATGAAAAATTAAGTTTTGCGATACTATTTATTGCCAAAAGCACAGTAGCTGCATTTGAGCTTCCTCCTCCAAGTCCAGACCCTAAAGGAATATTCTTATCAATGTTAATTGAAAAGTTCAAAGCACAATCAGAAATCAGTTCCAATTTTCTTATTGCCTTAGTTACTAAGTTTTCCTTCTCCGAGATAGAAAAATTATTCACCTGAACTTTAAGCTTTTTAGATGGCTTGATTTCTAATTTATCTCCCCAATCAATAAATTGAAAATTAGATTCAATATCATGATATCCATCTGATCTTTTTTTTAAAATATCGAGAGAAAGGTTAATTTTTGCTGGCGAACTAAGAATCATTTAATTTTATTGATAGCCTATAATTTTTGACATTTCCCTTGATAGTGAGACTAGACTTATCTGAATAAATTTTTTCTAACTTAATAGAATTTAGAGATATTGTTCGACATTCACTACTTTCACATTTAAAAAATAACCACTTAACAAGTTTCATCAGTTCTTCTTCTTCGATAAATTCACTATATACAAAATTAGAAATTAATTTTTTGTTTTCAAAAATTATTTGAAATTTCCTACCTAAACCATTTATATCAAATTTTATTTTCTTAATTTCAGAATTATAAATAAATAAATTTCCAGAAAGGAATTGCATTTCAGATGAAAAAGAATATTTACCTCTACTAGTTAAATCTTTATCTTGAGGCTCCAATGAAGCACAAGACATAATTAAGATAATACTTAAATAAGAAACTTTTATTAAGAAGGATTTTTTCATATGTTCAGGACTGTAGATACTATAATAGTTTCATGCTTGATTCGGTAAAAAAGAAATTAGAAGAAATCCAAGAAAAATTTATTCATATGGAATCACAACTTTCTAAGCCAGAAATCATAGAAAATCAAAATAAATTTACATTACTTTCTAAAGAATATTCAAATATAAAGCCCGTCGTAGACAAATTTATTGAATATAAATTAGTCGAAGAGAATCTTGAGAGTTCAAAGCAACTCCTCAATGATACGGACAGCGGAATAAGATCACTGGCTCAAGAAGAAATTGATACCTTAAAAGTAAATAAAGAATCTTTAGAAGAAGATTTGAAACGTATGCTTTTACCAAAAGATCCTAACGATGCAAAGAATGTATTTGTTGAAATAAGAGCAGGAACAGGCGGTGATGAAGCAGGAATATTTACTGGTGATCTTTTTAGAATGTTTTCTAGACTTTGCGAAAGAAGGAAATGGCAAATAGAAATTGTGAGCTCAAGAGAAAGTGAGAAAGGGGGTTTTAAGGAAATTGTTTCTAAGATTGTCGGCAAAAGTGTTTACGGTTTTTTAAAATATGAATCAGGTATTCATAGAGTTCAAAGAGTTCCTGAAACTGAATCTCAAGGCAGGATTCATACCTCCGCCTGTTCGGTAGCGGTTTTGCCAGAAGTAGATGAACAGGAAAATATTGTCATAGATAAATCTGAAATTAGAGTAGATACTTTCCGTGCTTCTGGCGCAGGAGGCCAACATGTAAATAAAACTGACTCAGCGGTTAGGCTTACTCACACTCCTTCTGGCATCGTTGTTGAATGCCAAGATGGAAGATCTCAACATAAAAACAAAGAAAAGGCCATGTCATTACTTCACAGTAAATTAAATGAAATGGCAAGTGAAGAACAGACAAAAGAGTTAGATTCTAAAAGAAAGACCATGGTTGGAAGTGGAGATAGATCTGAAAAAATTAGAACGTACAATTTTCCTCAAAGTAGAGTAACTGACCATAGAATAGAATTTTCTGTTCATAATCTAGAGGAATTTTTAGATGGAGATATGAACGTTATGATTTCAGCGCTTATTGAAGAAAATGAAGCAAAAAAACTCATAAACTTAGAAAATGAAGTTCAATAATGACTTTAAGAAATTTACTTAAAAAATTAAAAAATGATATTGATCCACTGGATGCAGACCTAATAATTCAACATGTTTTAAAATTAGATAAAGCTCAAATTTATTCAAATTTAGAAAAAGAAATAGATCATCAAGATCAAGATCTTATTAACAAAATGTATAAATCAAGATTAAGAGGAGAACCTCTTGCATATTTAACTGGGCATAAAGGATTTTGGAAAAATGATTTTTTAGTTACTAAAGATGTTCTTGTTCCACGTCCAGAAACAGAAATACTTGTTGAGGCTATTCTTGAAGAAAATCTAAATGATAAAACTATTTTGGAACTTGGAACAGGATCTGGAGTGATATCAATTTCTATTGCCGATGAAGTGAAAAATTGTACTATTCATGCAACAGATATTTCAATTAAAAGTCTCTTGATAGCAAAAAAAAATGCTAAACAAATTAATTTAGATAACATTATTTTTCTCAATCATGATTGGAATAATGAATGGCTTTTTCCTAATGTGGATTTTATTATCTCTAATCCACCATACATAGATAAAAAAGAAACTACTGGATCAGAAGAGGGTATATGGTTTGAGCCTGAAGATGCATTATTTTCTAAGAAAAATGGCCTTCATGACATAGAAGTTATATTAAAAAAAAGTAAAAATATTTTGAACAAAAATGGAAAAATTTTTATAGAGCATGCTCCTTGTCAAAAGGAAGAAATAAAAAAAATTGGCACTTCAAACAAATATAAAAATATTTCAAATTTAATTGATCTTAATGGAGACGTAAGAGCGTCAGTTTTTAAATGCTAAAAGAAGAATTAGTAAGATATAGCAGGCACATAATGTTGCCTGAAATTGATATTCCTGGCCAAGATAAAATAAATAAAAAATCTCTAGCTTTCGTAGGCATGGGAGGACTAGGTTGCGCTGCATCAACCTATTGCGTCTTGTCTGGCTTTGGAAAAGTTGAAATATTTGACTTCGATTTAGTCGAAGAGTCTAATCTTCAAAGACAGGCTTTATTTAATTTAGAGGATATTTCAAAAAATAAGGCATTAGTTGCAAAAAAAAAATTAGAAAGTTTAAATCCTTTGATTAGGCTATCGGCTCATAAAATAAAAATAACCAAAAAAAATATAGATAGCCTTCTTAAAGACTCTGACATTATCTTAGATTGTTCTGATAATTTTGAAACTAGAAAAATAGTAAATAATTTTTGTTTTGAGCATTCTAAAATATTGATTTCTGGGTCTTCTATAGGCTGGCAAGGGCAATTAGCTTGTTTAGATTTAAGAAAAAATTCTAATCCTTGCTACGAATGCATTTTTGAAGATTTAGAAGATGAAGATCTTTCCTGTAGAGAATCAGCCATAGCCTCACCATTAGTTGGAATAATAGGTTCATTAATGGCAGTAGAGGCAATAAAAGGAGCAATTGAAAAAAATTTTCACTCTAGCTTTATCGATTTTGACGGTTTAAAAGGAGAATTTAAAAAAATAAATATTAAGAAGAACCCAAATTGTAAGAAGTGTAAAATTTGAGACTATGTATAAAGGATACATTGAGGGTTTTTATGCCAGAAGGTTAGCGAAAGATGCTTTTAAAAATTTAAAGGCGCCTATAACTCATTATTTCTATAGCCCTAAGGAAGATATGTTTCTTAGATATTATTGGAAGAAAATTGATAAGTCTCTAAAAAAAAGAGATCTGCCAAAAAAAATTAAACAAGTTTATTGTATATCTCCTACTTCTGAGTTCCTACTGGATATTAAAAATAATTTAAAAATTTTAAGAAAAAAAATTGTTCATGCAATTGAAAAGGCAGGTTTTGACGAAATAGGTATTTTTTTTGATGACATAGATGTTACTAATTTTGGAAGAGAAGCAAAAGATAAGGAACTTGGAAAATTACATGCGGAAATTTTAAATGAAGTTTCAGAATTTCTTCCTAAGAATAAAAACATATGGTTTTGTCCTTCAATTTATAATACTTCTTTGTCAAAGGGAGTATTAGATGGAGGTTACTTAGAAGGAGTAAAAGAAATGCTTTTCAAAGATATAATTATTTTATGGACAGGTGATCAAGTTATAAGTGAAACTATTAATTCTTCTTCTTTAAAAAAAATTAAATCTTTTTTTTTAAATCCAATAGCAATTTGGGATAATTTTTATGCCAATGATTATTGTCCAAATAGGTTGTTTTTAGGCCCTCTAAAAAAAAGAAATTTAGATAAATCGATTGTTGGACATTTCATTAATGGAACAGGCCATAAAGAAACTGATAAATTCCTTTTAAACTATTTATTCAAAAAAAATCAAAAAATTCCCTTTTTACCAAAAGAACTTATTCCTATTTTTTCCAATCCTTTTAAAAAAATTTCTATTAGCGAAGAAAGAAAGATTTTAAACATTTCAGATAAGTCAGTTAGATACATATTTGAAAGAACAGAATCAGATTTATTGCTTGAGTGGAAACCTTATATATTTTCTGCACTTAATGACATAGAACTTTCTAGACTTAAAACAAAAAAAGAGGTTGAAGGATTTCTAGAGCGAAGATATTCTCCACTATTCAAAAAAGGATTAAATAAAAATTAGGTGAAACTATGCTAGGCAATATGATGAATGATCAACTTCTAATTTCAGGAGTGTTGGAACATGCTATAAAAAATAACGCAAATACAGAAATAGTTAGTAATACAGTCGAAGGAGGCATTCATAGATACACCATAGGAGATGCTGCACAAAGATCAAAAAAATTAGCTAATGCTTTATTAAGTCTTGGAATAGGCGAGGGAGACATTGTCGCAACCATGGCAGTGAATAGCTATCGACATTTAGAACTCTATTTTGGCATATCTGGCCTAGGAGCAGTATTACACACCTTAAATCCCAGATTATTTCCAGATGACATAAAATACATCGTAAATCATGCTGAAGATAAATACATTTTTATCGATGCTCCATTTTTACCCATAATAGAAAATGTTATTTCCGATCTTAAATCAGTTAAAGGAATCATAATACTTACAGATAAGGAGCATATGCCTGCTTCATCAATAGAAAATTTAATTTGTTATGAAGATTTTATTTCGAATGAATCAGATAATATTACTTGGCCTGAATTTGACGAAAATACGGCATCATCACTTTGTTACACATCTGGTACAACTGGCAATCCTAAAGGAGTGCTTTATTCTCATAGATCAACAGTTTTACATGCTTGGTATGCAACAGCGGGAAATGCTATGAATTTGACTTCTGAAACTATTTTATTACCCGTAGTCCCAATGTTTCACGTTAATGCTTGGGGAATTCCTTATGCATCTTTTATGTATGGTGCAAAAATGGTATTTCCAGGCCCTCATACTGACGGAGAGTCAATTTGCAATTTGATTACCTCAGAAAAAGTAAATCAGTTAATGGGAGTTCCAACTGTGTGGTTAGACTTACTTAATTACACAGAAAAAAATGAGATAAAACTTGATTCTGTTAAAAGTGTTCTCGTAGGTGGATCAGCAGCTCCTAAGGCAATGATAAAAGCTTTTCAAGAAAAACATGATTGTTTTCTATTGCATGGATGGGGTATGACGGAAATGAGTCCATTAGGCACTCTTAATTCTTTCATTCCTGAAATGGATGGCATGGATCTCGAAGAGAGATATGACATACAGACAAGCCAAGGAAGATCGGTTTATGGCTGCTCAATGAAAATCATAAACGATGAAGGTAAGACTCTTCCGAATGATGGTAAAACTTATGGAAGGCTTATGGTTAAAGGCCCAGCAATAATAGAACGTTATTTTAAATCCAATGAAACTGCATTAGAGGATGGATGGTTTGATACTGGAGATGTTGCGACTATAGATTCAAATGGTTACATGAGAATCGTAGATAGAAGTAAAGATGTAATAAAATCCGGAGGAGAATGGATAAGTTCTATTGATTTAGAGAATACCGCGGTAGGCCACCCTGGAGTTGCTGAAGCGTGCGTAGTTGGTGTAGCTCATCCTAAGTGGGATGAAAGACCATTATTATTTATCGTTAAAAATGGCCTTCAAGATTTTGATAAAGATTCAGTATTAGATTATCTTTCTGATAAAGTAGCGAAATGGTGGCTGCCAGATGATGTTATATTCTTAGATGAACTACCTCATGGCGCTACAGGAAAACTACTTAAAACAGGCTTGCGAGAAGACTTTAAGAATCATTTAATTAAATAACTAGGAGAAAATAATGGCTGGATTAGTACCTGCAGATACTTTAAAAGATTACATTGGAAAAGATATGGGAGCTTCCGATTGGTTGTCGGTTGATCAAGAAAGAATAAATCAATTTGCTGATGCAACGAATGATCATCAATTTATTCATATTGATTCTGAAAAAGCTACCCCACTTTTTGGATCTACAATAGCTCACGGCTTCTTATCTTTATCATTGATGGCTGGTCTACCTGCTCCTCAGGTTGCTCCTGAGGGAATGACTATGGTTTTTAATTATGGACTTGATAAAGTTAGGTTTTTGACTCCAGTTAATGTGGGCTCAAAAGTAAGAACCAAATCAACACTTTTATCTGTCGATGATAAAGGTGATGGAAGGTATCTTTTGAAGTATGAAGTTGTAATGGAAATAGAAGGTCAAGAAAAACCTGCTTATGTAGCTGAATCTTTATCTATGTTTATTACTTAGATAATTTTTCTTTTAAAAGCTTATTTACTACCTGAGGACTGGCACTTCCTGAAGTCTTTTTCATAACCTGACCAACAAAAAATCCTTGAAGCCTGTCTTTACCTTCTTTTAACTGCGAAAATTGTTTTTGGTTTTCTAAAATTACTTCATCTAGAATCTTTTCTACTTGATTGTCATTTGATATTTGTTCTAAACCTTCTTTAATAATTATTTTTTCTACATTTCCTCCACTTTCCCAAAGCAATTCAAGAAGTTTTTTTGCGGAAGGGCCAGAAATTTTTTGATTGTCAGTATTTTTAATAATTTCAGCAATATGCTCAGGAGTAATTTTAGAGTCTAAGATGCTGAGGTCATTTTTATTCATTAACGCAAATAGACCTCCTGTAATCCAGTTAATTGCACTTTTTGCCGAAACGTTATGAGAAAGCACACCTTCAAAGAAAGATGCTGTTTCTTTATTTGCAATTATCAGATCAGCATCTTCATCTGAAAGATTATAGGAATCAATAAATCTCTTTTTTAATGCTTCTGGAAGCTCAGGTAGATTTTGCTTTATTTCATTAACAAGATCTTTTGGGATTCTAATGGGGATTAGATCTGGTTCTGGGAAATAGCGATAATCATTAGCTTCTTCTTTTGATCTCATAGATCTTGTAGTATTTTTTGTAGAATCATAAAGCCTAGTTTCTTGCTTAATTGAGTTACCTTTTTCAAGTTCTTTTATTTGCCTACTAATTTCGTAGTTAATAGCTTTTTCAACAAATTTAAATGAGTTTATATTCTTTAACTCTGTTCTTGTTCCTAATTTATCGTCTCCAAATTTTCTCATAGAAACATTTGCATCACATCGCATAGATCCTTGTGACATATTTCCATCAGAAATTCCGAGAAAAGTAATTATTTTGTGAATCTTTTTTAAATATTCTACTGCCTCATTTGCCGATCTAAGATCTGGTTCTGAGACAATTTCTAAAAGACATGTTCCAGCTCTATTCAAGTCAATAGCAGAACTTTCATTAAATAAATCATGAATAGATTTTCCTGCGTCTTCTTCGAGATGAGCCCTGGTAATACCAATAGTTTTTTCTTCATCTCCTAATAAAATTTTGACTTTTCCCTCTCCTACAATAGGATCATCCAATTGACTTATTTGATAACCTTTTGGTAAATCAGGATAAAAATAGTTTTTCCTTGCAAAAACTACTTGATTGGATATTTTTGCATCTATGGCGCATCCAAATTTTATTGCAAAAGAAATAGCTTCTTTATTTAGAACAGGAAGGACGCCTGGAAGTCCTAAATCAATTTCGCTAGCCTGGGTATTAGGTTCAGATCCAAACACAGTAGGCGAAGAAGAAAAAAGCTTTGTAAAAGTAGCAAGTTGTACATGAATTTCAAGACCTATGACTGATTCCCAACTATTCGTATTCATGAAAATCCGTTAAGTTTTGAAATTTGTTTGCAAGATTTAAAATCTTACCTTCATCAAGGTAGCTGCCCAAAAACTGAATACCCAAAGGCATTTTGTTATGAATTCCTGAGGGAATAGAAATAGCAGGAAGACCAGCAAGATTTGCAGGAATTGTATAAACATCTTGCTCATACATTTCCACAGGACTGCTTATTGATCCAAGTTCAAAGGAGGTATTTGCACAAGTTGGCATTGCTATTGAAGAGACTTTTTTAAAAGCTTTATCAAAATCAGATTTAATTAGCCTTCTAATTCTTAAAGCTTTCTTGTAGAAGGCATCGAAGTATCCAGCAGAAAGACAAAAAGTTCCGATAAAAATTCTATTTTTAACTTCTTTTCCAAACCCTTCAGTTCTTGAATTGAAATAAAGTTCTTCAAGAGATGACGCATGCTCACTTCTATGTCCAAATCTTATGCCATCGTACCTTGCTAAATTAGCAGAGCATTCAGCTGGCGCTATTACATAATAAGCTGGCAACGAATACTCTATATGAGGCAAATCAATTTCTTCAATTTTTACACCATCTTCCTTTAAAATCTCGATTGCGTTATTAAAATTTTCCTTAACCGAGTTATTGCTAATTTTATCAATTAAGATTTTTGGTATTCCTAAAACATGCTCTTCTTTGGAATTAATTTCATTTATGTAATCCCCAACTGGCTCGTTTAAAGAAGTAGAATCTTTTTCATCAAATCCAGAAATGCAATGTAGTGCAAGAGCAGCATCTTTAGCATTCTTAGCAAGTATTCCCCCTTGATCTAAAGAAGAAGCGAAAGCAATCATTCCCCATCTCGATACTCTTCCGTAGGTTGGTTTAATGCCTGTAACTCCGCAAAATGAAGCAGGCTGTCTAATTGAGCCACCAGTATCTGTTCCGGTAGCAAATGAACATTGATTTGCTCTAACTGCAGCTGCAGAACCTCCTGATGATCCTCCAGGAGAATATTTCTTGTCAATTGGGTTAAAAACTTTACCAAAATAACTTGTTTCATTAGATGATCCCATAGCAAATTCATCCATATTAGTTTTCCCCAAAGTTATAGCGCCTAAATTATTTAATCTTGAATAAACTTCTGAGGAATAGGGTGAAATAAAGTTTTCTAACATTTTTGAGCCACAAGTTGTTTTTTTATTTTCAATACAAAATATGTCTTTATGGGCTATTGGAATACCTTCAAGAATTCGTGTTCTATTATTGGAAATATTTTTATCTGCTATGGAAGAGTTTTTGAGAGCTTCTTCTTCATACACAGATATAAAAGTATTTAAGGAAGATTTAGACTTTATTTCTTTTAGAAAAGCTTCAGTAAGTTCTTTAGATGAAAAAGATTTTGTTTTTAAGCCTTCTAATTGTTCTGAAAGAGATAACTTCACTAATTCTGTCATTCTATTCAATTACTTTTGGTGTTATGTAAAATCCAGAGTTTTTTTCTTTAGAGAGTTTTTGAAGTTTTTCTCTATCAATTTCATCTTTTAATTCATCTTCTCTCAAAGTCTGTGTGGTAGTGATAGGATGACTTAATTCCTCTACTGAGGAGGTATCAATCTTTTCCATTTTTTTTACCATATTTAAGATAGATTCAAGATCCGTGATCAAGGAAGCAGAATTATCATCGTCAATTTTTATCTTTGATAATAAAGAAATGTTTTTAAGGTCTTGTTTGTTTATTTTCATTATAATGATATTAAAGAGGAAGATTTTATATCAAGTTAAAATCAACTACTAATCGAAATATAAAAATTATTAAAATATTATGGTTTTAAAGGCACTTAAAGGGATTTATTCAACTGATTTATCAATCGACTTAGGTACAGCAAACACTCTAATTTTTGCTAAAGGTAAAGGGATTGTGCTTAACGAACCATCAGTAGTTGCTATTAAGAAGTCCGAAGGGCATCGATCGGTGGTTGCAGTTGGATCTGAGGCTAAGAGAATGCTTGGAAGGGTACCTGGAAATATCGATGCAATTAGACCTTTGAAAGATGGTGTTATTGCAGATTTTCAAGTAACAGAAAAAATGCTCCAACATTTTATTCAGGTTGTTCATGGAGAAAATTTTTTCAAGCCGAGTCCTAGAATTTTGATTTGTGTTCCTTGTCAATCAACTCAGGTTGAAAGAAGAGCAATAAGAGAATCGGCTCTTCAGGCTGGAGCTAGAGAAGTAAGACTAATTGAAGAACCTATGGCTGCTGCAATTGGCGCAGGCCTTCCCGTAGAAGAAGCATCCGGTTCAATGGTTGTAGATATTGGTGGAGGAACAACAGAAATAGCTATTCTTGCTTTAAATGGGGTTGTTTTCTCAAGTTCATTAAAAACAGGGGGAGACCGATTTAATGAATCTATAGTTTCTTATATAAGAAGAAAATATGGAGTCTTGGTTGGGGAGTCAACTGCTGAAAGAATCAAAGAAACTGTAGGATGCGCTACTCCTGAAAGCGAAGATAGAACAATGGAAATAAGAGGTCGTAACTTAGCAGAAGGAGTTCCAAACACAATCAATTTTTCAAGTTTAGAAGCTTACGAAGCAATTTCTGGACCTTTATCTTCAATATTGCAATCCATAAGAAATGCTTTGGAACAATCTCCACCAGAACTAAGCGCAGATATATCGGAAAGAGGGATAGTTTTGACAGGCGGCGGCGCCTTGCTCACCGACTTAGATATTATGATTTCAGAACAAACAGGTATTCCTGTCATTGTCGCTGATGATCCTTTAACCTGTGTAGTTAAAGGCGGAGGAATAGCTTTAGAAATTATTGATAAATTTGACGTAGATCTTTTATCTACTGAGTAGTTCTATGTTCAGCGGAGAACATAAACAAACTGATATTGCTCAATCAGCGATATTCACCACAGGATCAATGCGTGCAAGTCGCCTTTATCCGGCAATTTTTCTCACTTCTTTAATACTATATGCTGATTATTCTTTAGATTTAGGTAGCAAAATAAGACTATCAATTTCTTATATTTTTTCCCCATTAACTCAATTAGAGTATTTCGCAAGTGATACCTATCAAGCATTTAATTTATATTTCTCTTCGCAAAAAAGACTTATAGATAAAATTAACTCTCTTGAAGAGAAAATCATCGATTTAGAAAATACAAATATTTCACTTATAAATACTAAAAATTCTTTAAACGAGCTTGAAAAAATAATCGGTTTAAGCAAAAGTTTTGATAGAAAAAATATTTTTTTTGGAAAAGTGCAAGACTACAAAAAATTTCCTAATGAAAGAATAGATGTAGAAGTTAGAACAGAGAATATTTCTAAAAGCATGATAGTTTTTAACGCTTTTGGCCTAATAGGAGTTATAGAAGAAATTTTAAATAATTCAGTTAAAGTAAAACCTCTTCATGATTTATCGGTAAAAATTCCTGCAAAGAATTTAAGAACTTTAGAAAATGTCATAATTACTGGCTCAGGAGAGCCTAAATCTTTCTTTATAGAAGATTTTAAAAAAAATGGAGATGTTTCATTGGGAGATGAAATAGTTACAACTGGATTAGGGGGTAAATTTCCAGAGGGATTTTCTATTGGCAAGGTTTCATCAATTTTAGAAAATCCTGAGTCAAATTTTCTAAATATTAAAATTCAAAATAATTTTGATTTTAAGATTGGCTCTACTTTTCTTTTTACAGAGCCATGATTAATTTAAACGAAAAGAAAACATCTATATTTTCACTATATTTTTCTTCAGGCCTCACCTTATTGGTAGCATCAATTCTAGAAATTATTTTTAGTAGTCTACTTTGGTTTAGACTAAGCATTCCTTTGACGCTAATGGTTTTGATTTATTGGAATGTAGCTACTCCAAGAAATACAGGTTTTTTTTGGACAATGTTTTCAGGTTTTATTTTAGATCTTTATTTAGGATATTTTTTGGGAATTCACGTTATAATTTTTCTTTTTGCTTCTTATCTAACTCAAAGATATTTTCATCGCTTCAGAGCTTTATTTCGTATTCAACAATCGATTATAGTTGCAGCGATTATTTTTATTTATCAAATTTATTTTATTTTAATTTCAAATTATTTCTCAACATCAATATTTGCTGAACTGATAGTTTTAACTTTTATTTCTAGCTTTTTTTGGCCAATCATATACGGCCTTCTAAGGTATTTAAGAATAAAGCTTACTTATGGAAAATAATCCAATTAAGAATATACATCTCCTAAATAAACTTTTTTTACAAGATCATTTTTTATAATTTCCTCTGGCGAACCAGAAGCAATTATTTCTCCAAAATTTATAACATATATATGATCGCAGATATCTAAAGTAGCTTTCACATTATGATCGCTAATGAGAATCCCTATTCCCTTACTTTTTAAATTTTTAATTAGATCTTTTATTTCGCTAATAACTAAAGGATCAATTCCAGCAAACGGTTCATCTAAAAGAATAAACTTAGGTTCTAGAGCAACTGCTCTTGCAATTTCTACCCTCCTTCTCTGACCGCCTGAAAGAGTGTCACACTTTTGCAAAAGAATATTTTCTAAATTAAATTCAAGAGAAATCTTTTCTAAGATAATTTTTTTATCTACTTTATTAGATTTTTTTGCTTCTAAAGCCGCCAGGACATTCTGTTTAACAGTTAATTCTCTAAAAACAGATGGTTCTTGAGGAAGATAAATTATTCCTAGATTAGATCTCTCTTCAAAATTTAATTCATTCACCTTCAATGAATCAAAATATATTTCACCTTGAGAAGGTTGATTTAGACCTGATAAAATTGAAAATAAAGATGTCTTTCCTGCTCCATTAGGTCCCAATAAACCATATATATTATTTTCATTTAAAGAAACTTTGACGTTATTTAAAATAGTATTATTTTTTATTACCTTCGAAATATTTTTAGCTTCTATAAACATTTTAATTACTTGCTTTTATAGTTAACTGTCCAGGAAAACTTATTTCCCCATCTAAATTTATTTTTACAATGGAAGTTTCTGAGTTTATTTTTCCATCTTGAATTAACTTAATTGGACTTCCTTTAAGCAGCATCCCTTGTTTTTCCAAAATTATTTCGTTCAAGAGAAATTTAAAATCTTCAAAATAAAGAGACATTTCATTCGAATAAAGGTTTTTTTTATTTAAATCTATAACTAATTTCTCCGTTTCACCAAAAATTTTTTTACCGATAACATTTCCATTCAATGAAATACCTTCATTTAGTTCCACTAAATTCTTGTCATATAAAATCGTTCCTCTTTTTGATTTTATTTTAATTAATTTATCATTGCTGGTGATAGAAACTTCTGGCTCAAAAACATAAAGATTTTTCTCATTTTTTTTTGAATTTATCAATTTCGAATTTACCTTTAGAAGAAGTTCGCTTTCTCTAAAATTTAGGTTGATAGATATGTCTTTTGCTTCAAAAATTAGTTCAGAATTTTTTTTTACATTAGTCTCGGTTTGTAAATTCAGAAAGGAAGATGATAAAAAAAATATGGACCCTATTACTAAGAATAAAACAACAAAATATAAAATAATATTTTTAGGCATTAAATTATCTTTGCAGAAAGAATTTCATGCATTCTGATAATGCCTGTAATCGAATTCTTAGAATTTTTAACTATTAAAGAATAAATCTTTTCTTCTTCCATAATTCTTGCTACATCAATTACTAACTCATTTTCACCAATATCCTTAAAATCTCTAATCATTTCTTTTTTTATCAGCGTCGAGGAAAGATCAATACCTTTATTAACAATCCTTCTCAAATCTCCATCAGTAAAAATTCCTTTCACCTGATTATTATTTGTTATTAGACCCAAGCCGTATCCTTTTTTTGAAATATTCTCCATTGCCGAAAGGATAGAACTATTTCCATCTATAAAAGGTAATTTACTTTTCCTCACCATAATATCTTTGACTTTTACAAAACTTTTTCCGAGACTTCCTCCTGGATGATTCTCTCCAAAAATAGACCTTTTAAATCCATAAAATTCAGCAACTGAAAGAGAAATGGCATCTCCTAACATCATCATAGCGGTAGTACTTGAGGTTGGAGCCAGATTTAGCATGTCGGCCTCTTTAGAGACATTAAGATTTATATGAGATTCAGATGCAAGAGATATTGAAGAATCGTTACTACTGGTAATTGAACATATTTTAATTTTTTTCTTCTTTAAACTAGGTAACAAATCTACTAATTCCTCTGTTTCCCCAGAAAAAGAAAAAATTATCAAAGTATCCTTTTTTGTAATTGCACCTAAATCCCCATGACTTGCTTCTGCGGCATTTATATAAAATGAAGGTATTCCAAGACTTGAAAAGGTTGATGAGATTTTTTCCGATACCTTTCCAGACTTTCCTATGCCTAGAAAAATTAAATTACCTGATGTCTTGATTAGACTCTCACAGAAAGTATTAAATTCATCTTTATTTAAATTTAATGAAATTTTTTTTAATGCACTAATCTCGTTAGAAATTATTTTTTTTCCAATTTCAAAAAAATTATTTTTTTTTGTCTTTTTCATCAGAGATTATTTATTTCTTATAGTAGACTAGAATATTAATTTTTTGATTATAAATGAAAAAGTACTTTTTCTTATTCTTTCTCTATTTTTTTTCTACATATTCCTTTTCAGATCAAGAGGTAGTCGATTACGTGAATCAACAACACGATGAAATTTTTAACTATCTCAGTGAGAATAAAAGTTTATTAGAAAGTGATAGAAAAAGCTTTCTTGATCAATTTGAATTAAGATTTTCAAAGTTAATTCCTCCAGAAGAAATATCAAAAAGGGTTATGGGGAAGAAACTTTTTCTCTCTGCATCAGCTGATCAAATTTCAGCTTTCAACACAAAATTTAAAACTACTCTATTAGATTCTTATTCTGGAGCCCTAAGCAATATAGAAGCTTCAAATATATCTTTGGAGTCCCATTTTCACCCTAATGAACGAAATGATCTTGCGGTAGTCCAATTAAATACAAGTTTTTCAGGAAGAAATTTTAAATTAATTTACAAAATGAAAAAAATTCAAATTAATGAATCTAAAGAGTGGAGAGTTGTTGGAATAGTGTTGGATGGCATAGATATAGTTTCTTTGTATAGAAAGCAGTTTGCTTCTTTAGTTAAAAAAAATAACAACGATTTATTTAAAGCAATTGATTCTTGGGATATCAAAGAAGATTCTTTAAGCCTTGATGATTGATGGATAAACTATTGATTGAGGGGGGCAGTAAATTAAATGGCACCATGCGAGCGTCAGGAGCTAAAAATTCTGCTCTTCCAATTTTAGCCAGTTCATTATTACTAGAAGGGAAACTATCTTTGAGTAATGTCCCTCACCTAAAAGACGTGACAACTATGATTGAAGTCCTTGGATCTATGGGTGCTGAAATTTCTCTTGATGATGATATGAATTTTGAAATAAATACTTCTAATTTAAATAATCATATTGCCCGATATGAGTTAGTAAAAACAATGAGAGCCTCTGTTCTGGTTTTAGGTCCCTTGTTAGCAAAATTTGGCCAAGCAGAAGTTGCTTTGCCAGGAGGTTGTGCAATCGGCAGTAGACCAGTGAACCTTCATCTCGAATCAATGAAAAAATTAGGTGCTGAGGTTGTTACCGAAGGAGGATATATAAAAGCAAAAGCGGTAAATGGCTTAAAAGGAGCAGAAATTCTTTTTGACACAATAAGCGTTACAGGAACTGAAAATGTTTTAATGGCAGCAGTCTTAGCAGAAGGCAAGACCATCATTAAAAATGCTGCTAGAGAACCCGAAGTCAGTGATTTAATTGAATGCCTTTGCCAGATGGGTGCAAGAATTAGTGGAGCTGGCACCAAGGAATTGCTTATTGAGGGAGTACAAGAACTTAACCCTACTAGTTTCAAAATCATTCCTGATAGGATTGAAACAGCAACATATCTCACTGCAGTTGCAATGACAGGAGGCAACATTACTATTAAAGATTCTAGGCCTGACACTATGGAAAGTGTTTTAGATAAACTAAGAGAGGCTGGAGCAGAAATAACTACGGAAAGCGATTCAATTAATTTAAAAATGGACTCTAGTTTGAAGTCAGTTGACATTTCCACGGCGCCTTATCCTTTATTTCCCACAGATATGCAAGCTCAATTTATTTCCTTAAATACTATTGCTAAAGGTCAGGCTAAAGTTGTAGAAACTATTTTTGAGAATAGATTTATGCACGTTCAAGAATTGATAAGAATGGGAGGGGATATCTCTTTGGCTGGAAACACTGCAATTATTAACGGTAATTCAGATGCTCTTCACTCCGCTCCGGTAATGGCAACTGATTTAAGAGCTTCTGCAAGTTTAGTCTTAGCTGGCCTAGTTGCAAAAGGGGTAACTAAAATTGATAGGATTTATCACATCGATCGGGGCTATGAAAGAATTGAAGAAAAACTCAATGCATTAGGAGCAAAAATCGAGAGGGTTTCTGGCTAATGTTAATAGTTGTTCCAAAAGGCAGGCTTTTAAAAGACGTCAAAAATATTTTACTAGATATAGGTATATCTTTTGATGATTCCTCAAGAAAGTTAATATTAGATACTTCTGTTAAGAATTTAAAAATCGCTATTCTTAGATCTTGGGATATTCCAAAATTCGTTAATAAAGGAATCGCAGAGATTGGATTTGTTGGCAAAGATGTTTTGAACGAAACAGATGATAAAGAAAATTTTTATGAACGCTTAGATTTAAAGTTTGGAAAATGCAGACTTTCCTTAGCAGCGTTAAATAAAGTTTCTGATTCTAATAAGCCAATTATTGCGACAAAGTATATAAAATCAGCTAAAGAATTTTTTTCTTCAAAATTACAAAACGTTGAAATTATTAAATTAAAAGGAGCCATAGAAATTGCTCCAATACTAGGACTTTCAGACTATATAGTCGATCTAGTTCAATCTGGAAAAACTTTAAAGGAAAATGGTTTGTCAGAATTAGAAATCATTCAAAATATATCTACAAGATTAATAGTTAATAAATCAGCATTCAAAACTAACAATAAAATGATAGAAAGAATAGTTTTTGATATTGAAGAAGTTTTAAATGGTAAATATAAAAATTAAGAAACTTACTTTTTCAAAAGCAAAGCAGCTTTTAACGAAAAAAAGTAAAACAAAATCTCATCCAGAAGTTTATAAAGTTGTTGAGAAGATAATTTCTTCTGTAAAAAAAAATGGAAACAAAGCTCTAATAAAAATATCAAATGATATTGATGAAACAGAATTTAAAAATATATCTAGCGCAACTTTCTCAAAATCTGATTTTAAAAAAAATTACGATAAATTAGATTCAAAAACAAAAAAAAATTTAAACTTCTTAAAAAAAAGAATCATAAATTTTCATAACCAAATAAAAATTAATGATCATAAAATCACAGATGATGTTTTTAGCTTTCTAGGTCAAATTTATAGACCGATAGAAAAAATTGGAATTTATGCTCCAGGAGGTAGGGCAGTTTATCCTTCATCTATTTTGATGACATCTTTGATTGCTCAATTGGCAGGCTCTAAAGAGATTAACTTATTTTTTCCCAGTTCTTTAATCAAAGCACAAGAATTAATGTTAGCTACGGCACATATCGCTGGAATTGGAAATGCTTATAATATTGGAGGAGCGCAAGCGATTGCAGCAATGGCATATGGCACAGAAACTATTTCTAAATCAGATAAGATTTTTGGCCCTGGAAATAAGTATGTAGCAGAAGCGAAAAGACAAGTTTTTGGAGATGTAGGAATTGATTCTTTTGCGGGTCCTTCTGAAGTATTAATAATTTCTGATAAAAAAGATAATTTCAATAAGCTTGCCGCAGATTTAATAGCTCAAGCAGAACATGGAGATGATTCAAAGTGTATATTCATTCAAATAGGCAAGATGATTTCAGATGATCTTTTCTCATCCCTTAATGAACAAATAGCTTTAGAACCAAGAAAACAGACAATAAAAAAATCTCTAGAAAGAAATGGTTTATTTATTAATGTCGATACTCTTTCTGAAGCAATGCAAATTAGTAATATTGTTGGACCTGAACATTTGCAAATTGTTGTAGAGAACTTCAAGAAATCCTTTCTTAAAAACCTTTCCGCCGGAGCAATTTTTATAGGAGAAAATAACACAGCTGTTTTAGGTGATTATGCAGCAGGACCCAGCCATGTAATACCTACAAATTCTTCAGCAAAATTTAGTTCTCCAGTTAGTCTTGAAGATTTTATGGTTAGAAGCTCAGTTACAAATATTAATAAAATTAAAAATAAGAAAGAATATAATCGCCTTTTAGACAATTCTATTTTTATAGCAGAGTTAGAAGGACTTTTTGGCCATGCTAACGCACTAAAATTAAGAAGAAAATAATCAAAAGTTTTAATCTGTAATTGTTTTAAAAACGTCTAAAACAGTACTTACAGGTATCGCAAAGTTTAAACCTTGATTTCCACCCGAAGTAGATTCTATAAAATTAATTATTCCTAGTAGTCTGCCTCTTTGATCAATTAAAGCTCCGCCTGAATTACCAGGATTAATTGAAGCATCTGTTTGAATAAAATAACCTTTCTTGTCTTTGAAAGTTCTATTAATTGCGCTGATTATTCCTTTACTAAATGATTGACCTAAGCCCTGAGGATTTCCTATGGCTATTACAGATTCACCTATTTTAATTTCATCAATATTTTTTCTTATCTTAAAAGGTTTTAAATCTAGAGGTTCTCGAATTCCTAAAACTGCAATATCAAACTCTAAGTCAAAACCTAAAATTTGAACTAAAACAGTTTTTCCTAAATGATTTTCAACTAATAGCTCTTGATTTTGGTTAAAAGCATCACTCACTACATGGAAATTTGTAACTATCAAATCTTTTTTTATTACCACTCCTGAGCCATTAGGAAAAAATCCTGTTTTCACAACTTGTCTCCACTTTCTAAATCCAAATTCATTAGACTGTTCTTGCCACCCCTTCCATTTTTTTATGCTCCAAATATTAACTACCGAAGGGGATGCTCTTTCTAGAACACTTGATAGGTCATGATAGAAGGGGATGTAGATATCAGTTTTGCCAATAAAACCTGAGAAAAAGAAACCTGAAAAAGAGCCAAGGATTATCCATAAAGATATTACAAAATAGGTTTTTTTGAACATAGTTTATGGCAATTATAACCTCTCTGAGTTATCATTCTCGCCTTTCAGGTACTTAATAATGATTACTAAAAGTTATATTAGAGAAAACATAGAAGAAAGTTGGCACCTAGTCGATGCAGAAGACAAAGTCTTAGGAAGATTGGCAGTTGTTATTGCAAAAATCCTTGCAGGTAAGAATAAAGCAAAATACTCTCCTAATGCAGATTTAGGTGATTTTGTAGTTGTTGTAAATGCTGAGAAAGTAAAAGTAACAGGTAATAAATTCTCACAAAAAAATTATTATCATCACACAGGCTTCCCAGGAGGCTTAAAAACCAAATCTTTTGAGAAAATGGTCGAAGATTCTCCTGAGAAAATAATAGAAAAGGCTGTTAAGGGAATGCTCCCAAAAAATAAATTATCAAATCAAATTATTAGGAAACTTAAGGTTTACTCTGGAACAGAGCATCCTCACTCAGGTCAGAAACCAAAGGAATTAAAGATATAATCTTAAAAAAATTATGACTGAAATTATATACGCTACAGGAAGGAGAAAAAGAGCAACAGCAAGGGTTTACCTTTCAGAAGGCTCAGGCAATATATTAATAAATGATCTACCTTTAGATAAATATTTTGGTAGAGAAGTAGCTAAAATACTTGTAAAGCAGCCTTTGGTGTTACTTGAATGCGATGGTAATTTTGATTTTAAAATTAAAGTTACCGGCGGAGGATCTTTCGGACAAGCAGGCGCCATTAGACATGGAATTTCTAGGGCCCTTGAAAAGAAGAACAAAGATTTTAGAAGTGCTCTTAAGACTGCAGGTTATTTAACTAGAGATTCAAGAAAAGTAGAAAGAAAAAAAGTTGGATTAAGAAAAGCTAGAAAAGCACCTCAATTCAGCAAGAGATAATATGCAACCAAAAAGTCCTCCTAATCCTGGAAGAAGGAAATTCCTTACTTATACAACTTCTTTTCTTGGCTTAATTGGAGCTTTTTTCACTGCGGTACCATTTATCAGCGCATTCAAACCAAGTGCTAAAGCTGAGGCAGCAGGAGCCCCTGTAAAAGTAGATATCTCTAAATTATTACCCGGAGAAATGATGACCGTTGAGTGGCGAGGTAGACCCGTTTTTGTTGTAAATATTCCAGAAGAAAATACTTCTCTTGTTACTAATAATCTCGAAAGACTTGCTGATCCAGATATGGAAGATCCTTCTCAACCGGAATATGCCAAAAATGATATAAGATCAAGAAAGAAAGGTTTAGCAGTTCTTACTGGAGTTTGTACTCATTTAGGCTGCGCTCCTAAATATTATCCAGAAGCAAAACCAGAAGATTTTGACTCCAAATGGCAGGGTGGATTCTTTTGCCCTTGTCATGGATCAAAATTCGATTTAGTAGGAAGAGTTTATGCAAATGTCCCTGCACCAACTAATTTAGTTGTTCCGCCTCATTTTTTCGAAAAAGATAATTTACTAGTAATAGGTTCAGACGGAGTTAGCTAATGAGTGAAAACACTATTGGAAAAAAAGGTCTTGATTGGGTAGATAAAAGATTTCCAGTCATTGATTTGTTTGAAAGGCATCTATCAAAATATTATTCCCCTTCAAATATAAATATATGGTATTTGTTTGGATTCCTATTACTAATTGTTCTTGTCATGCAGATTCTAACCGGACTTTGGTTAATGATGAATTACACTAATACAGCTGAAGGTGCTTTTTCTTCAATAGAATACATTATGCGGGATGTTGATTATGGGTGGCTAATTCGATACATGCATGCTGGAGGAGCTTCAGCTTTTTTCGCTTTAATTTACCTTCATATGTTCAGAGGCATGATGTATGGTTCATATCAAAAACCAAGAGAATTAATTTGGGTAGGCGGTTGGTTCGTTTATGTATTACTTTGTGCAGAAGGGTTCACAGGATATGTACTGCCTTGGGGACAAATGTCTTTTTGGGCAGCTCAAGTTATTATTTCTCTCGTGGGATCCATTCCTTACTTCGGTGAAGATTTAGCAATTTGGATAAGAGGTGACTATATTGTTTCAGGAATAACTCTTTCAAGACTTTTTGCTTTTCATGTTGTCCTTCTACCAATATTAATTATTGCCGTTGTTTTCTTTCATATACTTGCACTACATGAAATAGGATCAAATAATCCCGACGGAATTGATGTAAAACAACACACGGATCAAGATGGAGTTCCTTTAGATGCCAAACCTTTTTTTCCTTATGACATTTCTCATGACTTTTACGCTTTAGGTGTATTTTTATTAATTTTTTGTACAGTAATATTCTTTTTTCCTGAAGGAGGAGGTTACATAATCGAATATGTAAATTATGAACCCGCTAATCCTCTTTCAACTCCAGCGCATATTGTTCCCTCATGGTACTACACCCCTTTCTATGCAATGCTAAGAGCAATTGATTTCTCTCTGTTCGGAATTACTGCAAAGTTTTTGGGCTTCGTTGTTATGGCGGCTGGCATAGCAATTTTTGCTGCCTTGCCATGGCTTGATAGAAGTCCGGTTAAGTCAATTAAATATAAAGGAATATTCAGCAAAATCTTTTTAGCGTTATTCGTTATTAGTTTTTTTATACTAGCTTACTTAGGTTCTGTTCCTCCTACAGAAACGAAAAACCTATTGACCAAAGTTTTTACAATTGGATATTTTTCTTATTTTCTTTTAATGCCCATTTACACCAGACTTGAGAAGTGTAAACCTGTGCCAGATCGTGTAGGGGCAGTTATTTGAAAATTCTTTCAAGTTTCTTTTTATTATTCATTTCCTCTTTTTTATTCTCCGCAGGAGAATATCGTTGTGGATCAATGGAATGTGATGACTTTAAGTCAAATGTCTCAGATAAAGCTTCTTTACAAAGAGGCCTCTCAACCTATATGAACTATTGCTATGGTTGTCACTCATTAAAGTATTCAAGATATAAGAGAGTGGCAGAAGATCTCTCAATACCCCTTGAGATGTATGAAAATAACTTAATCTATGATGGTTCAAAAATCGGAGAGTTAATGAATATTAGCCTTCAAAAAGATGATGCTATTGAATGGCTTGGTGCTTATCCGCCTGACTTAACTTTAGAGGCAAGGCTTAGAAGACCAGATTGGATTTATACTTATTTAAGAAACTATTACCCAGACTCTTCGAGACCTTATGGCGTCAATAATAGAGTTTATCAGAACGTTAACATGCCTCACGTCTTGGAAGATTTACAAAACTCTTTGCCCAAAGCCGAATACGATCTACTTATATACGATTTAACAAACTTTATGACTTACGTAGCAGACCCCACTGCGGAACAAAGAAAGAGAATAGGAATATATGTTTTATTATTTCTTACTATATTCACTGCTTTTGCATATTTAACATATAAAGAATTCAAAAAGGATTTAAAATAACTACATGAGTTTATTAAGCAACAGATCTGCTATGGTTTTATTTCACGATGACATAGGTCACAGATCACAAAAAGTTAGAATTGTAATTTCAGAAAAAGGTATATCTTGTAATTTAGAAGTTCTTGATAAAGACGATCTCCCAAAGGAAATATTAGAAATAAATCCTGATGGGAATTTACCGCTGTTAGTAGACCGTGAATTATCACTTTATCATTCAGGCTTGATAGTAGAGTATCTCGATGAAAGATTTCCTCATCCACCGCTTTTACCTGTATACCCCGTTTCAAGGGCTCAATTTAGACTTATCTTACAAAGAATAGAAAAGGATTGGGCTGAAAATTTAGATATTATTGAAAGCTCTGCTTCTAGTAAACCCCAGATCACACAAGCAAAGAATAAACTCCAAAAGAATATATCCAATTCACTATCAATGTTTGATAACAAGAACTTTTTTAGAAATGATGAGTTTTCTGTATTAGATTCAGTTATCATCCCAATCCTCTTGAGGTTAGAACATTATCAAATAAAAATACCTGAAAATAAGGCTTCAAAACCTATGTATGATTACATAGAAAGAATGCAGGATCTTCCTAGCGTAAAAGATAGTTTTACTTCTTTAGAAATCGAATTACTATAAAAATCACAGACCTATTTTTTCTGGCTGAATAAATATTTTATTATTCATCTTCAAGTATGTTCCCATCATTCCTTGAAATCTATAATTCAAACCCTTTCCCATAAGCAGCAGTGAATCAAATCCTAAGGAGAAAAAAATCTTTTCATTTATATTCAATCTAGAAAACCCTTCATTAAAAATTTCATTTTTCTTAAATAAAACAGGATGCTCTAGACCTCTTATGTTTAATTTTTGCCTCTCTTCATTTTTCCAAAGATCTAACTGTCTTGGCAGAATATAAAGTTGAGGCTCGAAAATTAAATTGAATTCAAAAGCAGGAATGATTCTTTTAATTTTTATATTTTCGGTATCAACAATTATATTTCTTATATCGTTTCGAAATCTTGGAGTCTGATAAATTTTTCTTTGGGTAATTCTTTCTAAATCTTTTTTTCTGTTGGAGCTTTTATTTATTTCAAATAAATTTGATATATCTTTTTCAATATTATTTTTTCCAGTTATTTGGTAAGACATGGTTGATTTGATTTTTTTATCCGTAATTAAAATAGTTTCTTTAGGAAGAATATTCAAATCTATAGACATTAAATAATCTACGTAAGATTGATAAGGATTAATTACATTAAGCTCGGCATTTATTTTTTTCTGAGAAGAATTTATTAAAACTATATTTTTAGTATTTGTTAATTCACACTTCCTTATAATTTCAAAAAGTTTATCTTCTACAAATATAATTTTTTTTGTATTAGATAGAAATATTTCACAGCCAAGAATTTCTGTTTGGGAGAAATCTATAAAGTTTACTTTTGCATTTCTTTTTTTGTTTGCATTTATATAAAAAAATCCAGACTGTATTCCTTGTAAAAAGTACTTTTGTAAATTTTGATTATTTTTATAAAAGATAACATCTAAATTACCTGATAGATTCGACGTGCTTATTTTTATCTTTTCGTTTTCAAAATAAGACTCACTCAAGGAATCTGAGTCAGACAAGCTACTAGTTAACGAACAACCAACTAGGATGAAAATTAAACTACAATAATAAAAAATAATCTTAGTCATGTCTGGAACATTATATTTAGTTGCAACCCCAATTGGTAATTTAGAGGATATTACTTTAAGAGCTATAAAAGTTTTAAATAACGCTGATTTAGTTCTTGCGGAAGATACCCGAAATTCAAAAAAACTTTTCGCAAGACACTTAATCAAAACACCCTTGTCTGCATATCATGACTTTTCATCAGAAAGGAAAACTCAATCAATCATAAAGTTGCTTAAAAACGGAAAAATAATAGCATTAGTTTCTGATGCCGGAACACCTTTAATATCAGATCCAGGTTTTGAATTAGTAAGAAAGGCTATTAAAGAAAACATCAAAATATATAGCATTCCCGGTCCATCTTCTGTAATTTCAGGCCTAATTACCTCAGGGTTTAATAATAATAGATTTATTTTTGAAGGTTTTTTACCGAGAAAGAGTTCTGATTTAAAAAAAATTGTTACATCTTTTAAATATGAATCAAGAACTATTATTTTATTTGAATCACCTAAAAGGATACAAAAATCTTTAAAGATAATGTTAGATATTTTGGGAGAGATCAGGCAAGTAAGTATTGCTAGAGAACTTACAAAAATCCATGAAACAATCTTAAGAATGTCTTTAAAAGAAGCAAATTTATTAGCAAAGACAGATCCAAATCTTTCCAAAGGGGAAATAGTTATTATTTTGGAAGGAGTAAATAAAAAATTTAGTGATTTTGATATAAAGCTCGATGAATTATTCAAATATCTAAGAGAAGATATTTCTTTAAAAAATTTTTCAAAAGCTTTTTCAAAGGTATCAAGCTACAGCGCTAAAGAAATTTACAACAGATATAAAGAAAAAGTATAATCGCATAGAGCTGACCGAGTAATCGCTGTAAAGCAGAGGAAAGTCCGGGCTCCATAGGATAAAGTGCCAGGTAACACCTGGGGGTAAATATTTATATTTATCATGGAAAGTGCAACAGAAAACAAACCGCCGTTTTGGTAAGGTTGAAAAGGTGAGGTAAGAGCTCACCGTACTTTTTGGTAACAATAAGTAGCTAGGCAAACCCCACTTGGAGCAAGGCCAAATAGAGATTCAATGAAGCTATCCGCTTAGAATCTGGGTAGGCCGCTAGAAGTTTATGGCGACATAAGCTCAAGATGAATGATTACTACAAACAGAACCCGGCTTATGAGTCAGCTCATCTGTTTAACTCTCTTTAGTTCAATCCCTTTTCTTGAATTGCATTTAAAGCCTAAAATTATTTACTTTGCTCAAAAAGTGTGTAAAAGTGTGCAAAAGTATACATTTGTGTAACTTTTTGGGACTATTTTATGGCTGGACTCTATGGGTTTAGCAGTCTTTCCTTAGACACAAAGGGAAGAATTGTTATACCTGCAAAATATAAAGATCTACTGAGGGAGATGTCTTCAGGCTCAATTATTGTCACAAGAGACCCTCAGTACCCCTCACTTTTAATTTATCCTGGCGCCTTATGGAAAAAAATATCTGATGCATTTGAGAATCTATCTGGCTTAAATCCAAAAATAAGGTCTTTACAATGGAATTTTCTTGGAAATGCTCATTCTATAGATTTTGAGGTTTCCGAAAGGATGACTCTGCTAATTCCTCAATCTCTTAGAAATTACAGTCAAATTAAAGAAAAAACAAAGATAGTTTTAATAGGAATGGGTCAAAAGCTGGAATTATGGAGTGAAAAAAATTGGAAACTCAAAGAAGAAGGTAAGTCAATAAAAGGAGAAAAGTTAGAAATTGAATTACCATCTGAAGTTAAGGAGATACCATTTTGAGCTACTCTCATGAACCAGTTTTGCTAGAAGAAACTCTAGCAAACCTTATTCGTGACAAAGATGGCACTTATCTTGACTGTACTTTTGGTTTAGGAGGTCACACAAAACAAATTTTAAAAAATCTTTCCGAAAAAGGATCTCTTTTTTCTATTGATAAAGATTTAGAAGTAAAGCATTACGCAGATTTAATTAGTGATAAAAGGTTTACTTTTAAAACATCTACTTTTTCAAGCATTTCAACTTTATTCCCAAAAAAGTCTATGGACGGAATATTGTTTGATCTTGGCGTCTCTTCTTTGCAACTCGACAAACCAGAAAGAGGGTTTAGTTTTATGAGAGAAGGAACTTTAGATATGAGATTTAATAATTCGTCAGGAGTTTCAGCTAAAGACTGGATTAACTCTGCTAGTGAAAAAGAAATTGCAGACGTCATATACTTTCTAGGAGAAGAAAGAAGATCAAGACAATTTGCTAAAAAAATTATTTTAGCGAGAAAAACTTCTAAAATTTCAACAACAAAAGATCTTGCTAGTATTTTTCAGTACAAAGGATTCCAAAAAAAACATCCAGCTACAAATGTTTTTAGGGGGATAAGAATACTAGTTAATGATGAATTCGAAGAGTTAAAAAATGGTTTAGTTTCAGCTATAAAAATTATTAAGAATAATGGAATACTAGCAGTTATAAGCTTTCACTCAGCAGAAGATAGGATTGTCAAAAAATTCTTTAAAGAAGAGTATCAAACTTTCTTTAAAGATATAAAACTCCGGATGATAGCTAAAATAAAGCCTGAGAAAAAAGAGCTTCAGAAAAACCCTCGTTCTAGGAGCGCAATTTTAAGAATTGGAGAAGTAGAATATGTATCCTAAATTAAATATATTTCTTTTTTTAAGCCTCTTATTTTCCTTTGTTCTTGTTGTTTATTTACTAAATGACTTTCAAATAAAAAAAACTAACGCAAAGATTTTTAAACTCAATAAATTACTTAACCTAGAAGTTGACGAAAAAATAGAACTAGAAAGCAGGATATTAGCAAAGAAATCTTTAAAAAAAGCTTTCGATGTAACTTCAATAGAGTTATCAATGATAAGGCCTGAAAAAGTTGTTTATTTAGAGGTGGTAAATTGAAATTGATTAAATTTTCAATTTTAGCTTTTTCTTTAATTTTTATTTTATCAGGCGCTTCTTTAAAAGAATCGAAACTGGAAATAGAAGAAAAAGATGTCATTAAAGAACCTTACATTGCGTATTTTCTTTTAAATAAATCGAAGACTATAAGCCAAAAAGGTGAAATCTTTGTACCTAATTATATTTCTTTCAAAAATCTTGTTAACTTATCGAGCCAAAACAAATCCGTACTAGATCTTTTAGGTTATTTTTACCTTATTCAACAGACTCTGATAAAAAGAGATCTTCATATTTCAGCAATGGATTATAAAAATTTTGGTCAAATTAAGATTAAGACTTCAACCAATGAAATTCTTAATTTTCAAGATTTTAATATCAAAAATCAACTAAAGACTTTAGATTCTTTTTTCAGCTCTCAAAAAATGAATTCGCTTCTCAAGGATTTCAAAAGTATAGATTTGAGATATGAAAATAGAATTGCAATAGGGTATATGTGATGGCAGTAAATATTAAAAATAATTTACGAGTAGCTATAGATATAGGCACTTCAAAGGTTGTTTGCATAATTGCTGATAAAACTTCTGAAGGAATAAATGTTATCGGTTTAGGAATTCAAAATTCAACAGGCCTTAGAGACGGAGTAATTGTAGACATTGAATCTACAGTTTTAGCTGTAAAAGAAGCTGTAAGCAAGGCTGAATTAATGTCTGGAAAACAAGTAACAAAAGCCTTTGTAGGAATTTCAGGGGGAAGTGTAAATGGCCTTAACTCCTCTGGAGCCATTCCTATAAGAGATAGAAAAGTGAAAATGAGTGAAGTTGAAAAAGTTATGACAACTGCTCAGGCTCAAAGGATTCCGGAAGGATACGAATTACTTCATGCTTTGCCAAGAGAATTCATAATTGATAATCAATCAGGAGTCAAAGCGCCCTTAGGTATGGCTGGTGTTAGGCTAGAAGCGCATGTTCATCTCGTATCGTGTTTAAAGAATTCTTCAACAAATATTGGTTCTTGCATGAAAATATGCGGAATAGATGTTCAAAAATTTGTCTTGGAACAATTAGCTTCAAGTCACTCTGTTTTAACAGAAGATGAAAAAAAATTGGGAGTTTGCTTGATAGATATAGGAGGAGGGACTTCTGATGTTGCTTTATTTTCAGATGGTGCAATAAGCCATACTGTTAATGTTCCTATAGCTGGAGAACATGTGACAAATGACATAGCAAGGGCTATTGGAACATCAATTCAAAACGCCGAAGATATAAAAAAGAAACATGGATGTGCTCTTAGTGTTTTAGCAGACTCCGATGAAATTATTTCGACTAAATCAATTAATGGAAGAGATAATCAATCATTCTCTAGACAAGGATTATCGAGTGTTATTCAAGAGAGATACCAAGAAATATTTCAAATCATAAAGCAGCAAATGGGAAGTATTAATTTAGCTCAAGTTATACCTGCTGGAATAGTCTTAACTGGGGGAGCTTCAAGAATAGAAGGCATTTCACAACTGGGCGAAGAGATATTTCAGATTCCAGTAAGAGTAGGAAAACCGAAGGGCCTTATTGGACTAACCGACATACTTTCAAATCAAATCTATTCAACTGCTGTAGGACTAATTTTATTTGCTCAAAAAGAGCTTGAAGAAGACTATATGGATTTTGCAATGTTAAATGAAAAAGGCATATTTAATAAAGCTTTCAGATGGATACAGAATACTTTTTAAATTTATAAGGAGGAGTTATGAAATATAAATTAGTAGACAATGGCCAAATAAACAAAACCATAATCAAGGTTGTAGGAGTTGGGGGATGTGGTGGTAATGCTATAGATCATATGGTTAGTAATGGAGTAGAAGGCGTTGAAACAATTTCAGCAAATACTGATTCCCAAGCTCTCCTAAAAAACAAAGCTACTGAAAAAATTATATTAGGCGAATTAAACAATCACGGCCAAGGAGCTGGAGGAAAGCCAGATGTAGGACGTGATACTGCGTTAGATGATTATGAAAGATTAACAACCATGTTTGAAGGAGCAAATATGGTTTTTATTGCTGCAGGAATGGGAGGCGGCACGGGTACAGGTGCAGCACCTATTGTTGCCAGAGCTGCTAAAGAAGTTGGAGCACTAGCGGTTGCTATAGTCACAAAACCAATGTCATTAGAATTCAAAGATGATTTAGCTGATGCAGGTATAAAAGAGTTGAGATCTGAAGTCGATTCTTTGATAACAATACCAAATCAAAAACTAAGCGAAGTTTTTGGAGGCGATTGCACAATGCTAGAAGCCTTTGGGCATGCAAATGATATTTTATTAGGTGCTGTAAGAGGTATAGCCGATATCATAACTCAAACAGGTTACATCAATGTAGATTTCAATGATGTAAAAACTGTAATGGCTGAGCAAGGAGTTGCAATGATGGGCACAGGAATTGCAAGTGGGCCTAGTAGAGCTAAAGATGCAGCAGCCGAAGCAGTTGGCAGTCCTTTGTTGGAAGATATTAGCTTGCAAAATGCCAAAGGAGTTCTTGTAAACATTACTGGAAAGGGCATAAAAATGGGTGAAATAGAAGACGTACTTAGACAAGTCAAAGATTTTGCTAGCGATGGAGCTCAAATCATACACGGTGCGGTTGAAGACGGTGATATGGAAGGAGATATAAAAGTTACAATTATTGCAACAGGTTTATCTGATAGTTCACAACAAGGAGAAAGAGCATCAAGTTTTAAGGTAGCAAATGACCCTTATGGAAAATTTCAAGAAGTACCTACATTAGGCCCTAGGATAGATAGTCAAAATAGTAACTCTGAAAATACAAAAAAAAATGATTATCTTGATATTCCCTCTTTTGTGAGGAAACAAATAGATTAATTTGTTTAAAGCAGAAGGAAATAAATACAGAGAACTTTTTCTCTGGATAATAATATTTATTTTTCTTTCTGCTTTACCAATTAAACTTATTTTTTTTCAAAAAAGCGATTTTTCAGCTGGGAAAGAATTTTCTAGTAAAGCATCTTTAAGAAAATCAGTCTTATTAGCTAAAAGAGGAGAAATTCTTGATAGAAATAATCTTGTTTTAGCAGAAGACATACCTTCTTATGAAATTGGATTAACCATAAAAAATTTTTCATTTGATCCAACCCATATAAAAGCTATTTCTGAAAACTTAGACCTGAATTTAAATAGGCTAAATAAAAGACTTTCAAATAAAAATAGAAAATACTTAGTCCTAAGTCAAAACATAAGAAAACAAAAAAAAGAATTCTTACAATCTTTAGAAATCCCTGGCCTTGAAGTAAGTAATAGAAAATTTAAAAGAAATTATCCGCAAGGAGAAATACTTTCACAATTAGTAGGATTGACAAATTATGAAAATGAGGGAGTAAATGGGATAGAGTTTGCATTAGATACTATTTTAGCTGGAAAAAACGGATTCGAAGAAAAACAACTTTCAAGAAAATCCGGAATCATACAAAACAAAACTCTTAAGAAATCAAAAGATGGAACTAGCATTCAATTAACTATTGATACCAATTTACAATTTTTACTCTTTAATAAACTCCAAGAAGCAGTTTTTTTTCATGAAGCAGAATCAGCCTCAGGAATAATAGTTGATTTAAAATCAAATGAGATTCTTGCAATGACCAATTTTCCTTCATTCGACCCAAATGATAGAAAAAACTTAAAGAATATGAATTTATTAAAAAATAATTCTTCCATTGATTTGTTTGAACCAGGATCAACAGTAAAACCCTTAGCATTTTCAGCTTTAATACAAAATAATTCTAAATTTCTAAATGAAAAAATTAATACCTCTCCTGGCTGGATCGAATTTGAAGGATATAAAACTGAAGATGCCAAAAATTATGGAATTCTATCAACCAGCGAAATTATTTCAAAATCCAGCAATGTAGGAATGGTAAAACTTTGTAACAATCTTGATTCTAATAAAATTTTACAAACTTATTATTCCTTGGGATTTGGAAAATATATGAATGAAATTTTTATTTCTACTAGAGAAGGATATTTACCTGAATTTAAAGATCTCTCTCTTAGAGAGAAAGTCTCTCTTTGTTATGGTTATGGACTTCAAACTACATTGGCACAACTGACAAATGCTTATAGCGTAATTTTCTCCGAAGGAATTTACAGACCATTAGAGTTATTGAAAAGATCATCTGAAAGAGAAGCAAAAAAAATCCTTAAAAAAGAAGACGCTCTTCAAATTAAAAAAATTCTATTTGAAGCTGTTAAGAATGGGACAGGCTACAAAGCAAATCTAAAAAATTATGATGTTTTTGGAAAAACAGGAACAGCAAGAATTTTTAAAAATAATAAATATAACGAAGATATACATAATGCTCTTTTTATCGGTATGGCAGAGATTGAAGAGAAAGAGTACTTGATTGGCTTAATTGTTAAAGATCCAAAAAAAAATGGAAATGGAGGAGGAGATGTTGCAGCACCAATTTTTTCTAAAATTTTAAATACTATTGAAAAGTTTTGAGTAATGTCAGAAATAAATAAAAATATATCTTTACTAAGAAAAAATAACTTTACAGGCTTTACCGAAAATTCAAATTTTGTTGAAAAGGGTTTTGTTTTTTTATCTTTTGAACAAGATAAAGAAATAGCTTCTAAACATGCTTCTGAAGCAAAGAAAAATGGAGCAAAAATTATCATAAGTAAAGTAAGTAACGAAAAGGATTCTAAGATTTTAAATCTTATAGATAAAAGCTTATCTGCAAATAAAGAAATCTATCTCAAATATTTATTCAATAGAAATCTCGAAGATTTAAGTATAGTTGGTATAACTGGAACAAACGGAAAATCCTCAACAGCTTTTTTCTTGCATCAATTCTTACTTAATTCAGGATTCAATCCAACATTGCTGACAAATATCCCAGAAATTCCCATTAAAAATTGTGAAGTATCACCTTTAACTACACCGGGAAATTTTTTGCTTCACCACTATCTAAAAAAATCTATTGACTTAAAAAGAGATTTTTTCGTAATGGAAGTTTCATCTCATTCTATTAATCAAGAGAGAATTAAAGGTTTGAATTTTAAAAGTAAATCCTTAACTAGTTTTTCTAAAGATCATCTCGACTATCATAAGTCAATTGATAACTATAGAAATACAAAAGAAAGTTTTTTTGCTAACGGCGATGAAAATATCGTAATTTCTATTGATAACGATTTAGGAAAAAAAATTGCAAAGAAAAATAATTCTGCCTTAAAAGTATCTTTAAATAACAAGAAAGCAGACATATATTTGAACAAAGGCTCAATTCATACTCCGTGGGGAAATATAAAATCTAGGCTATCTATTGATAGCGATTTTATGCTTTCCAATCTTTTGTGTGCTTTAGGAATTTATGGAAAAATAAATAATAATTTAGAAATTAATCTAACTGACAACAAGATTTTTACTCTGCCTGGAAGGCTTGAGCTTATTAAAGTATTTGAAGATAAATACTGCTACATTGATTATGCCCATACTCCAGAAGCCTTAGGATCAATTTTAAGGTATCTAAAGTCTAAGTACTCAGGTCAAGTAATGTGTCTATTTGGATGTGGTGGAGATAGAGATATTTCAAAAAGAAATGAAATGGGAATAATCTCTGAAAGAAATTCAGATTTACAAATAATTACTAATGACAACCCAAGAAACGAGGATCCTCTAAACATAGCTCGCTCAATCACAAAAAAAATGCGTACAAAAAATTATGAAATAATCCTTGATAGAAAAGAAGCGATAACTTCAGGGTTGATAAAACTGAAAGATTCCCCTAAGAACTCTGTTTTACTTATTGCAGGAAAAGGTCATGAAAATTTTTTAATTTTAAAGAATCAAAAGATTCCTTTTAACGATTCAGCTATTGTTAATGAACTAAAAGATGTTATTTAAAAAAACTACTGAAAACCTCGCAAAATTTGGAAACGGCAAAGCTTTTTGTGATGACTATGAATTTAATGAAATTATTTTCAACTCTAAAGATGTTAAGCCTGGAGATATTTTTCTTCCTTTGAAAGGGGAAGTTCACGATGGGCACAAATTTATATCAGAAGCTTTTAATCTCGGCGCTATATGCGTGATTTCAGAAAATCATTTACCAAATCAAAATTATATTCATGTTGAAGACACGAATATTTTTTTAAAAAATATTGCAAAAAAACAAAGAGAATTATTTAAAGGCTTTGTAATTGGAATAACTGGCAGTAATGGTAAAACAACCGCAAAAGAAAAATTAGCAAATTACTTAGAAGATAAAATTGGGAAAACAAAAATTTTTAAAAGTTATGGAAATTATAATAATTTTTATGGATTATGTTTTTCTCTTTTAAAACTTAATTCTGATCATGAGATTGGATGTTTTGAAATAGGAACTAGCCAAAAGGGAGAAATATCCAATTTATCCCAAATACTTAAAATGAATTTAAGTATTTTGACTAATATAGGAGAAGCTCACTTAGAAGGATTGAGTAGTTTGGAAGGTGTTGCCAAAGAAAAAACTGATATCTTCAAATACACTCTTAATAATGGTTATTGTTTTGGCTCAATACCTAAAGTTTTTTTATATCTGGCAGAGGAAAAATCCTTGGGAAAAAATAAAAATTTCTATGACTTTAAATCTTCAGAAGATCTCTTAACAAGAGTTTTATTAACAATGAATAAAAATCTCTCTATTACAGATGAATCCGAAGAAGATATAAATAATTTCTTAAATAAAGATGCAATAGTTCCAGGAAGGTTTGAGATTAAAAAAACTAAATCAGGAGCAATAATTATTGATGATTCTTATAATGCTAATCCTGATTCATTTAGATATGCCTTTAAAAAGCTTAAAAACCCAAATCTCTTAAAAGATTTTATAAGAATTAACAATATAGAAAAATATAAAAAGGTTTGTATTATGGGAAAAATGGAAGAGTTAGGAAAAAATTCTGAGAAACTCCATGAGTCCATCTTAAAAGAAGCATCTTCATTATTTGATATGGTGTTAGCCTTAGATTTTCTAGCTAAATTAGATTCACCTAATATAAAATTCATCAAAAGGAATGAATTGAATGAAGAATTAAATAAATATCTTTCTGAAAGTTTTTTAGTTTTCTTCAAGGGCTCTCGTTCAGTTAAAATGGAAGAAATTATTAAAACTATTATTTAAAATGTTTTTACCATTACTGGAATATCTAGCTGATAGTTATGGGCCCCTAAGGATATTTAACTATTTTACGTTTAGAGCAATTTTAGCTACTTTAACCTCTCTTACTTTCATTCTTTTTTTTGGTAAGACTTTCATAAGTTTTATCGCAAAACAAAAGTATGGGCAGATTATCAGGGAGGAGGGACCTAAAAGTCATTTTGAAAAAAAAGGGACGCCTACTATGGGCGGTCTTTTAATTCTATTCTCAATTGTATTTTCCTGCTTATGCTGGGGTGATCTAACAAATAAATATCTTGTAATTTCAATTCTTGTAACATTCTTTTTTGGATTAATTGGCTTAATAGACGATTACCTAAAACTTAAATATTTAAATAGTAAAGGTCTAAAGGCAAGAACAAGATTAGGTTTGGAGATTATCATTGCTTTTTTAGCAAGTATTTTTATCTTCTTTAACGTAATAGATCCACAAGAAACTACTCTTTATTTACCATTCTTCAAAGACTTTGCTCTTCAAATGGGCTTTTGGTTTATCTTTTTAAGTGCTTTAGTAATTGTCTCGACAGCAAATGCTGTAAATCTTACGGACGGATTAGATGGTTTGGCAATCATGCCATCTGTAATGGTCGCTGCTGGTATGGGAATAATAGCTTATATTTCAGGTAATATTATTCTCTCAGAATACTTAAATGTTCCCTTTCTTTTTTACTCAACAGAAATAGTTATATTTTGTGGAGCAATTGTGGGTGCGGGGATAGGTTTCCTTTGGTTTAACACTTATCCGGCGCAAATCTTCATGGGAGATGTAGGCTCTTTATCTCTGGGAGCCGCTTTGGGCATAATCGCAGTAAGTATTAGACAAGAATTCATACTGATTTTAATGGGAGGAGTATTTGTTATTGAAACATTATCAGTAATTATCCAAGTTGCATCTTTTAAACTAACTGGAAAAAGAATTTTTAAAATGGCTCCACTTCATCATCATTTTGAACTTTCTGGATTAGCAGAGCCTAAAATTATAGTAAGATTTTGGATAATCACTTTAATTCTTGTTTTGTTTGCATTAGCAACATTTAGATTAAGATAAAAATGGATTCATCTAAGCCTGTGCTTATCCTAGGACTAGGAATAACAGGAAAATCCTTCATTAATTTTTTTAATAAATTAAAAAAACCATTCATAACATTTGATACTAGGGTAAAAGACCAAAGCTTCCATCTAGAAGAGTACCAAAAATTTAATATGGTTTCTGAGGATGAAATAAACCTCAATAACATAGACTTTATTGCTTGCAGCCCAGGATTTGATTTGACTCATAAATTAATTAAAACAGCGATAGAAAAAAAAATTGATATCAAGAGTGACATTCAAATTTTCTTAGAAAAAAATAAATCCAAAGCAATATTAATAACCGGAACTAATGGCAAATCTACAGTTTGTTCATGGTTAGAACTTATTTTCTTAAAAAAGAATATTGATTCTTTAGCAATTGGAAATATTGGAAAGCCAGTGCTAGATTTTATAGAAACTGAGAAAGACTTCTTTATCCTCGAAGTTTCGAGTTTTCATTTAGACATTAGTGAATTACCAGAATCCGAAGTTGCTGTTTTATTAAATATTACACCTGATCATTTAGATAGACATAAAGATTTTGAAAGCTATGTAAAAGTTAAAAATAAAATTCTAAAAAAAAGTAAAATCTCTATAGCAAACGAAAAATTTAAAGAATTAATCACTAAATCAGATCATTTTTTTGAAGGTGATGGTTCTTCAAAAAACCAAAACTTAAATGCTGTAAAAAAGATATTTTCTTCGTTAAAAATTGACTATTCCGAAAAAGAAATTTTATCTTGTTATCCCCAACTTCCCCATAGAATGGAAGAGTTTCATATAATAGAAAACGGGATTTCTTTTATAGATGATTCTAAAGCTACTAATATTTCATCTTCTTTAGAAGGCTTAAAAAATATCGAGCTTTCAAAAAAAATAATTGTCATATGTGGCGGAGAAACAAAAAATCAAAATTTTGAAAAGTTTTGTCATTACTTAAATAACAGAGCCGAATACATATACTTTTTAGGGGAGAGTTCAGAGTTTCTAAAACAACATCTTGATGCCAGCAAATCCAAACAAGTTAAAAATCTGGAAGTTGCAGTATCCTATGCTTTATCAAAAATTAAAAAAGACACTATTCTTATTCTTTCTCCTGGATGTTCGAGCCTCGACATGTTTTCAAGTTTTTCTGAAAGAGGAAATAAATTTAAAGAATTAGTGTTAAATGCCGAACTCTAAAAAACAGTCTTTTTTGCAAAGGATTTTTTTCGGAAGATATGAAAGATCTTTAAGTTTTCAAGATATTGATTTACATATATTTTTGATTGCTTTCTCGTTGGTGCTTTTTGGAATTATAATGATTACTTCTGTAAGCCTGCCTATGACAGGCGGCTCTTTGAGAATGACTATAAGTCACCTCCAAAAAATTTTTATTGCTTTATTCCTATCTTTAATAGTTTTTAGAATCCCAATTTCTTTTTGGCAAAGAAATTCAGTTTATTTCTTATTAATTTCTCTTTTAATGTTATCACTTGTATTTTTGCCTTTTATTGGCAAGGAGGTTAATGGAGCTTATAGATGGATTAGAATTCTTGGTTTTTCTTTTCAACCTTCTGAATTAATGAAATTTTCTTTAATTATTTACATCTCATCCTATTGCATAAGAAAATATGATGAGTTTAAAGAAGATTTACTTGGCTTTTTTAAGCCCGTATTCGTTATTTCCTTGTCAATTCTATTAGTTTTATTGGAACCAGATCTAGGATCATCAGTGGTCTTATTTATCGTATCTTTCTCTATTTTATATATTGCTGGAGCACCTCTTAAACATCTTTTAGCTATATTTTTTTTTGGATTGATTACTTTCATAGGCTTAATATTTACCGCTTCTTATAGAATTAAAAGAATCATGGGGTACCTAGATCCTTGGAATAACCAATTTTCAGAACAATTAAGATTTTCTTTAAGCGCAATTAGTAATGGAGAATGGTTTGGTGTCGGCATTGGAAATAGCGCAATAAAAGAAGGATTTCTATCAGACGCTCAAACAGATTTTATCTTTGCGGTTATTACGGAAGAATTAGGTATTATTTTTGGACTATTTTTGATATTGATTTTTTCTTATCTAATTTTTAGATGCTTTTTACTTGGAAGGCTTGCAAGACAAAATGACTTTACATTCGGAAGTTTGGTCTCATATGGCATAGGTGTTTTAATTGCCTTACATGTATTTATAAATATAGGAGTTGCAATTGGCTTATTACCCACAAAAGGAATAACTTTGCCATTTATTAGCTTCGGGGGATCTAATTTAATGTTGATGTTTGTTTTAATCTCTTTACTCCAAAAAATTAGATTAGAAATAAATTTTTCTAATAAAATCTCAGTTTAAAAATAAAAAATGCTATCTCAAGAAAAAAAAGTGATTATTTGCGCAGGGGGAACAGGCGGACATGTTTTTCCTGCCAAAAAATTGGCTGAGCTTTTGCTAGCTAAAGGAGTAAACATAGAATGGATTGGTTCTTCAAGAGGTCCTGAAGAAAATATTTGTAAAAATTTAGGTATTAATTTTTATAAATATCCAATGATAGGCTTTAGGGGAAAATCTAATCTTAAAAAACTAATAAGTTTAACTCTTCTTTCTCTTTCATTGATTAAATTTTTAATACAATTCCAATTACCAAATCTATTCAGCAAGAATAATATTTTGATTTGTTTTGGGGGATATATTTCTCTTCTAGGTCTTTCTCACTTCTCTGGACCAATATTTATCCAAGAACAAAATACAATTCCCGGCAGTACTAACAGATTATTGGCAAGGCTTAAAAATATTCAAAAAATTTTTTGCGGCTTCCCTGAAACGGTTAAATTCTTTAATTCAGAAAAGGCACTCTTTACTGGAAATCTTATCAATCTTGATCCTGGCAAGATAAAAAATAGCTCAAGGAAATTAGATGAGTTGAGAATCAAAATTATTGGAGGAAGCCAAGGAGCAAGAATAATTAATGAAACAATGCCAAGGTTATTCAAAGATATGCTTGAAAGCTTTCCCAAATTGAAACTAAAAATAACTCATCAATGTGGTCGAGAAAAAAAGACTGAAATTCAATCAGTTTATAATTCTTTAAAAGGAAACATTGATTTTGAGATTCACGAATTTATTGATGAGATGGAATATTTTTATTCTCATGCAGATCTTATCGTTTCTCGAGCTGGAGCATTGAGCGTCTCAGAAATATGCGCCTCTAAAAATATTGCCATTTTTATTCCGCTTGCAAATTCTATAGATAATCACCAATATGAAAATGCTAAATTTTTAGTAAACAAAAATTCCGCATTTATATGCGAAGAAAAAAATATTCGTATAAGTTTAAACGACTTAATCTTCAAGATAATTAACAAACCAAATCTCATAGATGAGATGAGAAATAAAATTTCAAAGATTTCATTATCTGATGAAAATGAGCTAATCCTTAAATCCATTTTAAATAATGATTGATATAAAAAGAATACACTTGATAGGCATTGGGGGAGCAGGCATGAGTGGTATTGCAGAAATATTAATAAATTTAGGCTACGAAGTGTCAGGATCAGACTTATCTAAAACCTTCATAACTGAAAGATTAGAAACATTAGGATCAAAAATTTTTTACGAACATAATTCATCGAATGTTTTGGATAAAGATTTAGTTGTTATTTCTTCTGCAATTACTACTGATAACATTGAAGTGCTAGCTTCTGAAAAGAAAAGGATACCAATAATAAAAAGAGCAGAAATGCTCGCTAATTTAATGATGCTTAAAGAAAGTGTGGCTATTGCCGGCAGTCATGGAAAAACAACTATCACTTGTATTCTTGCTCACATCTTTACCTCAAGCAAATTAGACCCAACTTACATCATAGGAGGTAAAGTAGAGTCCTTTGCGTCAAATGCCAAATTAGGTCAAGGCAAGCATATTTTCACTGAAGCTGATGAAAGTGATGGATCTTTTCTTTTACTGAGACCACATAAGGCAATAATCTCAAATATTGATAATGATCACTTAGAAACTTACCAAAACAGCCTTCATGAGCTAAAAAAATCATTTAGAAAGTTTTGTCTAAATATTCCTTTTCATGGAAAACTTTTCGTTAATGGCGACTCTAGAGAAATAAAAGAAGTTGTTGAAAAACTTCCAAGAAATATAGTTTCATTTGGTTTTGATAAAAAAAATGATATTCAGATTTTAAAATTTCAGCAATCTAGTAAAGGCTCATCTTTTTCTCTTATAAACAATAAGACGGGAGATAAAATGGATTTTGAAACAAATATGCTTGGAAAGCATAATGTTCTTAACGCAGTGGCAGCTATATCCGTTTCATTAGACGAAGGAATTACTTACGACGAAATAAAAATAGCCTTGGAAAAGTTCATAGTTGTAGAAAGAAGATTTCAATTGATAACAGAAAATGCTTTTAAGAAAGACATTATTTTAGTTGATGATTACGGACATCATCCAAATGAGCTTTTAGCTTCAATTGAAACGGCTAAAGACGTTTGGCCAGAAAGGGAGTTATTGGTTGTTTTTCAGCCTCACAGATATTCTAGAACTAAAGCTCTATTCAATGAATTCGTTGATATTTTATCAAGCTGTCCTAACTTAATTCTCCTAGAAATATACGCTGCAAGTGAAAAGCCAATACATAATTTTGAAAGTGAAGATTTAATTAAACAAATTATTTTAAAAAATCCTTCAGCAAGATTGGTAAAAGGTATAGATGAGGCATATCAAGCAATGTTAGATTTTGCAGAAGATAATTTTCTATTTCTAACACAGGGAGCAGGAAATACTTCTTTGCTTGCTGAAAAGTTTAAAAATTAATAATGAATATTGAATCTTTAAGTATAGGAGTTATTTGCGGAGGATATTCAAACGAAAGAGAAATTTCTTTAAAAGGAGCTGAAGCAGTAAATAAAGCCCTGATCGTTGGGGGTTTCAACTCAAAAATCATTGATATTAAAACTACCAAAAGTCTTAAAAATAAAGAAACTTATAAAAATATAGATTTTGCTTTTATTATGATTCATGGAAAAGGAGGGGAAGATGGAGAAGTCCAAAAAGTTTTAAAAAAATTAAACATTTTATTTTCTGGGAGTACAGATATTGGCTTACAGAATTCATTTGATAAGGTCCTTGCCAAAGAACTTTGGATTAAGAAAGATATAAAAACGCCGAAATACATTACAAATGTTAAAAGTTGGAATGATTTACCAAATTATTTTAAAAAGCTATCAAAATTAGTCATTAAGCCCAGCAAAGAAGGCTCTAGTATAGGAGTTTCAATAATTAACAATAATTTAGAAGCTTTTGAAGAGGCAATAATACACGCAAAAAAATTCGAAGGCGTTCCTATGATTGAAGAATTTATCAGCGGAAGAGAATTAACAGTTTCAATTTTAGGGAATTTAATTTGCGATCCAATCAAGATTACTGCTAAACAAGATTTTTACAATTATGAAGCTAAATATAATAGCAAAGATACTTCTTATGAATTTATCAACCTAGAGGAACAAAAATTAAAAGATTTGAAAGAATCTTGTAAAAAAGCCTTCGAGACTCTCGGCTGTTCAAAATGGGGAAGAGTAGATTTAATTGAAAGCGAAAAAGAATTTTTTTTTATAGAGGTAAACACCGTACCTGGTATGACCGAAACGAGCTTAGTTCCTAAATCTGCAAAAAATGAAGGTTTAAGTTTTTTAAAGTTAATATTAAAAATAATAAAAGATTCTATTGAAAATTAGCTTTATTTAACCTAGACTTCGCAAGTTTTCTTGAATCTTCATTAAAAGATTCATACCCATAAGGAGGCAAAATGAATCATTACGAAATAGTCTTTATATTTAATCCCGATCAAAAAGAATTAGGTTCTGCTCTTTTCAGCAAAGTCTTAGAAGTAACTAAAAATAATAAAGGAGTGGTTCACAGATCTGAAGAAATTGGTAGCAGAAGATTAGCCTACCCGATTAAGGATTTCTTCAGAGGAGAATACTTTTTACTAAATATAGAATGTGATGCCAAGAGTCTTGCTTCAATAAATGAGCTATTTAAATTTAATGAAAATATTTTAAGATCTTCTGTATTGAAAAAGAAAAAGGCTGAAACTTCAAAGTCAGCTTTAATGGAACAATCCAAAGAAGCTTCTTCATATGAAGAAAATAAGGATAGAAAAAGTTTTTCTAACAAAGTTTCTAGTGAAGCAAAAAAAATTGTTTCTAAAGCTGAAGAAGTAGTAGAAGAAGTAGTAGAAGAAGTCAAAGAAGTAGTCGAAAAAGCTGAAGAAGTAGTAGAAGAAGTAGTAGAAGAAGTAGTAGAAGAAGTAGTAGAAGAAGTAGTAGAAGAAGTCAAAGAAGTCGTCGAAAAAGCTGAAGAAGTAGTAGAAGAAGTAGTAGAAGAAGTCAAAGAAGTAGTCGAAAAAGCTGAAGAAGTAGTAGAAGAAGCTAAGGAAAAAGCTTCAGGAGTTTTTGCGAAAGTTAAAAACGTTTTTAAATCAGACAAAAAATAATTTCAAGTTATTATGAGAAGACAAAAAGACAATAGAAAAAAAAATCAAAATCAAGATCTTTTTAAACCAAAAAGATCATGTCAGTTTACTGCAGCAGGAATTGAGGAAATAGACTACAAAGATGTAGATCTTTTGAAAAAGTTTGTTAACGAAACCGGAAAAATAATGCCAGCAAGAATGACAGGCACTACTGCAAAATATCAAAGACAACTTACAAGAGCTATTAAAAGAGCTAGATTATTAGCTTTATTACCATTTACAGATAGCCATTAAAAATATGAAACTAATTCTTCAAGAAAGTATCACTGGCCTTGGAAATCCCGGCGATTTAGTTCAGGTTAAATCAGGTTACGGAAGGAACTATTTACTTCCATCGGGAAAAGCAATTATTGCTAATGATGAAAATATGAAGGTCTATGAGGCAAAACAGCAGGATTTACAGATTCAAGAAGAAAAAAAATTATCAAATGCAAAAGAAATTTATAAAAAAATTAATGACTTTTCTACTTCTTTATCTGTTCTTCTATCTGAAGAAGGAACAATGTATGGATCAATTGGAACAAAAGAAATTTCAGAACTTCTCGAAGAAAACAATTTTAAAATTGAAAGAAGTGCAATAAGACTTCCCGAAGGCTCTTTGAAAGAAATTGGAACTTTCGTCATTGATTTAGAGCTCCATCCTGAAGTAGTAGCAAAAATAAATCTCGAACTAAAACCAGAAGAAACCTAAAATCTAATTGTCTTCAATCTATAGTAGTGGGAGAATATCTATACTGCTATGAGAAAAGAAAACGACTTACCATCCTCAATTGAAGCTGAAAAGGCCGTTCTAGGAAGTATAATTTTAGAACCTAATTTATGGGACTCCTTATCGGTAGAAATTGATGAAAATGACTTTATAGCAAATGAACACAAGCTTATTTTCAGAGGGATAAAAAAACTTATAGATTTAGGTTCGGATCTTGACACTGTTACTTTAATTGAATCTCTTTCCGGTGATAGCGAGCTAAGTACTTTATCTAATTTTGATAGGGTTAATTATGTAAAAAATTTAGTATCAGATACGCCAGGTACAGCAAACTTTAGTAACTATACAAACATAATCAAACAATCTTCCTCATTAAGAAAGCTTATATCAACTGCTGCCGATATTTCCTCTCTAGCAAAAGAAGCTGATACTTTTGAAAGCGATAGTGCTTTAAGTGAAGCTGAAGACAAACTTATAAAACTTAGAGACTCCATTCAAAGAAATTCTGGTCCTTTACTGGCAAAAGATCTAATAAAACCAGTTTACGATAATATTGATAAAACAATGAGATCTGATGGCGACCTCGTAGGTATAAGCACAGGTTTTAGGGACTTAGATAAGTACACCATGGGTTTACAAGAAGGAGACCTATTTATCATTGCTGGCAGACCCAGCATGGGTAAAACAGCTTTTGCTCTAAGTATTGCTGGCCATCTTGTTAATGAGAGTATTCCCTGTGTTTTATTTAGCTTAGAAATGTCAGCAAGATCAATAATGTATCGATTAATCTCTTTATTAGGAAAAATAGAATTAAAAAAACTATTTGAGGCAAAAAATTTATCTGATAGCGATTTTAATGAAATAGAAAATTCTCTTTCTCTTTTAAGTAGATCAAAGTTTTATATTGATGACACATCAGCTTTATCTCCATCAGAAATATTATCAAGGTCAAGAAAATTAAAAAGAGAAAATCCTGATTTAGGTTTAATTATCATCGACTACATGCAATTAATGAGAGCTGATAATAGAAATGACAATCGAGTATCTGAGATGAGTGAAATTTCTAGATCTTTAAAGGCGCTTGCAAAAGAAATAGATGTTCCCGTTATAGCTTTATCCCAGCTAAATAGAGCACCTGAAACAAGGACTGGAAAAAAACCAGTTTTAGCTGATCTAAAAGACTCTGGAGCTATTGAGCAAGATGCTGATATTGTTACTTTTGTTTTTCGTGCAGAAAAGTATGAACAAGTACCTGAAAATAAGGGTTTGGCTGTTATTGATATTGCAAAACATAGAAATGGTCCTACCGGTACCGTGAAGCTTTATTTTTCTGAAAAATATACAAAATTTGAAGACCTCGCCTTGGATGATCCTGCTTTAAAGAATCCAGATTTTACATCAGAAGATTAAATTGAATCGTCCAACGGTTGCAGAAATTAATCTAAAAGCTCTAGATTTTAATATTAAAAAATTAAAAGAAATTGCAAAATCTTCCAAGTTTTTTCCTGTGATCAAAGCTAATGCATATGGGCATGGTATAAAAGAGATTTCAAAGCGGCTAGAAAATAAGGTTAATGGATTCTGCGTAGCTACATCTGAAGAAGCCATAAATTTAAGATCGACAACTAAAAAGTCCATTTTAGATTTGGAAGGACCATATGATTCTTCAGACCTTATAGAGTTAATAAAAAATAAAATTGAATTTGTTATTCATTCTGAAAGACAACTAGATTTTTTATTTAAATTAAAAAAATTCCCTTCAGCACAAACTATTTGGATTAAATTTGATATTGGAATGAATAGATTAGGATTTTCTTCGGATGAAATTATTCAAGTTGCAGAAGAAATCTCAAAAAAAACTAATAATTTAGTTTTAATGAGTCATTTTTCTCATTATCAAGGAAGCTCAAATCAGCTGGTAAATTTTAAGAAAGTAGAAAAAAAATTAACCTCACTTAAAATAAATTTTAAATCAAGCCTTTGCAACTCTGGAGGAATGATTAATCTTCCAGATTCGCAAAAAAACATCGTGAGACCTGGACTTTGTATTTTTGGAATAAAATCAAATTTAAAAAAATACAATGATGATTTAAAGCCGGTAATGACATTAAAATCTAAATTTATTTCTATTAAAGACATTTCCAAAGGAGAAAAGGTTGGATATGAAGGAATATGGACTGCTCCAAAAAAATCAAAAATTGGTATTTTGCCTATAGGGTTTGGCGATGGATATCCAACAAATTTAAGTAATCAAGGTAAAGTAAAAATCAAAAATAAACTTGCTCCCATAATAGGTAAAATTTCAATGGACATGATGGCTATTGATTTATCAAGTTTTAGAGATATTAGTTATAAGGATGAAGTTATTATTTGGGGAGAAAGCCACGGAGTAGACAAGGTTGCTAAATATGCTGATAATACAGAATATTCTTTATTAACCGGCCTTTCCAATAGGGTAAAAAAAATATACAAGTTGTGAAAATTAAAATTTTAGACGAAACCCCAAGATCAATAAAAGAATTTCCAGTGGAAAATGAACACGATTTATCAAAGAAGGATGTCGAAGACATTGCGGAACTATTTAGCACGCCTTTGACCGGTTCGTATAATTGGGATTACACAGTTCAAGACAACAGAATTAAAAGGCTTTATGAGCTCGGAAAAGAACTCAACTGGAATGCAGAAAAAGATATTGATTGGGATTGCCCCTTGCCTGAAAGAGGAGAAAATCCGCCTCCTATTTTCTGGGACGAATACAAGCCTTATCAACAACTTTCCAAAGAAGACAAATTTAAATTCATGAGTCATAGAGGTGCTTGGTCTCTAAGTCAGTTTCTTCATGGCGAACAAGGAGCCTTGCTTGTAGCTTCTCAGTTAGTTTCATGTGCTCCAACATTCAACGCAAAACTTTACGCAGCTTCTCAAACTTTTGATGAGGCTAGGCATGTAGAAGCATTCAACAAATACATTCAAAAAAGAGTTGGCGTAATGTATCCGGTTGGCAGTGGTTTAAAATCTTTACTGGACAAAATCCTGACCGATCCGAGGTGGGATTTAAAGTTCATTGGTATGCAAATAATAATCGAAGGTTTAGCTTTAGCGGCATTCAATCTTGCTAGACAAGGAACTTTTGACCCAGTATTTAAAGATTTACTATATTTGGTTATAAGAGATGAAGCTAGGCACGTTACCTTTGGGGTCAATTATCTTGAAGAGTATATTAAAACTTTATCCGAAGAGGAAAAAGAAGAAAGAGCACAGTTCGCTTACGAAGCTTGTGTTGTTATGAGAGGCAGATTAATGTCATCGGATGTTTACAGAAACTTTGGTTGGGATGTAGATGATGCAGTTGACTTTCAAAGTAAAACTGACGTTATGAATAATTTTCAACATTTGCTTTTTACAAGAGTTGTCCCAAATTTATCGAGAATTGGTTTGCTTACAGATAAAGTTAAGCCTTTATACGATTCTCTAGGTGTTCTCGAATATGAAGATTGGCCTACAGATGGAGAAATAGATTGGGCTACTTTAGAAAGACCTCTTGATAAATCTGAAGAAGCGGAAGAAGGAAAAATTATTTCTATTTAAAGAATATTAATAGTCTCTGACTATTCTGATATACTTATGAACCATCTTGTATGAAAAAGATGGCTTCTAAAAATCCTAAATATTTATTCGTTACTGGAGGAGTAGTTTCCTCTTTGGGTAAAGGTATTCTTTCCGCCTCCTTAGGCTCTCTACTAGAAAGCAGAGGTTTAAAAGTAACCATAATGAAACTTGATCCTTACATCAATCTGGATCCAGGAACAATGAGTCCCTTCCAACACGGAGAGGTTTTCGTTACAGATGATGGCTCTGAAACAGATCTAGACTTGGGTCATTACGAAAGGTATCTTAATTCTAAAATGTCGCATAAAAATAACTTTACTGCTGGTCAAGTTTACGAACATGTTTTAAAAAAAGAAAGAAAAGGAGAGTTTTTAGGTTCAACTGTGCAGGTAATTCCTCACATAACAGATGAAATAAAAAAAAGAATCAGCATAGGAGCTGAAGGTAATGATATTGCAATAATTGAAATTGGAGGAACTGTTGGCGATATTGAATCTCAACCTTTTTTAGAAGCTATTCGACAAATGAAGTTAGAACTTGGTTCAGATAGAACTTTATTTACTCATTTAACTTTTGTTCCTTATTTAGCCTCATCAGGAGAAACAAAGACAAAACCTACACAACATTCAGTAAAAAGCCTTCTTTCACATGGACTTCAAGCCGATATATTAATCTGTAGATCTGAACAAAACCTCTCTAAAGCCGATTGTAAGAAAATAGCTTTGTTTACCAATGTTAATGAAGACTGTGTTTTCACTCTTCCAGATGTTCCTTCAATTTACTCAATACCTGTGATGATGAACAAACAGGGACTAGATGAACAAATTGTAGAAAAATTAAAGATTCGATGTTCTAAACCTAAATTGAATGATTGGAAAAAAGTAATCAATCTTGAGAACAGCCAAAAAGGAGAAACAAAGATAGCAATGGTGGGCAAATACACTGAGCTTGTTGATTCCTATAAGTCTGTAAATGAAGCTTTAATTCATGCTGGAATCCATAATGGAACAAACGTAAAAATAGAGTACATAGATTCAGAAATGTTTAATAAAGGGGTAAAAAAAATAAATGCTGATGGAATATTGATTCCAGGTGGGTTTGGAAATAGAGGGGTTAAAGGAATGATAAATGTAGCAAGGTATGCAAGAGAGCAAAACATACCATACCTAGGCATATGCTTGGGAATGCAAATTGCGGTAATAGAGTTTGCAAGGAATGTTCTAAAGCTTGATGCTGATAGCACAGAATTTAAGAAGTCTACAAAGCATCCTGTAATAGGTTTGATCACGGAATGGCTCGATGATGAAGGATTAATCCAGCAAAGAACTGAAGAATCGGATAAAGGAGGGACTATGAGGTTGGGTAGTCAAGTTTGTTATTTAAAGAAAACTAGCAAGATGGCGAAACTTTACAAAAAACAGAGAATTTCTGAACGTCATCGACACAGATATGAGTTCAATAATAATTATGAATCAACTTTTAATAAAAACGGCATGACTATAGTTGGTAAATCAGAAGATAACTCACTTGTTGAAGCAATAGAAATTAAAAATCATAAATGGTTTGTGGGCTGTCAATTTCATCCAGAATTTACATCTGACCCTATTAAAGCTCATCCTTTGTTTAAAGGATTTATTAGAGCAGCTAAGTTAAAATCTAAATAGAATGACTCAAAAAATTAAAGTATCAGATTTTGAAATATCTAATTCAAAAAAACTCACAGTTATTGCTGGATTAAATGTTTTAGAAAATGATGAGCTAACTTTTAAAGTTGCCGATGAACTTAAGGCGATTGTTGAATCAAAAGGAAATCCTTTTATTTTTAAAGCATCTTTTGATAAAGCAAATCGATCATCTGTTGATTCATATCGAGGACCTGGACTTGACGAAGGCCTGAGAACTTTTAGTGAATTGAGAAGATTAGGCCATACCTTGATTACCGATGTTCATGAAATAAACCAAGTCAAAAAAATTGCAGATGTGGTTGATATAATCCAAATTCCAGCTTTTTTATGTAGACAGACAGATTTGATAAAAGAAGTATGTGAGACAGGAAAGCCTATAAATGTAAAAAAAGGGCAATTTCTTTCTCCTAACCAAATGGAAAACATAATCTCAAAGTGTGATAGCTTTGGAAACAATCAAATATTACTTTGTGAAAGAGGAACGTCTTTTGGATATGATAATTTAGTAGTAGATATGCTTGGCATATCAAAATTAAAAACTTTTAAATCCCCCGTAATTTTTGATGTAACTCACTCTTTGCAGCTTCCTGGGCAAGGGCAAACTGCGGCCGGGGGAAGAGCAGAGCAGGCAGTTGATCTTGCTAAAGCTGGCGTAGCTCTGGGAATTGCCGGGGTATTTATTGAAGTTCATCCTGATCCCAAAAATGCTTTATGCGATGGTCCTTCTGCTACTTCACTAGATAAATTTGAAAACTTATTAGACGAAGTAAACAAAGTTGATAATGCCGTTAAAGATTTTATCTAATGAAAATAAAAAAGATTAAGGCCTTTGAAGTCCTTGATTCCAGGGGAACTCCTACTATTGCAGCATTTATAGAGTTAAAGGATGGGACAAGAGAATTTGGATTTGTCCCATCTGGAGCCTCAACTGGTTCCAGAGAAGCTATCGAAAAAAGAGATAATGGAAAAAACTTTAATGGAAAAGGTGTTGAAAAAGTAATCAAATTTGCTGAAGAAAATCTTTTCCCAGAGCTTTTAGATAAAGAGTTTAAAGATCAAAAAAATTTTGATGAGAGACTAATAAGTTTAGATGGTACAAAAAATAAAGAAAGATTCGGAGCCAATATTATTCTCGCAACATCATTGGCTTTTTGTAAATTATCCTCAACAATTTTGAAAAAACCACTTTATAAACATATTCATGATTATTTTTTAGAAAATTTTTATAAGGAAACACAAATGAAAATGCCTCTTCCAATGATGAATATTTTAAATGGAGGCGCTCACGCAAATAATAATCTTGATTTCCAAGAATTTATGATTCAGCCAGTTGGATTTTCGTCATTCAAAGAAGGTTTGATTTGTGGGGTTGAGATTTTTAACGTTTTAAAAAATACTTTAAATGAAAAAGGATTTTCTACTGCAGTAGGAGATGAAGGAGGTTTTGCACCTGGAATAAGTTCAGCTGAAGAAGCCCTTGATTTAATAACAAGCGCAGTAGAAGCGGCCGGATATGAAATCAATAAAGATATTACCTTCGCCTTGGATTGTGCTTCAACAGAATTATTGAAAAATACAAAATACTCTTTTTCAAATGCCAAAAAATTATCTTCTGATGAATTAATAGAATATCTTTCTCAATTAAATAAAAACTATCCCATAACTTCTATAGAAGATGGATTAGATGAGAATGATTGGGACGGATGGAGAAAAATGACAGAAAAATTAGGAAAGCTAACTCAGCTTGTTGGAGATGATTTGTTTGTAACAAATCAAGATATTCTGCAAGAAGGAATCGATAAAAAAGTTGCTAATTCAGTTCTAATTAAAATAAATCAAATTGGAACACTTACCGAAACTTTTGAAACAATAAGGCTAGCGTATGAAAATAATTATAAGTGCGTCATTTCTCACAGGTCAGGGGAAACTGAAGACAGTTTCATCGCTGATTTAGCAGTTGGAACAGGAGCTGGACAAATAAAAACAGGCGCTCCCTCTCGTTCCGACCGAACATCAAAATATAATAGATTATTAATGATAGACGCTTTTGAAAACCTTAAATATCTTGGAAGGGGAGAACTAAAAAATTGATTAGAAAGATTAAAGATTATTTTTATTTTTTAATTTTTTTAATTCTTATTTCTCTTGTTTTAATTTATATTATAGAAATGTTTTTTGGGGAAAAAAGCTTCAGCAAACTCAAAGATATGAAAAAAGAAACTTTAATCTTGGAAAGTCAGATTTCTAATTTAAAAGAGAATAACAAAGTAGCTAAAATGGAATTAGATAGCTTAACTAATGATCCAGATGCTATTGAAGGTTACGTTAGAAATCAGATGAATATGATAAAAAAGGGAGAGGTTCTAGTAGAGCTTTTACCAAATGACTGAATATGCAGCTTTAATTCCTGCTGCAGGTGTTGGAGCCAGGGCGCAATTAAAACTAGCTAAACAATTTAATATTGTAGGAAAAAAAACTATCATTGAATTTGCAATTGATCCTTTTTTAAAAGATGAAAACTGCAAGGCAATTTATGTTGTTGTAAATGAAGAAACAGAAGCTTGGGAAGAATTAGCTATTTCTCAACACAATAAAATAAAAACATGCATTGGCGCTTCTACAAGAATGCTTTCAGTTTTGAATGGCCTTCAAGCAATCAAGGAAGATGAAGATAAATCTATATTAGTTGCAGTCCATGATGCAGCCAGACCTTGTTTAGAACTTAAAGATTTATTGAGTTTAATGGAAAAAGCGCAGGATGATATTAAAGAAGATGGTCAAGGTTGTTATCTATCTTATCAACCTACTGAAAGCGTAAATTTAATAAAAAATGAAAAAGTTCAAAAATCTCTAGATAGAAAAAACGTATGGCTTTCTGCTACTCCTCAGGTTTTTTGTTTAGAAGACTTATTGAGCGCATTAACGCAAGCGCATAACGAAGAAAAAGTATTTACTGATGAAGTTAGTGCTATGTTGCATTATTTTAAAAAAGAAATATCAATTTATCCCTGCAACAGAACAAATATAAAAGTAACTA